>CAJUKM010000001.1 GCA_910587535.1 uncultured Bacilli bacterium
ACGCTTTACGCCCAATAAATCCGGATAACGCTCGCCACCTACGTATTACCGCGGCTGCTGGCACGTAGTTAGCCGTGGCTTTCTTGAATGGTACCGTCAGTCACGTGTCATTTCCTACACGCGAGATTCTTTCCAAACAACAGAACTTTACAACCCGGAGGGCCTTCATCGTTCACGCGGCATTGCTCGTTCAGGGTTTCCCCCATTGACGAATATTCCTAACTGCTGTCTCCCGTAGGAGTCTGGGCCGTGTCTCAGTCCCAGTGTGGCCGATCAACCTCTCAGTTCGGCTATGCATCGTCGCCTTGGTGGGCTATTATCCCGCCAACTAGCTAATGCACCGCAGGCCCATCTTTAAGCGAAGCTTTAAAGGCTTCTTTAATCCGTAGATCACATTCGGTATTACTACCCGTTTCCAGGTGATATCCCCAACTTAAAGGTAGGTAACCCACGTGTTACTCACCCGTTTGCCACTAGAAGGAAAATCCAAATCAATAGTAATCCATCTTTGTGCAAGCACTCCGACTTCATACTATATCAATGGGCCTTCTCGTTCGACTTGCATGTCTTAGGCATGCCGCAAGCGTTAATCCTGAGCCAGGATCAAACTCTCAATAAAAAATAACTTATATAATAAAGTTAATTATCAAGTTTAATCTTAGCTACTCAATTAATTTGACATTATACTTGGTTTTCAAAGATCATTTCGCACGATGCCTTTATTCAAGGCTCTTTCCCTTCGTGCACAAGTAATATATCATTTCAAAATGTTAAAGTCAACACTTTTTTCGAAAAAATTTCACTTTTTTTTCAAATTTGACACAAAGTGTCTATTTTAGTGTTTTTTTGAACGCATTTTTTCATAAAGCTCATAGTAATGGTCTATCATTTCTTTACTAAAAACGCCCTCATTTTTTCTTTTCATTTCGATGAGTTTTGATAACTCATATTCTATTACTCTCTCTAATGATTCTCCGTAGTTCATCTTTTTTTTATGATAACGGTATTCATTACGATCTAAAACTTTAAAGGATCCGTCTGGAAATACTCTCAAGTCTAGATCATAATCTATATATTTTATGAGTCCGTCGTCAATAATATACGGACTTGCTATGTTACAGTAGTAAAATAGTCCCTTTTTTTTCATCTGTCCTATAATGTTGAACCATTCATCTTTGTAGAATAATAAGATTGCCGGTTCTTTAGTGTGGTAACGAACGCCTCCGATTTCACTAATCTCTGTTTTGTAGTTGGCACATACAAGTGTGTTCTCAGTTATTTCAAGCACCGTAGCCTCATCACATGTTCTGTGGAGCGTTCCATCGTGCTTGTAGCAGTGAACCTGCAGTTTATCGCCTTCCCTAATTTCTCTCATTTTATACACTCTCGTCTCTTCGTTAGGTATTATATCAAAAAAAAAGCTAAATTGATAGAGAGTTATCTGGCTTGGTTTACAATACGTTTGAGTTCTTCTGGATCTAAGGCGTGACTGCTTATTAAATATCCATCCACGTCTAAAGCTTCATCGAATTCTTGATAGTTCGCACTCGATATGTTTCCCCCATACAGATACTTAAAGTTATATTTTTTGAAATAGTCTTTTATTTTATTTAAATTTCTGACTATATCTATAAGTGATATATCTTCTGTAGGTTCGTACGCTAACATAAGATCGGTACAGTCTATCTCTTCGAGGATTCCGTCTATTTTTTCGAGTTCGGTTCCTACAAACCCATCTATACATAATATAATATCTATATCATAGCGATATGCCATTCTAACTTTTTCTCTAAGTCTATCTTCATCTTTTTTACATTCGCGATGGTTCAATATTACTGATTCAATGCCAAATTCTTTTAGATGTTCTGCGCTGACTGATCCAGTATGAGCTCCTTTTTCAAATTTAGAGATATCCTGTGCACCTATTTTTATATTCTTATTTTTATATATATAAAGATATGGTAGGCTTGGGAATACAGTGATGTCTAATCCTTCCGACTGATTCGCGAATTCGACATTTTCTCGATAGCCTAGATAGTCTTTAAGATTTACTATTATCTTCTTCATCAGCGATCTCCAATGCAGTCAAGCCAGGAAGTGTTCTATTTGCTATGTATGATAATGTAGCTCCGCCACCAGTGGATATAAAGTCTAATTTTTCTTCATAGCCGAATTTTTTAGCGGCTGTTCCAGCATCTCCTCCACCTACTATGGTTTTTGCTTTTGAATTAGCTGCTAAGTTTAAAATTTCCTGTGTACCGTTAGAAAAAGGTTTTTCTTCATATTTACCGACTGTTCCATTTATGAATATCGTATTAGCTTTTTCTATTATACTTTTGAAATGTTCTACCGTTTTACTACCGATATCTCCTATCATGTCATCAATTACTATGTCTTCTAAATCTTTTAACTCATAAGTTTGGCTATAGGTTGGAGAAACGATGACGTCTTTTGGCAAAACAATTTTATCTTTGAATTCTGCCAAGATAGCTTTAGCTTTGGCTAATGATTCGTCGCTCACTAAACTAGAACCTATATCGTATCCGGATGCTTTTAAGAATGTATTAGCAATTCCACCACCAAGTAAAATGTTATCAGCTATTTCGGCAAGACTATATATAAGTTCTATCTTATCGTCTAACTTTGCTCCACCCATTATAACAGTAAATGGTTTATTGGGATTAGTTATTAAAGGTTTCAAATTTTCTATCTCTTTTTCAACTAGAAAACCAGCTCCCTTTTCTTCGATTTCTTTTGGTATACCAGTGATACTAGAGTGAAATCTGTGCATAGAGGCAAAGGCGTCATCTATATATACTTCGGCTAAGCTAGCCCAGTACATAGATAATTGAATGTCGTTTGAACTTTCTAAGTTTCCATTCAAATCTAGAAATCTAGTGTTTTCAACTAACACTATTTGTCCTGGTTCTAAAGTATTTGCCATAGTAGTAAGCATGTCACCCATAGGCACGGCAGAATAAAGAATATCGTATTTATTTAAAGATTTTATATAGTCATATATAGGTTTGAGTGTATTATCTTTTTTATCATCTTCTGTTTTGATACGACCAAAATGACTCAAAACGATTATCTTGGCTCTCTCTTTAACTAGATAGTCTATAGTTTCAAAAGAATCGTCTATTTTTTTTGTGTTGATGATCTTACCATTTTCCACAGGAACATTGTAATCTACTCTGAGTATGACCCTTTTTTCTTTAAGATCTAAATCTTTTAAATATTTAATCATGGTAATTAATCCTTTCTTATCATTCTATATTATTATACAAAAAAAACGATTAAGTAATCAAGGCTCAATCGTTTAATAGCTTATCTACTGTTATTTCTCTGTCACTGTTGTTATTTTTATATTTAGATTTAGCAGTTTTAACGAGATTTACCCAGTGGCTGCTCGCTACTTTTTTTCCGTTTTCGTCTATCGTAGGGCAATATACTCTACCGATAGATTCAACTGTTTTTAATCCTTTACCATAATAACTTTTCGATAACAATCTGATATAACTTAGAATTCCATATTCCATATTTCTATACTTTAATAGTCCGTTACTGCCCATACCGCCGAAGACATTGTTACATCTAAGCATATAGGTAACTTTATAGTATCCGCTTTCCGCAGCACCTATACTTACAGCAGTCAGATAGTCGACATTATCATAAATATCAGTAAAGTATTTTATTAAATCTTCGACATATTTTGCTTTTCCCGTATACGGTATTCTTTTTTTAGAAAATAACTTCGATTCTTTCTTTTCTAGTGAGAAAAGATATTCTATCAACCCTTCTTCAAACGAAGAGTATTTTTTTTGTTTTCCCTTATTATTCTTTAAACGTCCGATATTTAGTTCATCGTATAGACCATCGTCGTTTATTTTTTCTAGTCTACTATGAACTTCGGAACTCTTAATGGCAAATGTCTTACTTAAGAACTCGATCTCTTGATTTTTATTCTCTAGAAAACATTCAATATCACATGACTTTTCTTTAACGTCTAAGAGTACTACCATCGGCATAGCCGAGGGTGGAACTTCATCGTCAACTATTTTGATCTCATCTTTCGTCGGGATTAGTCCAAATTCTGGACATGCTCCCATGCTTATCTGTAATGGCATCAACAAAATCGAAGAAAAAACCATGTTTTTAAGGACCTTAATGGTCACTATATTTTTCATATTGTGTTCAAACCTCCTTGAAAGCGAACGTGCAATACTATACCATAATGTATGTCTAAAGTCAAATTTGGCATAGTTTTTTAGCCTTCAATTAAGTTTTGGTATGAAGAAAAACAATATATTCACAAGCGTCATTTTATGACAAAAAATTAAAAAAGCTATCTTCAACAGATAGCATTATTTTATAAATTTAAAAAATATTTCATCGTTCTAATCATCTGAATTGTATAACCGAATTCATTATCATACCAAGCTATTATTTTAGTTAATTTACCTTTTTCCGTATTCAATACTTCGGTAAGACTTCCATCGACTAAAGCTCCAACTGAAATTCCTTGAATGTCACTAGAAACTATCGGATCATAAGTTATATCGAGTACATCATTTTTAGATTTTGTAAAAATATCATTTATTTCTTCAGCTGTGACATCTTTTTTAAGTTTTAGAGTTAAATCGATAAGGGATCCATCTCCTAC
Organism: uncultured Bacilli bacterium; assembly: GCA_910587535.1. GTDB lineage: Bacteria > Bacillota_I > Bacilli_A > RF39 > UBA660 > RUG11867. The sequence goes on from CAJUKM010000001.1 coordinate 4,664, forward strand.
GGGGACTCTCAGAGCACTTCCCGATAATTTTCTGGCTAATTCAGGTATTACTTTACCTATGGCGTTGGCTGCTCCAGTTGATGAGGGAACTATATTTAAAGCACAAGCTCTTCCTCTTCTAGTCTTATAGCCTTTTTTATGTTGAACATCGAGATTTACTTGGTCGTTAGTATAAGCGTGCACCGTTGTCATGAAGCCACATTCTATTCCGTAATTGTCGTTTATCACCTTTAGGACTGGCGCTAGACAGTTAGTCGTGCAACTAGCTGCACTGATAATTTCTTCATTTCCGTCTAATATTTCTTCATTGACTCCATATACTATTGTTTTCATGTCACCTTTCCCAGGCGCACTGATTAGTACGTGTTTTGCTCCTGCTTCGATGTGAGCTTTGGCGTCTTCTAACTTTGTGTAAACACCAGTACACTCTAAAACCAAGTCAATCTCTAATTTTTTCCAGGGAAGTTCTCTTGCGTCTTTTATGGAAAACACTTCGGTCTTCTGACTACCACAGATTATAGTATTCTCTTTTACGTCGACTAATTCATCTAATCTGCCATGAATTGTATCGTATTTTAAAAGATAAGCTAATTCTTCCGCCGTAGATAAATCGTTTATAGCAACGACTTCTAAGCTATCGTCTTTTAATAATTCTCTATATGCTAGTCTTCCTATTCTTCCAAATCCATTAATCGCTATTTTTTTCTTCATCATAGTCCTTCTTTCTTTATCTATTCGTAAATGCTACCTCCGATAAACTCTCTTAGTGTGTTATCATCTTCGATATATTCGCTCGAAATCGGGAAAAAGTTTCTCAATAATCCCAACAGTCTACGAGCTTCTTCATAGTGAATCGAGTCCATTTTTATACTGTATAATAACGGTTCTGCAAATATTCTCAATATGCCTAATTCGTATGTATAAGCGGTGTTTAGTACTGCGTCGACATCCTTTGTATAAGGGAATATATATTTTTCTTCGCCTTCTTTAACTTTTGACCACGTTCCAAGTGTATCTTCTACTTTGTTTCCGCGAACCCTGTTGTCACGAACTATCCTTCTGATTAGACGCATATCCGTAGTCGATAAATGATTATGTCTATCTATGCTAAGTGGAGTTAGAGGACATACAAAGACCTTATATTTTACATCCCGTGAAATCTTTTTTGTCATATCTTCATTTAGGCAATGCAAGCCTTCGATCAAAAGAACGTTATCCGGTTCCAACTTGATAGGAGCTCTTTTATATTCTTTTTCGCCGGTTAAAAAGTTATATGTCGGTAGGGTGACACTTTTTCCTTTTAGAAGGTCGTTTAGTTGACTGTTAAAAAGGTCTAAGTCTAGGGCTTCTAAGCACTCAAAATCGTAGTTACCATTCTTATCTCTTGGTGAGTCTTTTCTATCTTTAAAGTAGTCATCTGCACTTATTACGATCGGTTTTACTCCAAACGTTTCTAGATATGTTTGCATTCTATGAGCACTAGTAGTTTTACCAGAACTACTCGGTCCGCCTATTAAAATCAATTTGACATCCTTACTTTTCTTCGCTATGTCTTTAGCTATGCTAGTAAGAGAGTCGTTTAGGAACACGTTATTCATCTTTATAAACATCTGAATTTCTGAATTGGAAACTAATTCGTTAATGCCAGCTGCATAAGATACTCCCATTTTAGTTGCCCATTTGCTAAATTTGGATAGCTCTCCGTGTATTTTTTCATTGTAGTCGTAATCCGGAACCCTATGATTGGAATCGATTCGCGGATACATGAGGGCAATGGCATTTTTGTCGATTCGCTCTAGTCTATAAAGTCCAAGTTCTCCAGTACTCGCTGGCATGTCTGTAAAGAAATAATTGTAAGAGTGATCAATTTCATATAAATCTACATAACTATTAGGAATATTTCTTATATTAATAGCTTTTTCATCTTCTTTTGTAGAAAGATAATATCTTATCGCATCACTTTTTCTGGTTGTGCATCTTTTTATCGGATAATCATAGCTGACTATCTCGCCCATTTTTATGCGAAGATCTTCTATGTCTTTATCGGTAAGACGTTTGTCTACCTCAGCATATGTTCCTTTATCTATAGAAAATTTAAACGAGACACTTTTATTCCATAGTTCCCTTATTGCGATAATCATTATGAACTTAAGACCGGCCTGATACATCTTATTTCCAGCTTGATCTGTGTAGTCAAAAAATTCTATGTGGGCGTCTTCTGTCAATTTAGTATCGAAATCGACTATCGTATTTCCTAATCTCGCTCCAACGATAACTTTATCCGTGACTTTTTTGTAGTCGTGTGCTAAATCCCCGATAGTGATTCCAGATTCTGCACTTAAACTAAACTGATTGTTTATATTCACATTTATTTTACCCATCTTTATCATTCCTTATCTTAATAAGTATATCATAAATCAATTAATTTTTCTTCTCTTTTTAATCAAAAAAACCGAAAGAATTTAACTTTTCGGTTTGTTCTTTTAAGGCTTTTTTATATTGCCTTTTGTGGGCGTTTATCATTAATGCCAAATAATTATTGTTTGCATTTTTATTTTTCTATCATTTTTTTGGTAACATAGCGATTCTCTTTGCAACGAAATCTTTTTCTTCTTTTGATTCTAAAACTATTCCTCTTTCTCTTAAAAAAGATTCTAGTGTTCCCCTTTTTGCATGCTTCAATACTTCAGCTTTAAAGCCTTCAAGAGTTCCCACTATATTGGCTCTTTTTGTTTGTCTCGCTAAGAATTCCCTATTATATTCCTCTAAAGAAACTGATTCTTGCATCTCAGGATCTTGAAGATTTTGGGCTTTTAAACAGTTTAATTTAGTTGTCGCCGTTTCTAATTCTTGTTCTAAATACTCTATTTTTTTCTCTAAACCTTCTTTAATTATAAACTCACGGTCTATGCTATTTATCATTTCTTTGTACATCCAGAATATAAAACCAGTTGAACCTATACCAAATATCAATAATCCTGCATATACATCTTTGATTGATCCAAGTAATTCTATTAAGCTGAATTGAGATAATGGTTTTACTAGAAAGATTGCCATAACGTAAAGTAGCATATTTACTAATAATGCCTTTTTACAAATTTTAGCCGCTCTTTTTTTTGAAATCTCTGGCGACTCTAAAGTTCTATATCTTTCATATTCTATTTGAGTCATTTTTAATAAATTTTCTAATGTTTCTATTTCATTTTCTAATTCGAGTAGCTCTCTAGATATCGGTTCATCTCTTTTTTGTAATTTTTTTCCATCGTTTACAAATGCTCCTCTTTTTAATATAAAATAACGTTCATTCATAATAAAACTCCTTTAACAGGAGTTTATTCTAGTACTAAAGTTAATTTATGTCAACAATTTTAAGCATCTATTTCATTTGTCAGTCTCTCTGATAGAAGCATTTTATTGTGTCTAGAAATGAGATTGGTTGTCATTCCGTCTTTAAATATTACTAAATTATGTTTTTTATCATAAGAACTTACATTATTTAAATTTAAAATACAGCTTCTATGCGATTTGAAAAATCGTGGATCTTTTCTCAATAGAGTTTCAAGTTTCTTAACTGTAATGTAATCGAGATAAGTATCGTCTTTTGTGTATATAGTAACTGAATCATCATTGATGTTTTTCATAATAAAATTTATGTCACTGTAGGGTATTCTGTAGATTTCATCAAATGCAGAAAATGTATAGACGTCGTTTCTCTTTACTATATTATAAGCATCTTTTAAGCTTTTAAAGATACCTGCAATCATATTTTCATCGTCAGAAATTATATCTAAGAATAATATGTTTTGAAGATTGTCTACTACTTTTTCTTTTGCATTCTTTGTCGTTAAAATAATCGGACTGTTAAAATCTCCATCGTCCCTTATTTTTCTTGCAATGTTTAAGGAGTTAGGACTTTCGCCATCTATATTTATTATGTAGATCTTAGTACCGCCTATATGTTTAAAACTTTCTTCTACTTTTAAGCTATATCTGTCGAACTCATATATTTTATAATAATCTAATGTTTTATATAGAAATTTTTTAACTATCTTTATGTATACTTCCCTTCTATTTTTGTCATTGTCATAGAGTATTAAACTAATCATATTTTTTCCTTCCTTCTTTTTGTGTGCACAACAGAACAAGTGTAACACTTTAAAAAGGAAAATAAAGGCTTAAAATGTCACTTTCTGTCGAAAAGGAAGAGATCATAATTTACGTGATTGAGAGTCCCTGTGAACCAGTATTCCCTTAACATTGGGGCGTTAATGCATAAAAAAATAGATTCTCATTTTTTTTGAGCATCTATCATTTTTTCATATATTTCATTTATCTTTCTAAAGTGATGATTTACATATGATTTTGATACAGATTTATTTGTCTCTGTGCTGATAATGTTAGCAAGCGACTGAAAGCTCTCTTCCGGATACTTTAAGCGATATTCTGCGACCTGTCTCGTTTTCTCATCTAGAAGTGACATACAGTCTTTTTCCTTTATGTGCCTTATAACTGACAACTGTTTGTCTCCTGTTTTGAGCGTTTTTTCGAAATTTGCTTGTTCACAATTATTTAACCTGTTTACCATATTGGCGTGGTCCCTGTAAATCCTTATGTCTTCATAATAGAAAAGTGAGCTGACTGTTCCTAACAGTTTTAGAAAGTCACTTATTTCTTCTGAAGACTTTAAATATAGCATATAGTTCTTTTCTCTTTTAATCATTTTAAATTTATATTCTAAGTCATTTAGAATCTTTAAGACCCTTTCTGCCTTATTTTTTCTATCAAAAGTTAGCTCTAGATGATAACGATTTCTTTTAGGATCATTTATGCTGCCAGTTGCTAAGAAAATACCTTTGATAAAAGCGTCTATGCTCTCTTTGTCTCCAAAATATAGATCATGCAATTCTGCTTCGAATAAGCCTATATTCTCTGTAAGTTCAAATATGAAGAACCTTTTTACTCTGAATTTCTTTTGAGTTCTTATAGTGATTTTTACATCTGTATGGTAACAATACTTTAAAGTTTTGAAAAGCTTCTCTGCGATGTTTTTGTTTTCTAAAAAAATGACAATTTTGTCTTTTTCTAAAGTCCCATTCGCATATAAGTAACCTAAAAAGAGATTTCTATTTTCTAATTCGTTAAGCTTAGAGGTGGCAATCTCATCTTTGACTTGCGAGGTGAACGTCAAGTTACTCACTCTCCATAAGATATGAGAATATCAAATACGCCGTTTTAAGTGCATTGTGTCTGATCATTCCGTTGTCGACAGCAAATATTTTATCTTCTATAAGTCGAGCTTCGAGTTTCTTAATCTCTTCACGATCTATTTCTATTAAAGTTTTATGTTCTAACAATGAATATTTGTCTACAATTTCTTTATCAATTTCAGCATTGTTTGCGAGAACTATGTCTACTTTTCGGCTATCCAAATAGTCATTTAATATTTTTATGTGATCACTTACGGAATACCCATCAGTTTCACCAGGTTGAGAAACAAGATTTGATATGTACATCGTTGGAGCTTCTGATTTTCTTATCGCATCTCTTATCTCTGGCACTATTAAGTGTGGAAGAATACTTGTGTATAAACTTCCAGAACTGAAAAGTATTAAGTCAGCTTCTAATATTTTATCTATTATCTCTTTACTGATAGAAACTGAATGGTCATATTTTAATTTCTTTATATATTTTACGTTTTGGCTTACTTCTTCTTCTCCTAAAAACTCTTTGCCTCTTATGCCTTCTCCTACTAATTCAACTTTTTCTTCTGTCAGAGGAAGAATAGTTCCTCTAATATCGAGAAGTTTACACATGTATTTTGTAGCGTCGGTTATATTTCCCTTTATGTCTATTAAAGCAGTTAGAAGAATGTTTTTGATCGGATGGTTTTCTAGAAACGATTCCCTAGTGAATCTATAGCTCAAAAGATCCATGAAATCGTTATCGGCATTTGCCATCGATAAGAGTACTTTACCAACGTCTCCGACTGCAGGTATATCGAATTCTTTTTTTAGCTGCCCCGTGCTACTTCCATTGTCACTTACCGAGATGATTGCCGTTACATCAACCGGGAACAACTTTAAACCGGAAAGGATACATGATAGTCCTGTTCCGCCTCCAAATATTACAATTTTTTTCATATAAATTAATCTCCAATCTCTTATTAATAATTATAGCAAATTACAAAATAATATAACAGTCTAATGTGTTTATAGCCGTAAAAAAAGCCCATCTTTTAGACGAACTTTTTTTAAGCAACTATAAGTACTACCGCTATAATTACTACTAACATTGCCAACAAGAATTTCCAGATGAATTTCATCCAATCCTTATATGGAATGTTAAGGTATGATAATCCGAGCATCAATATTGCACTAGATGGAACGAAGAAGCTTGCAAATCCAAATGCTGATTGGAAAATGATTGCAATCGCATCGTGTGCATCAGCGTACATAGAAGCATAATATGTTCCGACTAGGCTCATATTATATTGCATCTCTACAGTGAAGATCGAAGTAATAAATGCTCCGCCTAAAGCTAGTAGAGAGTTAAAGCCGCTGATCAAACCATCAAACCAATTTATGATTGCTGGAAGAACAGGGAACATAACTGAGAATTCTAGAATGACATATACAATTAATAATACTACGACTACATTACTGATCTTTTTAAATCCTTCACTGTAACTTTCAATGATTTCATCGAGTGAAACTCTACCAAACCAATGGATAAGTAAGGTTATAAAGATCATGACGAATTGTACTGTGAAAATATCCCATTTACCGAATTCGATTATATCGCCAAAAATATACTTGATGACTGTTTCTCCACCGATTGCAGCTTCGTTAACCTTCTCAGTTATATCTGCAAACCATGTGATATTCCATGTAGCCCAAGGTAAGTATGCTAATACAACGGTCAATACGAACAGTACAGTACCGATCGCAAAAATCCATGTCTTAGGTGCTTTCTTTGACTCTTTTTGTTCTTCAATTTCAAATTTGTCATACGATTCAAATTTCTTATTACTTTTTTGTTTTTTCATCCATAATACTGTGAAGATAGCAAGTAGAATGTATGCTAATGCAAATAGAACTAATTGAGCTACTATTAAATTCTCGTACTTAACTCCTAACGTAGTTACTAGATGTCCTGTAACCTTGCTACTATATGTGCTACCGATAGTACCTACTAGTAGACCACCAAAGGTTGCAACAAAAGCTGATACTTTGTCTACTTTCATACGATTTAATATCGTTATCACGAAAGGAATAAATGCCAATAATGGAAAATATTCGTTAACAAAGCTTCCAAGTACAGCAAAGATAAATGAGATAACTAGTACTACTGGAATTGCATGTCTCTTCAATTTTTCGCTAATATTTTTAACCAATTTCTGATATCCTGCCCGTTTCGATAGGACTTGATAAAACCCACCTAAAACAAACAAGAAAGTTACTAATACAGTAAAGTAGTAAACTCCGAGCATGCTAAATTGGAAAAATGTTGTAAATCCAATTCTGTTGAGATCTTCAGTAACCAATTCTTTTCCCGAAAAATAACCATTCGGAATTACCCAAGTTAGAACTACTGATAGTAATATCAATATACCAGCTATTTTGATCAAATCATATTTTTCAAAAAACTTTTTCATAACTTTCCTCCTATAGGTAAATTATAACATACTATATATAAAAAACAATGTGAAATCGACTTCATATAGCACATTTTTCCATATTATTGCTATTTTTTTAAAATTGTAATATACTTAGTATTAATAAAGTCGGAGTACAGGAAAGTGAGGGTCTGTTCCGATTAGCGCCAGGCCTTTTTAGGTGACGAGGTGGATAGTTATCGAAATATTCGGCGGATGCTATCCCGGCTATTGCAAGCCGTAAGTTATATATTAAAAAGTGAAATCAAGATTATAACAAAGTATATACCGTGCAAGAAAACACAATATAAGGAGGAATTTTTTTGTGTGGTATAATTGGCTATGTCGGTAAAAAGAAAAGTGCTTTATCGTTCATAGTAGAAGGTTTAAAATGTTTAGAATATAGAGGATATGATTCAGCAGGAATAGCTTACGTAGATGATGAAAATATAAAAATAGTAAAATCAGAAGGTCAAATTTCTAATTTAGAAACTAAGCTGAACATGAACGTCGAAAGTTCCATCGGTATCGGTCATACTAGATGGGCAACACATGGTATCCCTAATGAGATTAACTCCCATCCGCATAGATCGGGTAGTATTACACTTGTCCACAACGGAATAATAGAAAATTACATGGAAATAAAAGATGAGTTGGGCAAAGAAGGAAAGAAATTTTTGTCCGATACCGACTCTGAAGTTGCAGCTTGTCTTATCGATTCACTATTTGAAAAGACAAAAGATATGAAAGAGGCTATATTGCTATTTAAGAAAAAGGTAAAAGGCTCTTATGCTATTGCTCTCATGGTGGATGAAGATACCAGTAAGATTTATGTTATTAAAAATTTGAGTCCTTTAATCATAGGTTTAGGAAGTGATGAAAATTTCATTGCAAGCGATGTTCCAGCGATATTAAAGTGGACTAAGCAATACGTTACTTTGTCCGATGGCGAATTCGCCATAGTTGATGATAAGAACATCGATTTATATGATATAGATGGAGTAGAGAAAGAAGTTCTAGTTAAGACTTTTTCAGGGGACGCAAGTTCCATAGATAAGGGAGAATACGAACACTTCATGTTGAAGGAAATCCATGAAGAGCCAGAAGTGATAAAAACTTTGATTTCGGAGTATTTAATGGAAGATAATCTATCTTCTTTACCGAATTTAAGGAATTATAAAAATGTTACTATCGTAGCTTGTGGAAGTGCATATCATGCTGGACTTGTCGGTAAGCATTTTATAGAAAACAATTTAGATATTCCAGTAAGTGTGGAACTGGCAAGTGAGTTTAAATATAAAAAATTATTTATAAACGATGAAGATGTCGTGATAGCGATAAGTCAATCTGGTGAAACCGCTGATACTTTAGCAGCTGTAAAAATAGCTAAATCATTAAAAGCACACACTATAGGCATAGTAAACGTCAAAGAAAGTTCTATTGCTAGGGAAGTCGATGAGGTCATATATACTTTAGCAGGAAGTGAAATTGCCGTTGCGACAACTAAAGCATATCTATCTCAAATAGTACTTCTATTGCTAATTTCGATTCAAGATATGAATTTAGTTGAATGGAAAAAGGAATTATCATCTCTTCCTGTAAAAATAGAGAAACTCATCAATGAGGAAAATCTTTATAAAAAGATAGCCTCAGAGGTTAAAGATAGAGATGACATATTTTTTATCGGAAGACAGATAGACTATGCAATCTGTTTAGAGGGTTCTTTAAAACTTAAAGAAATATCTTACATACATAGTGAAGCATATGCTGCTGGTGAATTAAAACATGGCACGATTTCTTTGATAAGTCAGGATACACCTGTATTTGCCGTTATAACGGACGAAATAATTGCCGAAAAGACGATTAGTAATATCAAAGAAGTAAAATCTAGAGGAGCTCGCATTTTCTTGGTAATAAGTGAAGATATTTATATTCCTGAAGAAGTTTATGACTTTGTAGTTGTGATTCCTAATGCTTTAAAAAGTATCGTCTCTATAATGAGTGTAATTCCATTACAAATGATCTCATATGAAGTTGCCAAGCTAAGGGGATGCTCTATCGACAAACCTAGAAATTTAGCTAAATCTGTAACAGTTGAATAAAAAAAAAATATCCTTTCGGATATTTTTTTATGCTGCAATTTCAGAATCGCGTTGTGACCTATAGTCAGCAAGAAGTTGATTTAAAATGATTGGATCATTTACTTTTTCTACGTACAGTTCCCCATCTTTGTCAACTTCTTCTAAAACTGCATATGTCGTTGTCGGATTATTATTTGCATCTAAGACAACTGCTAAGAAATAGCTTTCTTTTGTCGTTTCACTTTCTAAAAGTAGTAAATATTCTTTGCCATCTTCTAGTGTTATTACAGTATCTTCTCTCATTTTTTCCTCCTAAAATTTAGAACCGTGTAGTTTGTCAGCTGAAAAAGGAAGATCTTCTGGATTAACTATTTCTGCTTCAACTTTCTCTATATTTTCTTCTGGTATATCTGAATTCACTAGTTGTGGATCAACTTCTTCTGGATTAATATTGTTTCCAGCTTGTGCTTCCTTTTTTTCAATTGTTCTAGCATTTGCTATCGCTTTTTGTAGCTTGCGGAAAATTATCATCTTTTCATTTTGTTCTAGAGTTTCTGATAGCAATACTTTATTACTCAAATTCTGAATTGCCTGTAATTGTTCTTCATTCGTTCTTGTCGATGCTGTATCAACAAGTTCATTAACGTGCTCTTTATAATTTTTAAATTCTTGAGATCTTTTTGGAAGTATTAATCCTGCTCCCATAGTTCCCAAGCCTCCTAAACCAGCAAACGTTGAGATATTTGTCAAGGAGCTGACTTTAGCAGTCGCTGCTGCGGCATTTGCAACAGATGTAGTCACGAAATCAGCAATAGGCTGTCCTGCAAATGTCCAGGCATAAGTAGTAGTATTGAAATTGTTAGCCATACCTGTTATTCCGGTTATTATATTGGCGATAGATCTATTTGCTGCATGCAGAGCAACTTTTTCTGTAGCATTAGATGTCAAATGTAAGGCACTATTGGCAACCATCTCTTGAGCAAATGCAGCTACTTGAGTTGCTTGAGTTGCGGCTGCATAAGCAGGAAGAAGTTGTGTCAGTGCTACTACGACACTTACTCCTATGGCAGCTAAACCTAAAGCAATCAATATTTCTTTTTTATGGTCTTTAGTCCACTGCCAAGCTCTAGAACCTATCACTTTAAATAATTTTTTAGGTTTCTCTATTTTTTCTTCTTCAGAATTTGCTTTATAATTATATGCTTTTGGACCTTCTACAGCTCCAGTTAACTTTTCTTCGTTCAATTCTCCATTTGGATTAAGACCATTAGTTTCTTCTTCTGAAAAATATGCTGATTCTTGAACAACCTCTTTATATGCTTTAGGTCCTTCTACCGCTCCAGCAAAATTTAGATTATTTGGACCAGTTGCATCTATTCCATGTGTTCTAGTAAACATTATTTGATAAAGTCCATCTTCTAATGGTTGTAGTTTTGTCTTATTTCTTAGATTTCTGTAATTCTCGATGTCTGTGTTTTGGAAGTTTGTTTTTACATTTTTTTCTAAGCTGAGTAATGCTTCATATTCTTCATAATATTCATTTTGTACTAGTGAACCATCTGATGTTGTTCTCGGTGCTGGATCATTACTAAAACGATATAACGATTTTATTGCATTTTTTCTTGTTTGAATAGTCAATAATTCGTTTGCTAAGATATTATCGTGCTCTTTTTTTAGTTCATCTTCTCGACTTGGTTCAGGATTTGGAATCTCTGTAGATGTTTCTTCTGATTTTGGAATGCCTGAGTTATCATGATGTACTTGAAATTCAGCTGGTGTAGCACTATCTATGATAGGATTACTTGTTTCTTCTTCTTTTTTTGTAATATCTTGTATGTCATCAGTTGGTCTTGGACTAGGTTCTATAGGTTGTTCAGATGTTTCAAAAGGTTTTGGTGTTTCAGGAATGTTTTTTGTCTCTACTTGTGTTTGCTCTCTTGCAGGTTCGTCTATATCTAAATTATACTGTGGTTTTGGAGGTTCTACTTCAGCTTGTCCCCATATTGGAGGGTTGACATCTTGAGTTGGTTGTTCTTCTACAATCTCAGGAGTAGGCTGAGCAATCTCTTGTTTTGGAACTTCTGCTGCTTTTTGTACTGGATCATCGATTTTCTCATCGTTTACGTTTGCTAACTCTTCTTCTGTTCTTTTTTCACTAGCTAAAGGTGCTCTACCCATTAAAGATTGTAATTTACCTTCTGAAATAGGTCCTAAAGATGATTTTGCACATAAATCGTAATATTCATAGTAATCTTGAGTTCTAAAACCTCTATTGACTATCGTCTTCATAGCATAAAGTGTTTCATAATTAGGCAGTGCAGTAGATACAACCATGTTACCATCACTGGCTCTTTCTTTCGGACTCATAGTTACTTTACTATCAGAGACAATTCCTCTCATCTCTTTATTGATTCTATCTAGTTCATCCATTCTTTGAGTCATAGGATTTTTAAAGACGCTTCTTTCGCTTTCTGGTAATGGAGGTAATTCTGCCTGTCCTCTTTTGTCTAAATATTCGTTTATACCATCCTGTGCCATGTTATTATCGATAATTTCGAGAAGACGGACAAGTATTTTATGTTCTTTAGAATGCTCTTTAAGTACTGGTATTCCTGCAGAGATTTCGACTGGTGCATCTAAGCCCGCTTTTTCCTTTTCAGATTTAATCCAAGCAATTCTTTCTTCAATATCTTGTCTTTCTTTTGTTATTATGTTCATCGTTCATCTCTCCTACTATAAAGATAATAACATTTTATTTACGATTATTCAATCGACAATACGTATTTTTTACAAGAAAAGTGCCAATTTTAACAAATATTAAAACGAGTTTTGTTAAAAACTCGCTATAGTATTTTACAAGTGAATTAAGCTAATTCAACAGTAGCTCCAGCTTCTTCCAATTTAGCTTTGATATCGTTAGCTTCATCAGCTGGAATGTTTTCTTTAATGTTACCACCATTATCAGCGATAGCTTTAGCTTCAACTAGTCCAAGACCAGTGATTTCACGGATAACTTTGATAACTGCGATCTTTTGTGCTCCTGCATCTTTTAGTACAACAGTTTTAGCTGCATCTTCTGTAGCTCCAGCATCTCCTGCTGCACTAGGTGCTGCAACTGCAACTGCACTAGGATCAATTCCTAATTCTTCTTTCATTATATCGTTAATTTCTTTAAGTTCGAGAATAGTCATTTCTTTAACTGCGTCAACTATATCTCTTGGTGTTATTTTTGCCATTATTAATCAATTCCTTTCCTTTTATTTATTTTCTTCTATTTTTTTGGCGTATAGGTCTACTCCTATTGCAAAGTATTTAGCATATTGCATCAAACCACCTGCAAACATAGTGAGTAATCCTTCTCTCGATGGAATAGATGCATAAGCTTTTATTTCATCGATAGTTAGTATTTTGCCATCAGCGTATCCAGTTCTAATCTGAACGTTTTCTCTATCCTTAGAGAACTTGCTAATAACTTTAATAGGTTCTAGTAAGTCTCCGCCGAATAAGATGGCATTAGGTCCTTCCCAAAATTCTTCGTTTTCGATTTTTAAATCTTGGAAGGCTCTTTTTGCTAAAGTATTCTTATAGACTTTGATTTCACTGTTAGATTTTTTGAGTTCTGTACGAAGCTCTCCGATCTCTGAAACGGTAAGTCCTTGGTATGTGAATACTATTACAGAAGCGCTATTTTTTATCTTGTCAGTTATTTCACTGACGACTTCTTTTTTGAGATTTAAGCTTTTTTCACTTGCCATATAAAAACTCCTTTCATAAATTCTAAAAAAACTTTCCATAGGGAAAGCTTAAGTTTTTAAGTTTTAAGTTCCCCTCGGCGGGATGATTAAGACATTAAGTCCCCCGCTGTCTATGGATAAACGTTTTTTCATTTCTTCGTTATTATATAATAAGTATTATTATTTGTCAAAAGAATTCTTATCTATTTTTATTCCAGGACCCATCGTACTTGATAGAGCGATAGAATTGATGTAGTTACCTTTGACTGTTAAAGGTTTAGCTTTGATAATAGTATCAACTAGGAAGTTGATGTTCTCTTCAAGTTTTTTAGCATCAAAAGACACTTTACCAACTGAAGAATGAACGATTCCATAACTGTCTGCACGATACTCGATCATACCTTTTTTTATATCTTCTACAGCTTTAGCAGTATTCGTAGTAACTGTCCCTGTTTTAGGATTTGGCATTAAGCCTTTAGGTCCTAAAATCTTACCTATTTTACCTAAAGCTGGCATCATCTCTGGTGTTGCAACGATAACGTCGAATTCGAACCAGTTTTCTTTGGCCATCTTATCGATTAGATCATTTTCTCCTACGAACTCAGCTCCAGCCTTCTTAGCTTCTTCAGCTTGAGCACCCTTAGCGAGTACACATACGGTTTTACTTTTACCAGTACCGTTAGGTAGAACTATAGATCCTCTCATCTGTTGATCTGCTTTTTTAGTATCGATATTTAAATTGATCGCGATTTCTACTGTGCTATCGAATTTAGTAGTCGAAGTTTTTTTTACAAGTTCAACTGCTTCAGCGACAGTGTAGTTTTTATCTTTATCGATCAATTTAGAAGCTTCCACATATTTTTTTCCAAATTTTTTCACAAGTTTTCCCTCCTATCGTGGTTTATTTTATAGAGCGGATTAATATTTTTATTTATTAGTTTTCTTCTGTTGATTCGTCTGATTTCTCAGTTATAACTTCGACGTCGACAGAAGTATCTTGAGCACTAGCTTCCATTGCCTCAAGTTCAGCATCACGTTTTGCTTGTTCTGCTTCTTCTTTTGCTGCTTCTTTTGCTTGTTCCATAAGTTCTGCATCGTTTAATCCTTTAACGGCAATCCCCATGTTACGTGCAGTTCCTTCGATGATCTTCATCGCATCTTCAACTGTATATGCATTTAAGTCTGGTAACTTAGTTTCAGCAATAGCACGCAAATCGTCTTTTGTAATAGTTGCGACAACTTCGTTTGCTCCCTTTGCACTTCCTTTTTGAACTTTTGCATATTTCTTTATTAGGAAAGCAGCTGGTGCAGTTTTTAATATGAAATCATACGATTTGTCAGCATATAGAGTTATCTCTACTGGAACGATGTCGCCCATCTTATCTTTAGATGCATCGTTAAATTTAGTACAGAACTCTTGTAAATTTATTCCTGCAGGTCCAAGAACAGTTCCAACTGGTGGAGCTGGTGTAGCCTTTCCAGCAGGTATTTGCAATTTAATTTTCTTTACGATTTCTTTTGCCACGAAAAACACATCCTTTCAAAGTTTTTACGTAGAAGTGGTATGGGCTAATCCGCTTTCCCTCCCACTACTAGTAGATAAAATCTACCGATTAAGACTATAACATAAGATTGCCTTTTATTCAAGTAGATTCTAGATTTTATTTTAATCTATTGACAAAATATTTTTTTTATTATAGGATATGGCCCAAAAAGGGGGATTTTTAATGGAAAATGAAGAAAAATTAATGCTCAGAGGAGTTTTAATCGCAAAAGAGATCGAAGTACTCAAAGTAAAAAAGTTAGAACCATATGAAATAGTTCCTTATTTAAAAAGAAAAGGTTTTAATGTTTACGATATGGAAAGTATCGCTGATGGTTTAAGAATCGATGGATACTTTGATCGATATGACATCGTGATGGAGGCTATAACTAGTTTTAAATGTAATACTATAGTAGCATTTAAGAGAATCGTTGCCGAAGGGAAAGAACATGAGTTTTTGCAAAATCTATTAGATGAAGATTTAACCGATTTATTGTTGATATTTAGCACTTATAGAAAATCTTTAAAGTCTGTAGATATGGAAGTTTATAAAGAATTGATATTTGGAGAAGCTAATAGAAGAGCGATAGAGAGAAGAAATCAAATAATAAAAGATAATACATTATAGAAAAAAACTGTTCGTTTTGAGCAGTTTTTAATTTTCGATAGAAACTTGAAACATCTCTACTTCGACAGGTGTTTCTTGACCGAATAGGTCTATCAATACGTTTAATCTCGCATTGTCTTTGTCAATTGAATCTACTACACCGATCATTCCATTGAAAGGTCCTTCAATTACTTTTACTTTTGTTCCAACTTCTAGTTCTTTTTCCGTATCTAATCTAGTCATTCCCATATTGGCAAGAACTTTGTCTATTTCTTGTGGAAGCAATGGAGTCGGTTTAGCACCTTTACCAGAAGAACCGATAAATCCTGTAACTCCCGGTGTATTTCTTACTATATACCACGCTTCGTCAGTCATTACCATCTCTACTAAAATGTATCCAGGAAACATCTTTTTCTTTTTTTCTTTTTTTGAACCGTCTTTTAGTGTCTCTACTTCAGTAGTCTCGGGAACGATAACTCTAAAAATATAATCTTGGAATCCCATCGATTCCGCCCTAGCTTCAAGTTTTTCTTTTACTTTCGATTCATGTCCACTGTAAGTGTTGACTACATACCAAAGTTTTTCCATATTAAGCGATCCATCCTTGTACTAAGTTGTATAGTAAATCGAATAGTGCGGTTAATCCTATGAAAAATAGAGCCATTAAAACGATCATAGCTATAGTAGCAAACGAATATTTTACGACTGTCTTTTTAGATGCCCAGGTGACTAATTTCATTTCGCTTCTAACACTTTTTAAGAATCCCTGTTTTTTAGCTGTGTTCTTTTCAGCATTTTTTTCTTTAGCTTTTTTGTTCTTTTTATCTTTTTTTACATTTTTGATATCATCGTTTTTAACGAGTTTTATTTCTTCTAAACCGTTATCGACTTTTACAGTTTCTTTTGCCATGCAAATTCCTCCAAAATAAAAACACCTTTGTGTCAGGTATAATATAACATAAAGATGTATTATTTGCAATTATTTTTTAGTCTTTTATAGTTGCCAGTCAATAGGCTTAAGTCCATCGCTTTGTAAGAATTCATTAGTTTTAGAAAACGGTTTCGATCCGAAGAAGCCATTCCTTGCACTGAAAGGTGATGGATGAGTTGATTCTACTACGTGATGAATCGGATTTGTAATATAGAATTTTTTACTTCGAGCGAATGAGCCCCATAATATGAATACTATAGGTGTTTCTTTTTCGTTTAACTTTTTTATGATACTGTCAGTAAACATCTCCCAACCGAGAGCACTATGACTTCCAGCTTTGTCTTTTTCTACAGTCAAAATCGAGTTTAATAAGAGAACTCCTTCTTTTGCCCATTTAGTCAGATCTCCACAGTTAGCCGGTTCTTTAATGCCCAAATCACTTTCGATTTCTTTATAGATATTTTGTAGTGATGGAGGTACTCTAACACCTGGTCGAACTGAAAATGATAATCCATGTGCTTCCCCCGTTCCATGATAGGGATCTTGACCAACTATGACGACTTTTGTGTCTTCATAACTCGTGAGTTTTAGTGCTTCGAATATGAGTTCTTTTGGTGGAAAAACCGTCTTCGTCGCATATTCTTTTTTAGCTAAAACCATCGTGTTATAAAATTCTTTCGAAGAAGTGATGCTTTCTAATACTTCATCCCAATCATTATTAAACAATTTCATACTACTCTCCTACTTATGATAACTTTCGTTATTGTTTATTTTAAATGTTCTATAGATCTGTTCTAAAAGAACTCCTCTAAATAGTCCGTGAGGCATCGTAAATTTAGAGAACGATAACAGTTTATTCGCTCTACTTTTTATGCTTTCATCGAGTCCTTCCGAACTTCCAATTATAAACACTATTGTTGAATAGGAAATAAAAGTTTTGTCTATTAGATTTGCTAGATCCTCACTTTTCATACTTTCACCTTTTATATCACAGGCGATTACATAATCTCTATCGTCTAGGTGTTTCAAAATGTCTATACTCTCTTTATTGAGATCGTTTTCATCTTTGAGTTCTATTAAGTCTATCTTATGATATTTAGATATTCTTTTTTTATAGTCTTCTATAAGCTCTTCTAAATATGTTTCTTTTATTTTTCCTAAGCATATTATTTTTATCATACTACTATAGTTTCGGTCCTCTCTTTTTGTCTTGCAATAGAAATGTTTTCGAATTCTATATCGTATTCTTTAAGAGTTTTCTTCACTGTTGCAAGTGCAATTTCTTCATCGTTGTTTTCTTTACTCAGGTGAGCTAACACGACTTTCTTTGTTTTTGGACCGATAAGCTTTGATAGATAGAATCCTGTTGCATTGTTAGATAGATGTCCTTGATCGCTCAATATGCGCGATTTCAACCATTTCGGATATGATCCGTTTATCAATTTTTCGACGTCATGATTAGCTTCAATTATATATACATCTTTGTCATGAAGTTTAGCGAAGTATTTTTGATTTAAATATCCCGTATCGGTCATGTATACGAGCGAGGAATTTTCATCCTCGATCAAATAACCGTGGGCATCTACCGCATCGTGGCTCACTTTAAATGGATCGACTGTCGTTTTCCCGACAGTCACTTTTTCGTCAATCTCTATTACATTTTCATAAGATTTTAGAGCTTCAATCTCTTTTCTAATCGCTTTAGTGACTATCACCGTGGGGCTATTTTTTTTAATAAATACATCTAATGCGCCAGTATGATCTTTATGAGCGTGAGTCATAAAGATGTAGTCTATTTCTTCTGTTGCAACTCCCAAATCGGCAAGTTTTTCTTTTATATATTTATTGTTCATTCCTATATCTATGAGAATCTTTGCATCAGATGTTTCGACATAGGTACAATTTCCTTCGGATCCTGAGGCTAAAACGCTTACTAACATGAGAAGGCCACCTTACATGGATTCAACTTATTTCCAGCTGAGTCTCTAATTTCGAAGTGGAGATGTGTTCCAGTTGAGCTTCCGCTGCTTCCCATGTAACCTATGACTTGGCCTTTAGTTACGGTCTGTCCTACAGAAACCCTTAAGAGATTTCTCATATGGGCATAGAATACTACAAGTCCAGTATCGGTTTCTATCTCTACATAGTTTCCTAACTGTCCACCACACGGAGAACCATAGTATCCTCTATCAGCACAACCTTTGAAGGCTTTAATGACTTTCCCGGATGTTGCCGAATATATAGGTGAACCAAATCCACTACCAGAGATGTCTATCGCGCCATGGTGTTTACCCCAACGATAACCATATTTACTCGTTATAACATAAGGGCTTATAGTTGGCCAACTCC
Source organism: uncultured Bacilli bacterium (assembly GCA_910587535.1). GTDB lineage: Bacteria > Bacillota_I > Bacilli_A > RF39 > UBA660 > RUG11867. The sequence goes on from CAJUKM010000001.1 coordinate 23,563, forward strand.
AATCTGTTCCGGTTTCAACTGGAGGATTATGATTGATACCACTAGATACTTTTGTACCTCTTACCACTATTTTATTTATCGGTGGAGAAATTTCTTTTTTATCACTTACATAAAGGGTTTTAGTTTCTCCATTTTTTAATAGAACTTTTTCAGTAAGCCTGTTTACGCCGTTTACGCCTTTTTGTTTAGTATATGATTCATTAGAGAATAGTGATGAATCAGTTTGTGTAATCGTATCGTATGCAACACTAACATCTTCCACTATTTCGGCTTCTTCAACTATAGTGAATAGCGGATCGATCAATCCGATGTTTAAAATTTGCCCTGGGCTTATTAATGAATTTATACTAGAGAATGTTGGATTTGCAATGAGTAATTCCCCATTACTAAGTTCGTTGCTTTCTGCAATTTTTTCTAGTGTATCTCCTTCTTTTACAACGTATTCTTTTTGTTTATCGAGCGTTCCAAAAAGTAGATACTTCGTCAAATCATTTTTGTTTGTAATAATTTTTTCATCGACTGGAATATAACTTTCTTTTATGGTAATCTTTTCTTCAAAATAGACATTTTCTATCTTTTTACCTGTATCGATTATTTCTACTTGCATATCATCGATATAAGCAGTTAAGTTGTCGATCGGTATAAAAGCGCTTACCGCCTCTAATAGAGCTGGTTCGAGATCTTCTTTATTCAATATGTTTATGTATATAGGATCTTTTTCTTCTCCTTTAATAGTGATAGTATATCCCTTTATCGTAAAAGTACTTTTTTCTGCTACAAGTCTGTATATTTCGTCGGCTGTTTTTAACTTGTTCGTATACGTAGTATATTCGACAGCCTCTAGTCCCTCTGGCGGATAAACTTTTTCGACTGTAAATTTATTTTTTATATTTTCCTGTTCATTATCGATGAGACTAAATAGGGTTTCTTTATTTTCGATAAGACCTATTTTTTTTCCATCTAAGTATACCATGAAAGCCGTTTTGGCTTCCTGAAATTTAACTCGCGTAAATCCTATCATAAGCACTATAAGAGTTGTGGCTATGATAAGCAATCCCCCTCCTAAATTAATCTTTTTAGACATTAGGTAATTCTTCCTCTCTTTTAACGTAGTCGGCAAAGTTACTCAAATTTTTTTCGAATAGCAACTCTACGGTTCCCGTATTACCACTACGATGTTTTCCTACGATAAATTCTGTTACCGAAGTATTTCCACTTAAATCGTGTTTGTCTGGATTGTAGTAGTCGTCTCGATATAAGAACGCTACTATGTCGGCATCTTGTTCGATAGATCCAGATTCACGAAGGTCACTCATTATAGGCCTTTTGTCCTCTCGAAGTTCTACTGCACGAGAGAGCTGTGCTAATGCTATTACTGGCACTTTTAATTCCAAAGCCATAGTTTTTAGTGAACGTGATATCTCTGACACTTCTTGTTGTCTGTTTCCAGCATACCTTGCTCCACCCTGTATCAACTGTAAGTAGTCGATGATTACCAAAGCAAGGCCTTTTTCTGAATTAGCAAGGCGTCGGCATTTTGCTCTGATATCGCCAACTGTAATTCCCGAAGTGTCTTCTATATAGATGTTGGTTTCTCCAAGTTCACTCATCGCTTCGTTTACTTTTTGCCAGTCTTTATCGGATAGATCTCCTGTTTTAAGCTTTTTTAAATCTATACCCCCGACAGATCCAATCATTCTCTCTGCTAATTGTTCTGCTCCCATTTCCAAGTTAAAAATCGCTACTGCTTTTGGTGTAGAGAGAGCTGCATTTACAGCTAGGTTTATTGCGAAAGCCGTTTTACCCATCGCGGGTCTCGCCGCAATGATGATGAGTTCGTTTTCATGAAGTCCACTAGTCATTATGTCTATGTCGGTAAAACCGGTCGGCAAACCGGTGATTGCTGATCCATTTTTGGCGAGAAATTCTATTCTCGCTTGGGTCGATCTCAAAACTTCGCTGATACTTTTAAACTCTCCGGCTTTTCTCTCTTTAGTGACAGTAAATATCTGCTTTTCAGCATTGTCTACGACGTCGTTAGTGTCACTAGCTTCCTCATAAGCTGAAGTAGTAATGTTTGTGGATACTTCGATAAGTCTTCTTCTTAAGTATTTTTCTTGAACTATATTTATATAAAAGTCTAAGTTTGCGGCACTTACTATAGCGTCTACTACGTCAGATAAGTATTCTATTCCGCCTATTAGAGCTAATGTGTTGTTCTTTTCTAGTTCGTTAGTCAAAGTCGTATAGTCTATCGGATGCTTACCTTCGTGTAAATCGAATATCGCCTCAAATATTTTTCTGTTAGCATCACTAAAGAACATATCGGGTATTAGGTTTTCACATACTTTATCAGCAGCACTTGGCATCAATAGGCATGCACTTAGAACTGACATTTCAGCTTCTAGATTTTGTGGCATTTTTCTATTAGCCATAAATTACCTCCTTAGCAAATATGAACTTTTATTTTTGCGACTACTGTTTTATGAAGATTTAGTTTTATTTCATAAACTCCTAAGCTATCTATTTTATTAGTTAAATCTATTTGCTTTTTATCTATATCAAATCCATTTTTTTTCAATTCTTCGCTAAGTTGTTTAGTAGAGACAGTTCCAAATAATCTACCATCTTTTCCAGATTTAAAGGTAAAACTGAAATGTGTTTTTTCGAGTTTATCTTTCATCTCTTTACAACGATTTATGAGTTCTTGTTCATCTTTTGCCTTTTTATCGAGTTCATTTTCTAGAATGTTTTTACTCGTTTTAGTGTATGGAACTGCCAATCCTGTCTTTATTAAAAAGTTCTGTGCATATCCATCGCTGACGTCTATGATATCATCTTTTTTTCCTTGTTTTTTAACATCTTGTAATAGTATGACCTTCATAAAGTCATCTCCTTTTTTTACTAGAAGTATTATAACAGAATATGAAGAAAAAATAAACTTGTTTAGGTTTTTGCACAATAAAAAAAGACCTTCAAGTCTTATTTTACAAAAGATATTAAAGCCATGAAGCGTGCTCTTTTGATTTGTTCTGCAATGTGTCTTTGATGTCTAGCACATGCTCCGGTTTGTCTTCTAGGCATGATCTTTCCTTTTTCATTTATATATTTAGAAACGATCATCACGTCTTTATAGTCTACGCTTTTTCCAGCGCACATTTGACAAATCTTTTTCTTTTTGCGATAAAATTCTGCCATAGTATATTTCTCCCTTCTTTTTAGAATGGTAGGTCGTCATCACTAAGTACTACTTCTTCACCGAAGTCTTTGAACGGATCTTCGCTTATATCTGTAGTATTAGGTGTACTAACTTCTTCTCCAGTAGGGAATGGAACGTCGTCTTCTAACATCGTACTAGCAGGTGCATCACCCATAGGTTCACTAGGTGTAAACGATGCACTATTGCCACTCGAAGAACGGCTTCCTAGGAATGTAACGTTATCAGCTATAACTTCAGTTACATATCTTCTCGTACCATCTTGAGCATCATAGCTTCTAGATTGTATTCTTCCTTCTATTCCTACTAATGATCCCTTTGTACAGAATTTAGCGACATTCTCTGCCTGTCTTCTCCAAACGACTATGTTTATGAAATCTGCTATTCTTTCTCCATTTGCGTTTGGCATTCTGTTTACTGCTACCGTAATACGTGTTGTCGCTATTCCATTCGGAGTAGTTCTAAGTTCAGGATCAGCAGTTAGTCTTCCTACTAAAATTGTTCTATTCATAATAAACTCCTACTCTTCGTCTAATCTAATAATCATATGTCTTAAAATATTTTCATCTAATCCTAAGCGACGATCTAATTCTTTTATAGTTTCAGTTGTCGCATTAAAATTGATACAATAGTAAAAACCGTTAAGTTGATGTTTAATTTCATAGGCAAGTTTTTTTTGTCCCATGTCTTTGAAATTTGTAACTTCACCGTTTTCGCTTACGATCATGTTTTTATAATTGTTCGCGATCGATGATGCTGCATCAGCTTCCATTGTAGTCTTAACTATGAACATCAATTCATATTTTCTCATAACTACACCTCCTTTTGGTCTATGCGGCTTTAGGTTAAACCCAAAGCAAAGAGATTCGGTGATCTCGAAGGTATTATAGCAAATGGGGTATGTTATGTCAAACAGTAATATGTCATATTTCGGTTAGATTTTTACTTTTAAAAGATGGGCATTATTGATGGTAAGAGTGCTATATAGGAATATGACATCGGCTTTTTTAAAGTCTACTAGGGGTTCCATTTTTTCGATGTCGCCATATCTTAAATCTATCAAAGTTATCTTCTTGTAGTAAGGCAATAAGAGAGGCGCCAGACTGCTTGCGAAGGAGTCTCTAAAAATTATCAATTCTTTTTCAGGTGCATTATGATTTTCTATCGTCAAAAGCGAACTCGGTCCATTTAAGAATACGTCATAAGAGTCGACGCTTCCAAGTTTTTCTTCATTATAAATTCTATTCGTTTTGTGTTCTAGATGTTCGACTTTTGCGTTTTCGATATTTTTATCTATATAGTAGTTTAGCGTATCTCGCCTAGAAGGATGAGGTATTTTGGAATAGGAAGACCCACGAAAGTCGGCATAACTCTTTTTTGTATAATTTCTATCTTCGTATTTGAAGTCTAAATACCGTGATAGATAATTAACTATCTTAAAATAGGATTCTTGTTTTATATGTATATCCGTTTTGAAGTAATCATCTAATTTAAGTTTATCAAAGATATCGATGTAGTTTATATCTAATTGACCCGTAATTCTTGAAGCCAAAGCTTTATAATCGATAGTCAACACATTTTCATCTAGAAAGTAGGCTTTGTCAGGAATTATAGAATAGAAAACGTTGCTTTCTTCGAGATATTCGTTTTTAATCTTTTTTATTTTTTTTATAAAGGCATCGACATTCTTCCAATCGAGCGGATAATTTTTTTCTATTATATAATCTTCATATATGTAGGCATCGTTATATTCGCCGTTTAAAAGAAGATTTCTTCGATAAAAACTGTTTAACGCTAGGAAACTATCTCTTTTTACGAACTGATCTGTCATATAGTCGTCGACGTTATCTAAGAAATCTTTTTTAAGTTCTTCTTTAGTCGTAAGTTTTCTCCTTTCAAAAAAACTCGTTTCACGATTTTCTAGAAACAAAAAACTTATCGATATTGTGCTCAAAGTGGCCAAGAATATTGATGCTAATATTTTATCTTTCATGTCTAAAACCTAAAATATATAAACGGCTTAAATGAGTCGGAAAGAATAGATGCAATAGATAGGAAGAATATTGACATCAAAAATATGAGTTCTAAAGCGTCTATGCCGTTTTTCAATTTTCCTTTCTGTAATTTTTTAAGTGTCTCTTTTATGTGTGGACCTATTCCTAGTAAAGAAATTGCGATGATCCCTATCATATTTTTAAGGTAGTAGAGAGTATTATGATTTATAAATTTTACTCCGACTCCAAACATTCCTTTTAAACTTGTCGATAGAGTTCGTAGGTCTGTTGTATTAAATATAACAAAGCTTATGAGAATTATAAATGGTGTAAAAAAGTTCATAATTTTAGATAGTTTCTTTCTTTTTTTATTCAATAATTTTTCGACAGTTAGAAAGATCGCAAAGTAAACTCCCCATATCACAAAATTCCAACTTGCTCCATGCCATAAACCTGTAAGGGTCCAAACGACGAAGATGTTAAATATATTTCTCAATGCCGAACATCTACTTCCTCCTAGAGGTATATATACGTAGTCTTTGAAAAAGCTTGAAAGTGACATGTGCCATCTTCTCCAGAAGTCCGTTATCGATCTCGCGATTAAAGGGTAATCGAAGTTTTCTTTAAAGTCGAAGCCTATCATTTTACCCAAACCTATTGCCATGTCTGAGTATCCCGAAAAGTCGTAGTATATTTGTAGTGTAGTGAGTATAGCGACTAACCAGTAAGATATGAATGTTTGTTCACTCATCGATATCGCTCTCATAGAACTAAAAAGGACGTCCGCGATTAAAACTTTTTTTGCTAACCCTATTATAAATCTTCTGACTCCGCTTCCAAATTTCGCAAAGTCTATTTTCTTCGCTTTTAAGTCTTCATCGATATTTTTATATCGGACTATCGGTCCAGCGACTAGTTGTGGAAATAGCGCTATATAAGTTGCATAGTTTAATAAATTTTTTTCACACGTAACTTGTTTTCTATAAACGTCTATTAAGTAACTCAAATTTTGAAAGGTAAAAAAACTGATTCCTAAAGGTAGAACGATGTTTGGAATACTGATTTCGGTTTTAAATATATTTTCGACGTTATCTATAAAAAAGTTAGTGTATTTAAAGTAACCTAAGCAACCGAGGTTTATCAGTATTCCTATAGTGAGCAAAATTTTTTTGTTTTTGTCATTCATCATTCTCGTTAGGAAATAGTTAAGAGCGCAACTCGCTAGCAAAAGTAAAACGTATTCTCTTTCTCCAAAGAAGTAGAAAAATAAACTGTATAGTAAGAGTGTGACATTCTTAAACTTTGAGGGCGTTAAAAAGTAGCACAGAAGAAATATAGGCAAAAAAAAGAAGAGAAAAACTATACTAGAAAATACCATAGAAATTCCTCCTTTTTAATCATTCTAAATTTTCAAAGTTTTCTTTTATCTTTGGAGCTAAGTCGTTAGACATTATCAACACGACTAGATCGCCTTTCGATAAAACGTAAGTATTTTCTGCCTCCACACAGATCCATTTTCTAGGGTCTGCATTAGCTTCAATATCTTCGACAGCTTTTTCTGCATCTTTAGGATCGTTGAGCCTTATTAAAACTACTGAATGTGCCGTACTGCTCATCGCTTCACTAGCGATTGCTTCTTTGTAATCCACATCGGCAAATGCATAGTATTTAAAGTTCTCGTCATTCAGTTCAGTATTGTTCATCATCGCTAATGCTTCACTGTCGATCCCTTCGTAAAGTTTTTCCATTATGTCTGGAAGACTTCCTTCGATATTCTTCTCCTTGGAACATCCCATTATCGATAACGATAATACTAAGATACATAATAAACAAAAAATCTTTTTCATAATTTTACACTCCTTATGTTAAAGTATATCATTTTTCTGAAAAAAAAACTAGCCAATTAGCTAGTCTATTTTTATAAAATCGCACTTGTTCCTACACCGAATGGTATGCCTAGAACGTATAATACGATTAGAACAGATATCCACAATATAGCTGTTACTCCAGCATAAGGTGTTATGTTTTTAATTGATCCGAGTAAACTTATCGGTTTGTCTCCTTCGCTATATTCGTCTAGAAATGCTAAGTACACAACGAAATAAGCCATGATCGGAGTCAATCCATATGCAACACACTCACTTGCACGGAATACCAGCTGTGAAAATTCAGCAGTCATTCCAGCATTCATGAATACAGGTACTAGTACACCGCTCAATATAGCCCATGCCGATATAGGCGAAGGGAGAACTAGTGTTACAAATATACAGAGTACAAAACTTATCGCAATAAGAGGTATTCCCGTCATATTCGTTCCAGATATAAAGTTTCCGATTAGTGCTGTTAAAACTGTTCCTATATTTGTCGCTTTGAATATCGCTATGAACATTGAAGCAAAAAATATCAGAACCAATGTCTTACCTATTCCATCTAGCGAATGACCTAAGAAGGAACATATATCTTGGTTGTTTTTGATAGTCTTCGCTCCTATTCCGTAGAAAAGTCCACAAAGGAAGAAGAATATCGTCGTTACAAATACAAATCCTTGATTAAAAAATGAATTGTAACCGAAGAGTTTATCGATATATAACGTCTGACTATAGTCTAGTAAGTTTCCTGAAAAAGGTAGTCCTGGAATTATGTTGTATACGAATATGAGTATGTATATTAATCCTACTGTCAAGCTTAAAGCTAAACCACGTTTTTTCTTTTTGTCCAAGTAGAACTCTTCCTTTTCTTCTTCTACTTCATATTTCCCTAAACGAGGAATTATTATCTTTTCAGTTATACTCGCTACGGCAAGAGCCATGATGATAGTAAGTAGTATCATTATAAAGATGAAGGCAAAGTTACTAATGCTGTAACTCGCATCGAGGGATGAGGCTGCCAGCCCTGTATATCCTATCATAGAGGCATCTATAGAGCTCATAAATATATTTATTCCAGTTCCACAGGTTATTCCTGCAAAAGCCATAATGATGCCCGCTTTCGGATTTCGATGCCCGTATTTAAAACACAGTGCGCTTATAGGGATCAAGATAATGAAACTCATGTCTCCTATGATACTAGCTAAAACTGCTAAGAAGGACAAGATTATTGTCACCCTGTATTTACTAGCCTTTTTGGTCACTAGAGTAAAGAAGGCTTCTAAGAATCCACTTTTGTCCATTATTCCGATTCCTATAAGTGTTATTAGCATCATACTTAGTGGTGCAAAAGATACGAAATTCGACACTGTTGTTCTAAATATCAATTTGATTCCCGATAGACTAAGTAATGATTTTACCATTACGTTCGTCGTGTCTAAATCTCCTCTTATGGTATTTATGGAATTATAATCGGCTGAAAGACCGATAGCACCTAAAATGCCACTTAAAAGAATGGTTATTATAATCAGTATTACAAATGCCATAATTGGATGTAATACTATTCTTTCCTTTTTTTTACGTACCACTTACGGTCACCTTCTTCTTCATTTTTTTGTTGAATTGTAGTCGATCCATCATTATCTCGTGATTGCAGCCGGTACATTTGAGTTTTAAATCTACTCCCAATCTCGTTATTTCCCATATTTTACATCCACATGCATGTGGTTTTTTCATTTCGACTAAATCTCCCAAATCGATTTTACTTTGATTTTGCATTGTGGACCTCCACCTGATCATACGGAATCTTAATGTCATTTTCGTCATACTTCATTTTTATCAGGCGCAAAATATCTCTTCTGTATTGCCATACTTTTCCTGGACTACAGTAAATTCTTATGCCGTAATCGACGCTTGAAGAGTTGAGTTCGACAACCCCTATGTATTCAGTTTTTTCTTTATCCATCGTATCCCATGTACGTATCTCTTCAACTAACTCGCTCAAGATTGCTTCGACTTTCTCGACTTTTTCTTCGTATGCAGTCGGTGCCAATATGAGATTAGACGCCTTCTTTTGAGATAGATTAATTATTTCTGAGATGTTTCTGTTAGCAACTATTTTGACCTCGCCATCTACACTCATGATCTTAGTCGTCTTCAAACCGAATTCTATTACTTGTCCTGTAAAGCCTTCATAATTAACGTAATCTCCTATCACAAAGTAATTGTCCATTATGATTACAGATCCGCTGATGACATCTTTTAATGTATCTTGAAATGACAATGCTCCAACTGCAGAAGCGATACCTAGTGAGGCTACAAGAGAGTTGACGTTTATACCGAACATGTCTAAAATGCAGATCAGCGCTATAGCAAATATCAAAGTCTTCATGATATTTTTTAAAAGTTCTGTCACCGTCTTTTTCTTTTTACGTTCGTAGTCAGTCTTCGCTTTTGTCAAAGAGTGATCTATTAAAAAATTGACGACTTTATATGCGATGTAAGCAAGAATAATAGTGGCAAGAGTTCCTATGATCTCCTTTTTTAGAATAAACCCTAAAAATTTTTCCATTTTTATTCACCATCCACGTCGATGTCGATTATCTCTAATATGCGCGCTAAGTCTTCATCGCTATCAAAAGGTATGGTAACTTTTTTCGAAGATATCGTTACTCTCGTTCCGATTTTTTCTCGCATAGCATTTTCGTATACCGAATAGATCCTATTTAATGGAACTACCCTAGTTACTTTATGTCTCTTGACAATATCGTCACCCTTGCTTATAGCTTCTAATTCTCGCACACTCAAACCGTTATTTATTACTTTGTATGCTAGGGCAGTGATGTATTCTGGGTCTTCCATTTTACTCAGTATTTTGGCGTGAGCCATACTCAACTGTCCTCTTGCAACGAGTCTTTTTACCTCTTCAGGTAAGTTTACTAATCCTAAGACATTTGTAATATAGCTTCTGCTTTTACTAACTCTTTTGGCTAGTTCTTCTTGAGTGCAATAGGTGTTTTTAATAATTTTGTCATAGGCTTCTGCTTCTTCAATCGGGTTTAAATCTTCCCTTTGGATATTTTCTAGAAGCGCTATTTCCATCATCTCTTGATCGGTGTATTCTTTTACTATTGCTGGAATTTCTGTATACCCTGCCAATTTTGCAGCTTTAGTTCTTCTCTCACCTGCAACTAATTCATATCCTTTGATACTTTTTTTAACTATGATGGGCTGAAATAATCCGTGTTCTTTAATAGAATCAGCCAATTCTTGAAGTTTTTCTTCGTCGAAATAAATTCGGGGCTGAAACGGATTGCTTCTAATTTCGGATATGGGAATGTTTTGGATATCTTTTTCCGTAGCAGACTCTATTATCTCTTTCTCGACTGTATCGAAGTTGATATTTTCGCTGTTAAAAAGTTGTTCTAATCCTTTACCTAAAGCTTTTCTTTTAGTTTCCATCTCTTTCGATTACCTCCTTCGCCAAATTTAAATATGCTTCAGTCGCTCTACAATTTGGATCGTATTCACAGATAGGTACTCCGTGGCTAGGAGCTTCTACTAGTCTAATAAGTCTAGGTATTATAGTATTAAACGTCTTATCACCAAAGAATTTCCTTACTTGTTCGACGACTTCTAGACCGAGGTTAGTTCTCGAATCTAGCATGGTAAGTAATACTCCTTCGATAGTCAGCTCTGTGTTTAGTTTTGTTTGAGTTATTATGATGGTATTTAGTACTTGGGCAACTCCCTCTAATGCATAGAATTCACATTGAATCGGAATTAGAACTGAATTACTTGCAACGAGTGCATTCATAGTGTTTAATCCGAGAGATGGAGGACAATCTATTATTACGTAATCGAATGAAGAAGATACTTCACTAAGCGCATTTTTTAGCTGCGAATTTTTTTTAAACTCCGGATCGTTATATTCCATTTGGACGAGTTCGACGTCGAGACCTGCTAGATTCATCGTTGCAGGCAAGATAAAGAGTTTTGTAAATTTTGTCTTTATTATGGCGTCTTTTATGTCACATTTATTAGTGAGAACTTCATAGATACTATTTTTTATCGCTCCTTTATCTATACCGATTCCAGTAGATGCATTTCCCTGTGGATCTAAATCTATAAGCAAAGTCTTTTTGCCCATCTTGCCTAAAGATGCGGCCAAGTTTATGCTCGTCGTTGTCTTCCCAACTCCACCTTTTTGATTAACTAAAGAAATAACTCTTGCCACTTATACCACACCTTCACTCTTGCTTTATTTCTAAACTATTTTAACATAAATGAAGTTTAAAGTAAAATCAAAGTTCGCTAAAATTGAGTAAGAATATGTCGGCTTTAGTTAGAAAGCATTATCATATCATTTGTACAATAAAAAAGGAATATGGTCTATTCCATATCCTCTTTGATGTCCTCTTCTTTAGAGTTTTCATATTTTGAAAGTTTTCCAGTAGTTACTAATTCGTCAATCTCTTCTTTAGTGATCGTCTCATGTTCGATTAGAGTTTCACTGATAAGAGTAACTAATTCTTTATTGTCCTTAATTATCTTTGTTGCATCTTTGTAACATGATTCGACGATTTTTCTAACTTCTGTATCGATTTCTAAGGCAACCTGATCAGAGAAGTTTTTAGCTTTATCGTAGTCTCTTCCTAGGAATACACTTCCCTGTTTTGATTCTAACTGAACAGGTCCTAAATCGCTCATTCCATATTCCGTTACCATCGCTCTTGCGATTTTTGTAGCACGGCTGAAGTCGTCTGATGCACCAGTACTTATTTCTCCGAACAATAACTCTTCACTTACTCGGCCACCTAACAATCCAGTTATTTGAGCAAGTAGTTCTTTTTTTGTTGCTAGATTCATGTGCTCATCTTTAGGAAGCATCATAGTATATCCGCCAGCCATTCCTCTAGGGATGATGGTTATTTTATGAACTTCTTGGGCATCTTTTAATTTAAGGCCGATTACAGCATGACCTGCTTCGTGTAAACTGACGAGACGTTTTTCTTTATCTGTTATCTTTCTATTAACTTTAGCTGGACCCATGAGTACTCTATCCGTTGCTTCATCTATCTCGTCCATCGTAATGGCGTTTTTGTTTCTTCTAACTGTCAAAAGAGCTGCTTCGTTTAAAAGGTTTTCTAAATCTGCTCCACTAAAACCTGGAGTTCTCTTGGATAGATTTCTTAGGTTAACGGTTTTATCGAATTTTTTGTTCTTAGCATGTACGCCTAGAATTTCTTCTCGCTCATCAGCATCTGGGTAGTTTACTGTAACTTGGCGATCGAATCTTCCAGGTCTTAGTAATGCTGGATCCAATACATCAGGTCTGTTCGTAGCAGCGATGATGATGATTCCTTCGTTTGCTCCAAATCCGTCCATTTCAGTCAAGAGTTGATTCAAAGTCTGTTCTCTTTCGTCATGCCCTCCGCCTATTCCTGTTCCTCTTTGGCGTCCCACAGCATCTATTTCATCTATAAATATCAGACATGGAGCATTGTGTTTTGCTTCTTTAAACATATCTCTAACACGGCTTGCACCGACACCGACGAAAAGTTCTACGAAGTCTGAACCGCTTATATAATAGAAAGGAACGTTAGCTTCACCTGCAACTGCCTTGGCAAGGAGCGTTTTACCTGTTCCTGGAGGTCCTACTAATAAAACTCCTTTAGGTATTCTTGCACCTAATTTTTGGAACTTTTTAGGATTTTTTAAGAAGTCTATGAGCTCCGCTACTTCCTCTTTTTCTTCTTTGAGACCCGCTACGTCAGAAAATCTAACTTTTCCTCCGTCAGCATTAAGTTTGGCAGTACTTCTTCCAAAATCCATGGATTTGTTGTTTCCGCTAGTGATCTTAGAGAATAAGTAAACTGTTGCAATTACGATAAATGCTAGTGGCAAAACGTTGATTGCAAATGCTAAAAGTGCACTGTTTCCTGGATCTTTAGTAGTCTCTACTTTAAATTCCATAGAGTCGGCATAAGAAAGTATCTTCTCTAGTACGACTTCAGAGTATGGAACTTCTGCGACGAATTTCTCTGTTTTTTTGTAATCCTTAAGTGAACCGTCTATTACGTATATTCCCGATCCTGCTTTAGGAGTTATCTTTATTTCTTCGACTTTTCCATCGGATACTTCTTCGATGAATTTATCATATGAAAGTTTATGAACTTCATAGCGCGATACACTGTAATAATATACAGCTCCTATCATCACTAAAAGTAATATTCCATACATCGTCAAAGATTTAACTGTATTATTTGAATTATTTTTCTTCATTCATTTTTTCCTTTCTTTTTCGTGTACTTAAGTATTATATCATACTTTTGGTTTTTTTCATTATCAAATTTGCTCTTTCGTAAACCTGGAATCCAAACTATTTTTCCTTCTTTATCTACAACTAACGGGTAGGTATCTCGAAGAGATGATGGAATCTTTTCGTCGATAAATATCTCTTTTATCTTTTTAGTTCCAGCCATATTTTTAATTGATATTCTATCTCCCTTTTGTCTCGTTCTAATATATAATGGTAAACTTAAGGTTTCGCTATTCAGCCTAGTCGTAAAATTCGAGTTATCACTAGACTCTTTTATAATTTCTATCGTGTCTCCATTCGGTAGTTTTGTAAGGGTCTCAAGCTCTATGATAAAACCACTTTTTTCTTTGTCGATTTCTTTAAAATATAGTTCATCATATTCACGTATTACCTGCAAGTTTTGTGGCAGACTTAACCTAAAGTTCTTTTCTTTATCTAGCATCTCTAATATTTTTATGGCGTAATTTTTATTAAAATTATCTATCTCATCTCGGTAAATATTTTTTAAAACGTATTCAAGTTCCTTCTTTTGTATTACCCTATTTTCTTGAGAAAAGGCTCGCAGATCGATCTTTCCATTTTTATAATTTCTATCTAGGGCATCATCTACTAATTTACTCAATAAGTTCTCTACTTCTTCTATTTCCTCACTGAATTCTAAGAAATTTTTATTGACACGAGCGTTTTCTTTTTTTAGAAAAGGCAATATATGATGTCTATATCTATTTCTTGTATATTTATCCTCCATATTAGTTTTATCTAAGACAAAAGGAATTTTATTCTTTTTTAGATAATCTGCAATGTCTTCTTTAGTATAAAAAATTAGAGGTTTAATATATATATATCCATCTTCTTCGTAGTATTTAGAGAATCCTCTATATCCATAAAACGAAGAGCCCCGTGTGAGACGCATCAAGATGGTTTCGACTAAATCGTCACCGTGGTGAGCTGTAGATATATATCGTGTGTTATATTTTTTTGCTAATTCTTTATAAAAGTCGTATCTTTTATTTCTATAATATGATTCATTAGCTCGTTTTATCTTTTTAAGTTCAACATATTCAAAAGGAATATCGCGATCATTACAGTAGCTTTGTAAAAATTCTCTCTCGCTTTTACTTTCTTTTCTGATGTTATGATCGACATGTGCACATATCACTTTGTATCCGTTTTTAGTGAGTATATATAGAAGGCACATAGAATCTGGTCCACCAGAACAGCCGACTATGATATAGTCGTTTGAAATATTTAAAGTCGAAATGTAATCTATACTTTCTTTCATACTCTTCCTCTTCAAAGTGTATTCTACTTGATAGAATTATTTTTTTCAACTAATATAAAAAAAGAACTAGTTTATAGTCCTTTAAAGTTACTTTTTAAATACGTATTTTTTCTTGTCTTTTTCTTCAGACAATGTTCTTGCGACCGAATATTTTACTTGCTCTATTTCTTTTAAGATATAAATCATTATGCGAGTTTCTTCGTCTAAGTTTTGCCAGTTATTCGGTGTCGGCAAACCGGAGTTTTCTGGAATTGCACTTAGAGGGTCCTTTTCTTCTAGTGCATTCAACCATTTATTTAGGATGCCTGTAATTACTTGGGCAATTTCAGCGTTTCTTTGATCATGCATGTTATTATCTGTTATAATACCACTTATCTCTTTTATACTGACCGCTATAGGATTTAATTCATTATCTTCACTTTCTTCTCCTTTATATATAAGAAGACCATTTTTAATAAAGTGAACTAATTTTTCTCTTCTAATCTGTCTGAAATCTAACTTGGACATATCGTCTAAGATTTTCATGAGTTTTTTTCTAATCATGAGCTCTTGATCTAAGGGTGAAAAATTCGCCGTTAAGTAATCGATACTGTTACTAAGTGCGTCAATTCGAGCTAAAAATCTTTTTTTATTTTTGATGTCGAGAAGAAAACTTATTTCATCTTTTATCATGCTTATAAGAACGGATAGCTGACTTAATCTTTTTCCTTCTAAATCTAAAATCAATTCTTCAGTACGTACTGCTCTTATAAATAACTCTTCCATTTTTCTTTCAAATTCATTTAAGTAATCTTTCTCTAAAATCTTTCCAGTTTGAGAAAGATCTATTACATTTTCGGATAGCCCTTTTTTAGCTTCTTGTAATGCATCTATTACGTCATTTTGGAAAAATTTCTTAGTATATTTTTCTGCGATAAAACAGATATACCGAATTTTATCTTCTAAAGTCTCTGTAGATAAAGGTCGTTCTGAATGATATATGTCTATATTTGGAAGATCAATAAGTTTTTTCATGTCGCTGTTATAATTAATTTTTGTCAAAATAGTTTCAAGGTTTGCTAGGAGTGCTGCTCTAATTGCCTTAGGATTATCTAAAGCTAGAGACAATTCAATTTCTGGATTCAAGTATCCTAAAAGTGAAACGTTTTTTGTATTTAGACTTTTGTTATATTCATCAATCATCGCTGTAACCATATCCCTTATTATTTCAGCTTCCTGAATTGATAGTGCGTTTAAACTTCTATTTATTCTTGCAATTAATATGTTTATATCTTTGTCATCTATTGATGCAATATCTTTGCCATTTACTGAGATTATTTTTTTATCTTCTTCTGATATACATTCTACTTTTATTTTTTTCCTTTCCCATTTTTTTGACGCAAATTCCATTTGCAACCTTTTGCGCCAGCTGATGTCTGCTCCAATAAAAGTTATTTTTCTGAGCCAATAATTTCTGTGTTCGACAACAAGCTCATATAATTTCATATACTGATTAGTATCGTTTATGATTATTATTTCATATGCCTCAGCCAATAATTCTATTAAGCCTCTTTTCTCTGAAACGTTGTCAATTATGCTGTCACTTAAAATTAATCTTCCAATAGAGTTGCCTATATCGCCAATGCTAGTTAAAGACTTAGGTATCGATAATTCTTTCAAACTACACCAATAGATAGCATCATCACCCATTGTTTTTAGGGAGTTTGGTAAATCTAGAACTTTGATTTGATTGTAAGAAAGAGCATCATTTCCTATAATTTGTAACGTATTGGGCAGTACAATCTCGCCTATATATTTTTCTTTTAGAGCATATGGAGCTATTTCGATGACTCCATCAGGGATAACTACTACTTTTTCATGTGTATATTGAATATCGTAATGATATGGAAGATCTTTTACGGGAGTTCTATATTCTTGACCAAAATTTCGTCGACTTCCATATAATACACCTTTATAAATTATCCAAGTTTCATCGTTGATTGTTAAAGGATCATCTGATTTTTCATCTTCTTGTTCTTTTCCATTTATTAAAGTTATATCTGGAAATAAGTTCTTGACTCTATCGAATTCTTCATCAGAGAGTGGAGTTCCTGTTATACGAATTTTCTTTAATAGTGGCAAGCCTAACGTCGAGATATATTCCAAATTTTCGATTCCATTTTTTCCGTTACGTCTTAAAGTTAGTTCTGTGATTTCAGTACCATACTTGTTTCTAAAATATTCCACGTGAGAATTTTCATCACTGATACTCAACTTAGAAATTGAACACTCTGCAAAAGCATTTTCTCCTATAAAGGCAACACTATCTGGAATCGATAGTTCTTTTAATTCTGGACAACCATAAAAAGCATTATTCTCTATTCTTTTTAAACCTTCGGCGAAGATTACTTCTTTAATACGTTCTTGATTTCTAAATACACCTTCATCTATTATTTCTACAGATGGTGGAAATATTATTGTCATTTTTGTTGATTCAGAGTTTAACGGACTTATAGATACATATAAATCTGAAATCCTTCTGATTTCATTTGGTATAATAATTATTTGCATTTCATTTCTTTTTATGATTTCTACATTATAGACTTCTATATCTACACCGGATATATTTTCATCTGGATCAGGTGTCGGATAGCCATGAATATTAAAAAAATCTCTTGTCACACTTTGACATTCATTTGGTTCTATAATCTCATCATTTTCATCGTCAGTTTCTACAAACATATTTAGTACTCCCCTTTTTTGAGGGTTATTATACTACGTTTGAGAATTTTGTCAATATTTTATAAGCTGGCATACAAAAAGTTCGCATTTTGCGAACTTATTTTATCTATCTTAATGTATTTGTATTGAGTTACTTTAAAAGGTATTTTTTATTTTATAAATAAGCAAATATATAGACTTCTTTAAATAGGTTACTCCATAGATTCGAGTTTTTTCCTAATATTTCAGGGTTTTCTGTTTTTTCATCTAATATTATTGTCGATAGTTTACCCGCTAAAACATCCCATGTTTCAAACGGATCTTTAATCCACTCATACGTCCCATCATCGTTTACTTTAATTAGAGCTCGGAAAGACGCGAGTAACGGATAGATTATGCCTTTTGGGACGATATATTTTATATCACTCAAAGTAAACTCAGTTTTTCCAACTATATTATCTCCATCATATTTTGCATATTTTCTAGTTCCGTATCTCTTACCATTACTATTCGAAACAGCTGCAAAATCTTTCTCTATTTTATCGTACATCGCAAAAATGTCTTTTATCAACGGTTTCATGTTATATATCATCTGATTTCTTTCTTCAACAGACATGTTTAAAAACTTTCTTAATGTCGTCTCTTTTCCAGTATAACATTGTACTGGTTGAACCTCAGATAGCGTCCCAAATGACGTTTTTAAAGGGTACAAATTTTGGCTGAACATGATTAATACAGATAAGACTTCTCTGACATCGATCGGTATTATATTTGGAACATTGTAATGTTCGTTCATCTTATATGCAATTCTGTTAGAAAATTCACAGTCTGCAAATGCCTCTTTTAAAATAGCAAAATTATTTTCTAACTCTGCTATAGACTTTAAATCGACCTGAACTGATGTGTTTCTCGCTGCAGCTAATTCTACTGGAGATTCTAATCCAGTAAAGAGTTCAACAAAAACGTATCTTTCATCTTGTAAAACATTGCTAGCTTGTGCATCTAATATCGCTCTTAGTGTATGCCCTCCATCAATATTACCGTGGATTTCAGGATCTTCCATTTCTATAGTTAAAATCCCATTTGAATTGTCGAAAGAAACTTCCTTAACTGATAGTACAATCCCCCTGTTCAGTTCATGAAAGTTGCTATTTTCTTTCAGACTATCTTTTATTTTGCTTGCTACATTTGTCGTCATTTTTTGTTCTCTCGGATTTGTAGCCATCCAATCGTCAAATTCTAGTGGGATACTGTTTGCTTGTACGTAGCAAACATATTTAGTCTTCCCATCTTTCCCCAATACGGGATCTTCCATCTTTTTAAAAGATTTGGCTTTTAATTCGAATTTTTCCATTCATTCTTCCTCCTTTTAATAAAAAAATTCTGAAACCAGAAGGATACAGAATGTTAAAAACTAAAACATAAATCTCATATTATTCTTTAAGTCTTTTAGTTCCACATCTTAATCGATACTGGATAGTTAAATAGGATACATTACCTACAACTATAAGCGTATTTTATCATCATGATTGCTCTATGTCAATAGTACGAGGTTTTTTATATCGTCTTTTTAAAACATGTATTTTAAAATATGAAGTGCACAGAAGATGAGCACTAAGATTTGTAAATGATATAATATCTACCAAGCAATTTATTTGTCATAAAAAGGGAGGTATTATAAATGGCAAATTATTGTCATCTATCATATGAGGATAGAAAAAATAAAAAAGATATTTATAACTCCCAATTATAAATATCAGTTTTGACAAATAAATTGCCTATTCAATTATAAAATATTCAATGTAGCGATTGTGCACTTAGTTTTAAAGTATGTACGATTTCTACACTTTTTGTCGTGGAACAGGTTTCCTTTGACACCTAATAATATACCATAGTTTTCATTTTTTTCAATTTTTTCTTAATCTATTCACTACTTTTTCCTTATAAAAAGTGCATTTCCTTTTAAAAATACACTTTTTTTATCCAACTGCACTTATTTGTGCAATTTAGATTGATTCAACGTCTTTTTAAAACACAAAAAAACTTATAAACGGTAAGTCTATAAGTTTTGTGATAAAAGTCTTTATTATCTCTTTGAGAATTGTGGAGCTCTACGAGCTTTTTTAAGACCTGGTTTCTTACGTTCTTTAATTCTAGAATCTCTAGTAGTAAATCCTTCGGTCTTAAGTATTTTACGATAAGAATCTTCTCTAGTTTGGTCAGTTTCTGAATCGTATTTTAATAAGCATCTAGTAATACCCAATCTGATAGCTCCAGTTTGTCCTGAGAAACCTCCGCCTTTTACGGTAATTTCGATATCAAATGTATTTTCGTTATTTGTAAGTACTAGAGGTTGTTTTAAATCCATAACTAGAGTAGCAAATGGCATATACTCGTTTACGTCTTTACCGTTTACAACTATTTTACCAGAGCCAGAAGTCATTCTAACTTGTGCTATAGATCTCTTTCTACGACCTGTTGCTGTTATAACTTTCTTTTCCATGTATTTCCCTCCTAACGTACTTCAATCTTTTCAGGTTTTTGAGCAATCTGTTCATGTTCGCTTCCTGCGTATACAAAAAGCTTTTTGCCCATTTGGCGTCCCAATCTTCCATGAGGGAGCATACCTTTGACAGCTCTTTCTACCATTTCTTCTGGGTATTTTTCTACCATCTCTTTTGCAGTTCTTTCCCTTAATCCTCCTGGGAATCCGCTGTGATTGTAATAAATTTTATCATCTAATTTTTTTCCAGTTAGTTTGATTTTAGAGGCATTTATAACTATTACGTAGTCTCCAGTATCGACATGTGGAGTGTAAGTTACTTTGTGTTTACCTCTCAAAATAGTTGCTGCTTTTGTGGCAAGACGTCCTAAAGTCTCTCCTTCAGCATCGATAAGATACCATTTGCGTTCGATGGTCTCTTTTTTTTGCATAAATGTTTCCATAATCTTTAATCCTTTCATCGACTAGAATCTGATTAAACTTCCCACATTTAAAAAGTTCTCGTCAAATAAAATGTACCGCTTAAAATTATAAGTAAATTAAGGGGAAAAGTCAACAGTTAATTGGCTTTTTAAGAGTTTATTTTATTTTGTATAGGTTTTAGTGCTCTTCCCTTTTCTACTCCATCTAATTTCCAACGATAATCTTTAAATGTTTCTACTTTATCTTTAAAGTCTTTTATGCTATCAAAATTTATATCTGCCTCTCGCATTATATCATTTAGTAGTGGGAATCGATTTTGCAGTTTAAATAGGTCTACTGCATCACTACCCGAGGCACTAATAGAAGAGGCGATATCTTTTAAATCCTGTTCTTTTATACTGTAAGCTTCGGATAAGAAGCGATAAAATACTCGATCGATTGCATCGACTCCAGATAAAAATGATTCATCATACCAAAAGACGTTTCCGAAACCTTCAAGAGGCGTCAATATCAGACTTCCTGCCTCTGTAACAGTCATGGATTTAGCTATATTATATAAATATAGACCTTCTTCAACAGTATAAGTTTTGTCTTCATTTATTCTAGTAATTATATCTCCAACTGCCGTTTTAAAGATACTCAAATAACAGGCATTTCCTATAAATTGGTTGATTTCAGATCTCAACATAGGGATGTATCCCAATTCATCATATACTTTTTTTAGAGCTTCGTCACTAGATGCTCTTACGTCTAGGGCATATGCTGTTTTATAGAATTCTATTATATCGTTTTCATCTTTTAGTCCGAAAAAGGCATGTAGTTTTTGTAGATCGGCACTGAAAATACTATTATAGTAGTTATCTAGGTTTCTATCTTCTTTAAAAGCGGCCTTTAATAAAAGCATTCTTTGACTTTCCTTTTTGTCTGTTGACCACGAATAAAAGTCCGGGATATTTATCTGATTGCCTGCGAGATAATCTTCTACTTGGGTAATACTTGAAATATCTAGAATGTTGGAAAGAGCAACGTCTATTTGAACACTAGTTAGTTGTTGCCCTTTTTCTTTTTGACAACTGCATGCTTCCGTTCTAATCTTATTAAACTGAGACGCGATGAGTGCAGCCAAATAATCGGATTCTTCACTCCATTCCCTATTGCCATTTTTTAGAGTCTTTGATAGGAATTCTCTTACACATTGAGTGTAATCTATGATAAGAGTAGAAGTATTTCTATCGAAGACAATAGCAGAAAAATTACCTGTCGATCCCAAAGCAATTTTGATGTCTTTCAATACACAAATATCATCTTTAGGATTTTCATTTTTTTCAAATACTATATCTAAAGCTTTCTTTAAAGCTTCTCTAAAAAGTCTGTCTTCGAGATTTTTTTCGCCCGTTATTTTATCAGACGCATGATAGAAGGGACTATTTTGTGAATTACCTAAAATGCTATTTTCAATTATGATATCCGATAGACTTCTGTAATCTGTGATTTCGCCATCACATTCTAATAAAGTCAAGTCTGTTTCCAGTATTTTTCGAAGTTCTTCTTCGTTCAGATAAGTGTTAGCGTTTCTAAAGTCTACCTCTATTTTTTTTAATTCTTCGAGATATAAACTACAGTTATCGAATCTAGGATTTATCTTTTCAGTTGTTTCAGTTTCTTTAGTGAAATCTTTTTCTTTTGTCTTTGGAGGCATTACTATCAAAGACAAAAGAATAATCATAAATGATATGCCAGTTTTAATCGATCTTCTCATTTTTCCCCTTCCTTCTTAGTTTTTTTAATTTTTAATTGGTTTAACTATCATGTTTTTAGGAGATTGTGCTTTTTTAGGCGCAACTTCTTCTTCAAACAAAACGACTTGATATTCATGCACTTCGTGACTTTTTTGGACGAATGCTAGCACAGGGAAAAGTTGACGCAGTTTAACTATGTCTATTCCTTCTATAGGACTTAAATCATCGCCTGTTACCAAACAATCAAAATCTTTTATTTGATTTTTTAGTCTTTCTAACTCGTTTGCATCGATATCGAAATAAGTGCAGATAAAATCATAGAATATGCTATCGACTTCTCTTACCGTCTGTACTAATTGCTCGTCATAAACTCTTTCATATTCAGAATCACCTTTTTTATGTGGAAACTTAGACTCATCAAGGATCTGGCATTTTAGAAAATTGTATAAATACATTACTTCTTCCTTTGTAAGATCTTCTCTGATAGATGCATCTATTAGATCTTTTGCGCTGGATTTTAGAATAAGTTCAAGTGGAACGCTTTTTATCGATGAATAGATTCGGGTAAGTGTATCTGTATTTGTTTCACCTTCTAAGACAAGCTCAGCAGGGTATAATGTATCATTAAATTGAAAATATTGATAGAGAGCATAGCCAGTTTTATAAAATTCTCTAATTTTTCCGTCTGTGTTTAAATCATAAAAAGAAAAATATGCTTGTGTGTCACTATTGAAGACTGCATCATAGTAGGACTCCATAGTTCTATCTTTTTTGAAAGCTGCTTGTAACAGCATTAAGCTTTCTGTTTTTGTTTCTTCTTTAAAATCGAAAGCTAAAGGATCCTTGTTTAGCGCTGCAATCTGCTCTGTATTTTGGGCAAGAGATTCTGCAGGTCCATCTAATAGAAACATAAAGTCATCGCTAGCTATTATTCCTGAAGCTGTTTGCCCTTTTTCGATACGACAACTACACTGAACTTCTCTAGCAAAATTTAACAATGTTACGAATATCTTTATAAAATATTGATCGCAGGACCAAATCATCTCTTCTTCTTGCCAAAATTCATTATACATTTGCAAATAACGCATAATATAACCGTAATTGATCAATATACAATTCTCTTTTTGGAAGTATACGGCTAGACGTGTCAAATTAGAACTAATGCCTATTCTAAGATCTTTTAAACGACAGATATCTTCTCTTTCGTCACCTATTGGATTAGTAAATATGATTTCTAGCGCTTTTCTCAAAGAGGTCTCTAACGCAGTAGTCATTTCTTTTAATTCAGGTTTTCCTAATAAATTTTCTTCATCATAAAATGCAGGACTATAGTTTTCTCCAGCTACCTTCGAATTGTCGATAATTATGTCTATTAACTTCGTCCAATCTGTATCGAGACTATCGCAAGTTTCTACATTAGCAGCAGCTTCGATGAAAACATCTAGATCTTCATTTAGCTTGCTGTCATTTTCTAAATGATAAGTAGTCTCTAACATCTCTATTCTTTCTAAAAATGCAAAATGGTCAAAGTTTTGATCATCTTCACTGTTAACTTCCAATTCTTTTTTGGGTGCACTACACGCTGTCATCATGAGAGCCATCATGAACGCTAAAACTCTTTTTCTCATATATAATTCTCCTCATATAGAACGTTTTCTAGGTACAGGCCGCCTGGTGGAGCTGGTGCATATTCGATAACCTTTTTTCCAGTTTGGAGCATCTTTAAGATATCCTGTTCTTTTAATTTTCCGCTCCCAATCAAGATTAAAACTGCAACTAGATTTCTGACCATGTAGGTATAAAACGTCTTTCCTTTAATACGAATAGTTATTATACAATCTTTTTCTTCTATGTCAATAGTTTCAATAATTGTTTCACAGGTTTTTTGTTTTCCTGTTACGAACGCTCTATAATCGTGTGGACCTATGAGAAGCTTTGAAGCGTTTTTCATTTTTTCTAAATCTAATTTTTTATTATAATTATATAAGTAATCTTCTTTTATCGGATCGTATATTTCTGTATTGATGAGATATTTATAGGTCTTAATTTTTACCGAAAATCTGGCATGAAAATGTTCATTTTTGACATGTTCACAACTTTTAACAAACAGATAGGAAGATGTCTCCCGATTTATATAGCCTTTTAGTTTATATGGATCGATCTTCCTTTTTAAATCGAACATACAACATTGGTTTAAAGCGTGTACTCCGCGGTCTGTTCGGCCAGATGAAATAACTTTAACAGGAGCTCCATCGAGTCTTTCTAAAATCTTTTCTAACTCTCCTTGAATGGTCGATTCTTTTTTTAGTTTTTGCAACCCAGAATATTTTGAACCGTCATATGAGAATATTAAAACGAATCTATTCATTTTACACTTCTATAAATTGCTTTTAAGAGGTCGTTTATGTCTTTATAGTAATCTAATTTTGCACCTTTTTTATTGGCTTTGTCGACGAAACTTTTTAATTCAGTATCGACTGGAAGCTTTCTGATATCTTTTCCACTATATGTGATCAATTCATTTTCTATTACTATATAGTGGTCTATATGTTTTAGTAAATTGTCGGGAGAGCAAGTCGTATAAATTATTTTTTTAGAACACTTGGCTGCATATTTTTGAGAAGTTTTAAGTATTAGTAGCAAGTCCCTATAATTTAACACCATGTCTATATTGTCGAGCAAAATCGTTTTAGCATCGGATAAAAGAACTTTTAAAAACATCATTTTCTCTAATTCACTACTAGATAGAGATCTCACCTGTTTTTTTAGTAATTCTTTACTAAACTCGAATTCCTCTATTAAAGACTCTAATAATTTTTTGTCTGTCGTTTTTTGTTGTAAGAATCTTTTAGCGGATGAGAATTTTGGCAGACTAATTCTTTCGACTCCATATATATTTTCATATACATAGTTGCTGCTTGAATCTATTATTCCGTAAACTTGTTCTTTAGGAAATACTTTTGGATCAACATCAAAATTAGTATATTTTATTTCCATAATGCACCTACTAACTTATCTTTATCAGTATAAATTGTTTTTAAGACGTCATAGTGATTGAGTTCTATACTAAGTTCAACCGTCATTGGCAATTTAAAGCCTAATCTTTTTAATAAAGTATCTGTCTTTAAAACAGAGAGAGTATTTCCTTCGAGGATTAAAACGAAGTTATCTAGAACACAAAGGCGGTTTCCATAAAGGGCGTCTTCTAGGTTTGTCGTCACATTCAGTAATGTGATGTGGTGTTTTTTTACATAGGCAAAAACTCTCTTTTTAATCCGAGGACTTAGACAAGAGATGAGATTATCTATTGCCAATATGTTGGGACATATTATCATATAGCGAAGTAATTTTATCAACATCTCTTGTTCTTTGGATAGTCTTACTATATCTTTTTTTATGAATGTATCTAGTGAAAATAAAGCTTCTACTTCTTTGTATCTTTCTTCTATCTCCTTTGCATCAAAAGAAAGTTTCTTGAGATACATTAGAACTTCTTCCTTTAAAGAAGTGTTAACTATTTTAGAATCGAAGACGACTACGATTTCTCTTTTTAGTGTTTCGATATCATAAGAGCCTATTTTTAGACCTTTATAATAAACTGATGCGTTTGGCAATTTATGACAAAGCATCTTTAATAGCGTCGACTTACCAGAGCCGGATGTTCCTATCATCGTTACGATTTCTCCTGTTTCGATTTCCAAATTAAAGTCGTTAAAGGCATTAGTGCCATTATATGCAAAATTGGTATTTCTAAATTCTAAAACTTTTTCCATAGTTAACCTCTTTTTTCGATTTGTATTATAGCATAGGTTATGATAGATTTCACCTATAAAGATAAATAAAAAATCGTAAATTATTCTACGATTCTTATTATAAGTTCTCCGTTTTTTGAATATAGATATTTCTCTCTCGCAAATCGCGCAATGTAATCTGGATCCTGCAGTTTTAAGATGTTGCCACTGAGTGTTTCTTCTTCTTCTAAAAGAGTCATGTATTGATTTTCTAGTTCTACTTTATCTTTATAATTCGTAAATATTCTTGGCCAATAGTAGTACATCTTATATCCAAAGAAGGATAGTAGCGCTACTATCGTAAATAGATACATTCTTAGTCTTCTTTTTTCCTTTTTAGTTCTTTTCATATGTGCCTCTAATGTATTATATCACTTTTTCTTTTTTATTTTCAATAGAGTCAATCTCTTTTTTATAAAGTTTACAGCAACTTTACTCGTTAATACCCCTAACAGAAAAACTGCGATAAAATATACGTGAATTCTTCCTCCATTTATACCATACAAAAAGTACATATAGAATATAGTCAAGAAGGGAATCAAAAGACAGAAGATTATCTTTTTTTTGTGTAACAATTCGTTTAAGAGGCAAAAACTGGTGCCATAGAGGAAAAAGGATATGAATGAGATGATTTGTATGTGAACGTTCATTTAAAAAGTTTATTAAAGATACTCGAATCTTTTCCCTTTTCTACATTATCTAAGTAGTTTATGGCATTTATTCTTCCCTTTATAGATACGTTTCCTTCTAGAGTGTCGAGTTTAATCATCTCTAAACCTTCGCCTTTTATAAGCATCGCACCTAAATTGGTATTCAAAAGAAACTCTTCGTTGTCAAAGCTTTCGATCTTTTTGACACCTGTTATTACTATGCTTTTTCTTTCGTTTAAACTTACTATGTGGTTAACTCCATTGTTTTCAACAAATTTATCCATATTATCACCTAAGTAAGTATATGAAAAAAGGTAGAGGATTAGTCGTTATTTTCCTCTACCGGTAAATCTTTTATTCTGTTGTATTCTTCGATTATAGCTTCGTTAAACATCTTTCTTGTCTCTTCATTTATCGGATGGCAAGAATCGTGATATTGTCCATCTTGACCTTTTTTGCTAGGCATTGCTGCAAATAGTGATCCATCAGTTCTTTCGATAATTCTAATATGTTCGATGGCGAAGCACTCGTCTATCTCTACGTACGCTGAGCCTTTCATTTTGGGATTTCCATTTTCGACTTTTCGTACTGATACCTTCGTTATCTTCATAATACACTCTCTTTCTAAGTCTTAAACTAATTCAATTTTATATCATATGGAAAAAAATTGCAAGAATTAAATAAATGACAGTTCTACTTCTTTATTGATAATTTCTGAATAGCTAAAGCTTCTCAAATAGTCACTTGCTCTTACAGTAAATATCTCGGGATATAATTCTTCTAGTACACCTATAAATTCATCTGTCTTATTTCTCATGCCGTTTATTTTTATTTTTACTCGATTCCCCTTTTTAGGAATCAGATTTTCTCTAATGACATTTGGATTCATCTTCTCGGATAACCGACATACATAACACCGTTACCCATTATTCCCCCCATTCCATCTCTTCCGTATTTTGTTCTCTCTAAAAGTTGTAATAAATCTATCGCTTCACTTCTTTTTGTGAGCGCTACTGCCACAGCGATTATAGCAGGATCTAATGCGTGAATGTTTACTCTTTTAGGACTAGAAGCATAGTTTGCACCTGCTTTAATCAATTCTTCATAGTTGCTTTGACAAGCGCCTGCGATTATGACCAATTTTTCATGACTGCTTTCATAGTTTCTGGCGTTGACGACGCTATGAATAAAATTCAGGGAATTTTGATAATTTTTTGAATCGTGTTCGTCGCCTTTCTTTTTGTAGTAAGCGTCATGACCTGTGATTATTACTATATCAGGCTTAACTTCTCTTAAATATTTGTCTATACACTTTGGAAGTTCGCTTTCTTTTATGTTTTTACCGATAGCTTTTACTCCAGTTTTTTTATAAAAGTCTAGGCATCTATTCAAATAGTCCGAATCACCATCGAAATGAAGTATTTTTCCTGGTAAATAGAAAAATTCATCTCTATCTAGGAGCAATAATTCTTTGACTCTTTCTGTATAGTCTTCTCTATCTTCTTCTGTAATAACTTTTTGTAAGTCTTCGAGAGGACTATCGGCATAAAGTCTAACGTCAGCTCCTTTGAGATAGTAAATGCCGTTTTGAATATTTAATACTTTGAAAACTGTATCGTGATTATAGCTTATTCTCGTAACATAATCACCTTTTTGAATATCCATTCGATCACCATTAAAATATATTCGTTTTGATCTTCATTAATACATAAAAAAAATATCTTTAAAATCAGATATTTTTATGCGGCATGACTTTTTTCTGCTTCTATCATTACGAATTTTTTCCCTTCAGCTATTTCTTCTGGTGTAAATCCTTTGTTTTGTAAGAATTTTTCTAAATTTCCTTTATTGTATTCTTTTAGAATTCTTTTCTTTATCCTTCCAAGATAGTTAATTTTGGCCGCTAAATTTTCTATTCTTTCTTCTAGTTCTTGAGTGTATTCTCTAAAGTCTTCTTTTTTTGGAGTTTCTGAATATCCTTTTTCTTCTAATGCTTTCTGGTTAAGCTCTTTAAGTTTTTGCTTTCTATTCTCGAGAAGATTAGAAAGATATTCAGTTTCGGCATCTAAGCCTTTTATTTTTTTTCTTTTTTTTATTATCGGAATGATATTAAGCATACTATAAACCATAGTCGTTGCTATAAAGATAGTTCCTATAGCAGGTATAGTATCTGTAAATATTTGTGTTAGTCCATTTTGTAAATTTGGAATATCTGTTTTAAGAATGATCGCTAGAATTAGCAAAGAAATGCTCCAGAAAATCGAAAGGGGAATATATGTAAGTGTTAATTCAGTCTTAGTATCTTTCAAATTCTTTTTTCTACTTTTTATACATTCCTCTAGTAATTCCATCATGTTTTCTAATTTTGCTAAAGACGCTATTCTTTTGCTATAAGGTTTTTCTGTTATACCCTGGTCTCCAACTATAAAAGCTTTATCTTTATATGCTATATAAGTATTATTCATTGTAACTAGACCTTTCTCACTCTTCAGTTTTATATTTTAGTTTTTTTCAATCGTTATTATTCGCATCGTTCTTTTTTAAAATGAGATTTTTATAATGTTCAGTCAATTCCTTATCATTGAAGAATTTCAACAATCTATCATAAGTTGCGATAAATTTCTTTCTGAATTGCTCATTTTCCTGACATAATTTTTTATACAATAATACACACTCTTCCAATTTGTATTCACAGTCTGATAACTCTTTTTTCCATGTATTCTTGTCTTTTAGGTGTCCTATGAGAGATTTCAAATCGAATACTATTCCTGTAGATATAAATCCGCATATTATTATACTAAGTATGACTAAAAATGCTACCGATTTTTCTTCATCTGGAACGAATCTGTGGTCATTTGGGTTTTGACTGTAAGTGATTATTTCAACATAAGCCTGATCATATAGTTCGTCTGTATCGATTGACGGTTTTGTTTCTTTTTTATCTTCTTTTTCTATAAACAATTTTCTAAACCAATTCAAATTTTTAAAATCTTCCGGAGTATTTATGTTTTTATCGGTAATATTATAAGATTCAACATTTCTAACGTAATCTCCATAAAAACCATTTTTTTGATTCCATAATCCATATATAGTCAGCTCTTTGTAGTAGTAATCACCCATTTTTGGCATGTATTGTGGGAATTTAGGAGTAAATTTTTCGCTTGTCGTTATAATTTCTACATCTGTACGATATTCATCATGGCCTATTTTTGCAGCTTCATGATTAATTACTATTTCTGAACATACCAAGGCTGCAATCAATCCGACTAGGATTCCAACTTGTTTGTAAATGTGAGCTTCTTTTATATCGATTTTAAGAGAGGAGATCCTTCTATTTACTTCTATTCTTGCGACGGTTTGAGTATGGATTTCGTGAGCTTTTAAATCTATTTCATTCAATAAGTCATATAGGCATCTTTTCACTTGCTCGCGATTTTTTCTGTTTCTAAATGCTAAATACAAAATGATCTCTTCGTTTAGAAATGATGCATTAAAACTTTGACTTTTAACACTATTTATTGTGTTTTTAATAACACTTCTTGCTAACGTTTTTTCGCTTAAGGCAGACAAGCGTCGTTCTACTATACTGTTCATAAAGCTTTTAATAACAGGCTGTGTCTTTACCCAATCTAATACGCGACTCTTTCCGTCAGCTATAAGTTCAAATTGGATGATTTCGAATGCTAAATTATAAATCTTTTCTACTAAACCTTTTTTCTCTTCAAATGGTCTAGTATCCGTCGTATTTATCAATTTTAAAAGTTCTATCGTTAATTCTTGATAATTTGATAAAGTATCGAGACTACCCTCTGAGAGCATTCGATTTAATTCTTCTGCTTTATTAAAGGATGTGCAGTATGCCTCGTGTTTTTCTAATCTAGATTTAATATCTTTTAAACTTTTAATAGCACTATTGTAAACAATTTCTAAAGAAGCGGTTATCGTATATTCGTCGTCTGTTTTTATAATATGATCGAGTTGGTCATTGCAAGTCTCTTCAACTCCTTCTATCTCTTTTTCTTCTTTACTAACGTCTATATTGAGTTCTTTAATTCTTTCGATTGTTTTCTTTAGTTCACTCAAGATAGCACTATATTCTATTGCTAGGTCGCTTTGAAAAAATTTTAAACTACTCATAATTATTTTGTACCTTTCGCTTTTTGAATATTATATTACCCATTTTTTATTATGTCTATAAAAGTTTTCAAATCTATTTCTTCTGCCCTATTCGACAAAGAAAAACCGTTGTCTTCTAAAACCTTCTGTATTTTTTCTCGATTATATGCTTTTAAATTGTTATTAAGTGTCTTTCGTTTAAATTTAAAGGAATCTTTTAAAAACTGTTTAAATCTATCGTAATCGATGTCTTGCTCTTCTTTTTTTATGAGCTTTATAACTGTACTATCTACTTTTGGCATCGGTTCAAAGTCTTTTTTAGATACGTCTGTTATTTTTTTTATGTCGAAGTGGTAGTTTAGCAAAACGGTCATGTATCCATACTCTTTTGTGCCAGGAATTGCTAAAAATCGATCGGCTACTTCCTTTTGGACCATTATAGTTAAAGATTCTAGAGGTATTCTTGAATCTATTATATGTTCGATTATTGGAGTAGTGATATAGTAAGGAAGATTTCCAATCATATATAGTTTTTCATATGAATAATCATTCAAAAATTTGTTTAAATCAATTTCTAAAAAGTCTGCGTATTTGATTGAAGTTTTTTCGTCCTCAAGCGGATTAAGTAGCGGTTTTGTTTCTTCATCTATTTCAATCGCGACTAACCTCGAATCATATTTTTTCAATTTTCTAGTTATCGCTCCACCTCCAGGACCTATTTCGACAATCAGATCTTTAGGTGTAGGAGAGATAGAATTAGTTATCTGTTCGATTATATCTTGATTTTTTAAAAAGTTCTGGCCATATCTTTTTTTAAACCTGAAGTTATCCATAGTAATCACCTCATTTATGATACCATACTAAGTTAAAAAGAAAAAGGACTCATGATAATTCACGAGTCCATCCAAATCTAAGTATATCGTAATTTATTTTTTTACTTCCTATCTTTGTAAGCGCTGTCTCCGTCGAGTCAACTAGAAGATCCAATGTCGTTCCTGTAACTCCCCTATCTAAAACTATCGCTGTGATGACGCCTGTATTAGATATCGTATTGTTATTAAATCTAACAACAGAGCCACAAGGTAGATTAGGTGATGAGGCGACTATATTTATTTTTCCATATTGAGGATCGATATATTCTGTCGTTCCATCTAATACATTTTGACCTGTACAACCAAGCTTCCCTGAACAAAGAGGACAGTTTGCTACGTACGCTGTTAAAGTACCGTAGTAGGTATCTAAGACAGTGTTGATATCAGCTTGTTGAAAATTTTCGATAACTTTAGCCATCGCGTTCAAGTCGACGTTTTTATTAGGATTGTCATTAGTTGCACGCGAGACGTTGATTATGTTGCTATTTTGAAAGCATAGCACTACACCTATGAGAATAGTGATACATAAAATCTTATAAATAGCTTTTATTTTCTTCATTATAACTACTCCTCGTATTATAGTTTAGCACAACACAATTTAAATGTCAAAAAGCTCATGGACATTTTTTTCTGTAATTTTACTCAATTCTTCTAACGAGATTCCCAATTCTTGCGCGATAAATTCGGCAATGTACAACGTATTTTGGGGTTCATTTTTAGTCCCTCTAACGGGAACTGGCGCTAGGTATGGAGAGTCGGTCTCTAGAAGAATGGCACTTGATGGTATTATCTTTAGTATATCCTTTATTTTGGCATTTTTGAATGTTACTACTCCTCCAAAACCTAATTTATACCCCATATTAATATATATGTTTGCCGTTTCTAGGCTACCACTAAAACAGTGAATCGATCCTCTGACGGTAGGAAACTTTTTTATGGTATTAATCGTATCTTCAGTGGCATCTCTAGAATGGACTATGACGGGTTTATCATATTTTTTTGCTAATTGTAATTGTTTTGTAAAAAGATCTATTTGAGCCTCTTTATCAGGATTGCCGTAATGATAGTCTAATCCAATCTCTCCGATTGCTATTATTTTAGAAATATTGTCTTCAATAAACAGTATATCTTCTGGCGTAACGTTTTCTATGGAATCAGGGTGAATTCCTATTGCAGGAATGATATCTTTATATTTAGCGGCTAACTCTAGAACTTCTTCATTTGTTTTTCTATTTGAGCCGTTGTTTATCATTCTTTTTATTCCGGATTTTTGTGCATTATTCAATAGTGATTCTATGTCGTCGTAATCATTTATAGAGATGTGGCAGTGTGTATCTGTAAAAATCGTTTGTTCTTTCATTTCATTAATTCTTTCTATGTAATGGCAAAAAATGACCTCGGCTGGGTCAATTTTCTTCTTTTTGGATTCTTTCAAATAGTGGCTCTGGTGAATCGGTTACTTCATAGATTAAGTCGTCGATGTATATAGCATCTTCGAAAGAAGTTCTTTCTGTTTTTAAATATGTATCTACTTTTTCAGTGCTTTCTGGCATGAACGGTTTCAAAAGAATATTAGTTATTCTAATAGACTCAAGTAAATTATAGAGCACTGTCTCTAATCTTTCTTTCTTACTTTCGTCTTTAGCTAGTACCCAAGGCGTAGTATCATCTATATATTTATTACTAGATCTTAGGACATCGAATATTTCTTCGAGCACTTTAGAGATTTGGAGATCGTCTATTTTTTCGTCCGTTTTATTCTTTAGGGTTTTTAAACTTTCTATGAATAGCTCGTCGATTGCTTCGCCATTTTTACGATTTCTAATCGTTCCTTCAAAGTATTTATTAGCCATTCCGATTGTTCTGTTGACCAGATTTCCCCAAGTGTTAGCGAGGTCGGCATTTATTCTTGCGACAAGTGCTTCTTCGGAGAAATTGCCATCATTTCCGAAAGGAATCTCTCTTAATGAGAAATATCTGACTGCATCGACCGAATATTTTTCTATGTATTCTCTAGGATCTCTATAATTTCCTAAGCTTTTAGATATTTTGTTGCCCTCGATTATCAGCCATCCATGACCAAAAACTTGATCTGGTAGCGGTAAATCTAGAGCCATCAGTATGATCGGCCATATTATAGTGTGAAATCTTACTATTTCTTTTCCTACGATATGGACGTCAGCTGGCCAATATTTTCTAAAGTTTTCGTCGTTATCTGTTCCATATCCGAGTGCAGTTATGTAGTTGCTTAGCGCATCGATCCAAACATATACCACGTGGTCTTTGTCGAACGTTACTGGGATTCCCCAATCGAAGCTCGTACGGGATACGCATAGGTCTTCTAATCCAGGTCTGATAAAGTTGTTCAGCATTTCATTCTTGCGCGATTCTGGGCGAATAAAGTGTGGATGCGATTCGATATGGTCTTCTAGTCTTTTTTGATATTTAGATAGTTTTAAGAAGTAAGCTTCTTCACTAACTTCATGAACTTCTCTTCCACAATCTGGGCATAGTCCATCTTTTGCTTGTGTTTCCGTCCAAAACGATTCACATGGCGTACAGTATAATCCCTTATACTCTCCCTTATATATATCTCCTTGATCATATAGTTTTTCAAATATCTTTTGGACTATCTCTACGTGATCTGCATCAGTAGTTCTTATAAATCTGTCATATGTTATTCCAAGACTCTTCCAAAGATCTTTTGCGTTTTCAACTATCTCGTCGACATACTCTTGAGGTGTCTTTCCTGCTTCCTCTGCTTTTTTGGCAATCTTCTGTCCGTGTTCATCGCTTCCCGTTAGGAAATATGTATCATAGCCGTCGAGTCTTTTGTATCTAGCAATCGAATCTGCTATTATTGTACTATAACAGTGTCCTATATGAAAATTGGCAGATGGATAGTAGATAGGTGTCGTTATATAAAACTTTTTGTTCATGTCTTTTCCTTCTTTCTAAATAAAAAAATCATGAAACTTAAGGACGGATTATTTTCCGCGGTACCACCTTAATTCATGATTTACATGCTCTTTCTTCCTTTAACGCAGGACTTTACGGTTGAACTCCAAAACCATGTTCGGCTTATCTCAATACCATCTTTCAGCGTACGATGGCTCTCTATAATATATGATAAGCTTACTCTTTTCTTCTCAGTTCAATATGAACATGATAGCACAGTTTTTTTTTTTAATCAATAGTTGTTCAGCTGTTTTTCAATCAAATTTTTTATCATTTTTGAGATATCACTTGGGGCTACTTCTCTTTCATCGTTATACTCCATCAAGAGTCCTGCTCTATCGGCATCGATTATTATCGGCATGATGTTTACATATGCTTCTAGTGTCTCCGAATCGAGTTTTATCTCGACTTTTTTTCCTTTTTCTTCCTTGCAGGTAAGAACCTCGTTTTTTAGAAATTTGTCTAGTTCTTTTTCTTTAAAACGATTTTCACTAGAGGCAATTATTTTTTCTCTATCTGTAACGATGAATTTGTTATTCGTAATTCGTGAGGCTGTGTCTATTAAATATTCAATATATTCTATGACATCCGGCAAAGAAGAATACTTCTTTATATGTATTTCTCCGTTTTCGATGAATATTTCTAGAGGTTCGCCATCACTGATATGAAGTTTTTTTCTTATGTCTTTTGGTATCACAATGCGTCCTAGATCGTCAATCCTTCTGATGTTACTGTTTTCTGTCAAGATATATCACCAACCACTATTAGTTTAAGAAAATAGTTATTATTTATACCTCTTTTATTTGTTCTTTTATCAATAATAGTAACTCATAGAAATAGTGAACGTATCCTTTTTGGAGATTAAGCGTATTTAGTGAAATTCTTATCTCACGATTTTTGTAACTGATTTCGAATTTTGGGTGAATACTATAACTTTGTAGAAATAGTTTTTCGCCATCGATTTGATTAGATATATCGCTATTTAGGACTATAGTGATACGATTTTGAAGCTCTATAATATTTGCAATCTTCAATTCTTTTAAGATGCTTTCTACACAGCATTTTTTCATATATTCTTCGAGAGCTTCGTCTATTTTACCAAATCTATCTTCTAATTCATTTTTTACTTTTTGGAAATCGACTTGATTCTTGATAGAATTTATCAGTTTATGAATCTCAATTTTTATATTTTCATCTTCGACGTATTTATCGTCAATATAGCTATTAACATTTAAATGTTTGTTCATATCATCTTCGTTATCAACAGTTTTACCTTCTAAACGCGAAACTTCTTCGTTTATCATTTTCGTGTAGAGATCTAGTCCTACGGCATCTATAAACCCTGCTTGTTCGCTCCCTAATAAGTCTCCTGCCCCACGTATTGCTAGATCTCGCATAGCTATTTTGTAGCCACTTCCGAGTTCTGTGAATTCTTTTATCGATTCTAATCTTTTTATTGCCGTTTCCGTTAAGATTTTAGCAGGATTATACATCAGATAGGCATAGGCTATTTTATCGCTTCTTCCCACTCGACCGCGTATTTGATAAAGTTGACTTAGCCCGAATCGATCAGAATCTAGAATTATTATCGTATTGACGTTTGGAATATCGATTCCCGTTTCGATTATAGTAGTGCATATCAATATGTCGTACTCACAATTTATGAATTTTTCCATTATGGTATTTATCTGTTCGCTGTCCATCTGACCGTGGGCTGTCACTATACTGGCTTCTGGTATCAATTTTGAAAGTCTATCTTTAAATGTCTCTAAGGCGTCGATATTATTTATCAGAATAAATATTTGTCCTTTTCTTGTCAATTCTTTATATATCGCATCTCTTATTATCAGGTCGTTTTCTTCAATCACATAGGTTTGGATTGGATACCTGTTAATAGGTGGTGTATCTAAAACCGATAGGCTACGAAGTCCACTCATTGCCATTTTTAGAGTTCTAGGAATAGGAGTGGCTGATAAAGTTAAAACGTTTATATCGCTTTTTATTTTTTTTATTTTCTCTTTATGGGAGACTCCAAATCTTTGTTCTTCGTCGATGACTAAAAGCCCCAATTTTTTATATTTAATTTTTTCATTTAAGAGTTTATGGGTTCCTATTATTATATCAATTTTTCCTTCTTCTAAGTCCTTTAAAATATTTGTAACCTTCTTTTGAGGTACGTGACGATTTAAAAGTTCAATCCTTATAGGAAAATCTTTAAACCTTTCTATTGCACTTGTGTACTGTTGTTTAGAAAGAATAGTCGTCGGACAAAGATAGGATACTTGAAAATTGTTGATAACAGTTTTGAACATAGCTCTAAAAGCAACCTCTGTTTTTCCATATCCGACATCCCCACATAATAAGCGATCCATCGGGATGGCACTCTTTAAATCGTAGTCTATTTCTTGGATAGTTTTTTCCTGATCCTTGGTTAAATTGAAAGGAAAATCTAGTCCGAATTTGATTTCTTCTTCGTAGTCCTTATAGGCAACTGTCGTTATTTTTGATCTATTGGAGTAAAGTTCAAGGAGCTCTTCAGAAATATCTTTAATCCTTTTTCTAGTTTCGCTTTTCTTTTTGGCCCAAGCAGTACTGTTAAGTTTGTTCAATTTTGGATGAGTTCCTAGATTGGAAGTATATTTATATAGCTTATCTATATTTTCTACTGGAACATATACTTTGTCATTTCCTGCATATTCTAGTTCTATATAGTCTTTAGTATATTGTCCCTTTTTTAGTGTTTTTAAACCCTTATAAATACCTATACCATGTGTCTCATGAACTATATAGTCTCCATCAGCAAGGTCAGTGAACGTTTTTACTTTTCTACCTATTTTTATGGTATTTTTGTATCTTATATCTTTTTTAATTTTTTTATCTATGTCGTTTGGAGATATGACTACATAGTTTTCGAAGATAAATCCCGAATTTAATGAGCCGAATATGATGTTTATGGCGTCTTTTTCTATATGATTAGTGTCGGTAATGAAAACTTTATCGAATAAATCGGATATGATGTTTTTCTGTTTCCGGTTTTGAAGTATGAAAACGATCGTTTTCTTTTCCTTTTGGCAAAAGGATTTTAATTCGTCTAAATTTGAGTTAAAGTTAACCAGTTCTTTAGATGAATATACTAGCGATTTATCATCGTCATAGGTATTAATCGTCTCTATTAAAAAGGTTTTATTAAGCGTTATGTCCGAGTAATCGAACATGTATTTATGATCTTGCGAAATACCTTTATGTTCTTTATATTCGTACATCTCTTGTTGTAGATTTTTGTATGCAACATTTATTTGGCTTTCATCTATTAAAAAAATCGACGGAATATATAAGTAGTCTATTAAAGAACTTTGCAGTTCTCCAGTCGTTTCATTAAATCTCTTTATTTCTACACACTCTAAATCTCTAATAGTCCTTTGACTATTTTCGTCAAATTCTTTTATACATTCGATGTCTTCATCGAAAAATTCTATTCGAACAGGTTTTTCTCGATGTATAGGAAATAAATCTATAATGTATCCTCTAACAGCATATTCTCCTGTAGTAGTTACGAGTGAGTCTCTCCTATAACCTAGGCCTTCCAATCTTTCTATAATTATTTCCCGGGAAATATTTGAGGGGGAGAGGTTTAACACTAAATCTTGTTCTTCGTCTTTGTGTGGCAAAAATTTTAGATATCCCATTAGGGACGTGACTATTATATATTTAGATCGCGACCTTTTCTTTAAACTTTCTAATGTATCCAATCTTGTCAGTTTTAAATCTGGCGATATCGCAACGGCGACAGATGTCAGAAAGTCATCCATTGGAAAAAACAGAACATAGTCTGTATATGCCTGTATCAATTTAAAAAAGTTATTTGCTTCGAATAGAGAACTAGTCAAAACTATTACATCTTCATCATGTGTTTTAAAGTAGTTGACTATATATAAGACATCTAGTTCTTTCGTTAAGCCCATTACTTTGACGTCAGTTTTGTATTTAAAAAATTTGTCGATAAATTCCATTTTTATTCTCCAAAAGTATAATCCTTCGTTGTAGTGATCTTTCCCTCTATAAAATCGTTTATCACTTCTTTTGTCATATCG
The DNA here is from genome assembly GCA_910587535.1 of uncultured Bacilli bacterium. Lineage (GTDB taxonomy): Bacteria > Bacillota_I > Bacilli_A > RF39 > UBA660 > RUG11867. The sequence continues at coordinate 62,086 of CAJUKM010000001.1, forward strand.
AAACCTATTTTTAGTTTTTCCCGTTCTTCTTTAGAAAATTTCCCCAGTACGTAGTCTTTTGTATCAAAATTTTTATCGTTAGAAATCCCTATTTTAAATTGATAAAACTTTTGATTTCCTAAGCTATTTATAATGGACTTTATACCATTATCTCCACCTGAGGAGCTGTCGAACTTTATTCTCGCTTTTCCTAATGGCAAATCTAAATCATCTCGTATTATTAAAATGTCTGATCCTTCGATTTTGAAGTAATCGATGAACGGTTTTACTACTGTTCCAGAAAGATTCATATAGCTTTGAGGCTTTAAGAAAAGAACCTTTTCACCATTGATATTCTTCTCTAAGTATAAGCCATTAAACTTTTTGCTGAATTGTTCTTTTAGACAGTAATTATCAATAGTCATAAAACCTACATTGTGTCTAGTGTTGTCGTATTCCTTACCGGGATTTCCTAATCCGCATATCAATTTCATCTATTTACCTCCTCAAATATATTTTTATAAGTGCTCCTTCCTTCTACGTCGATAGTCCATACTTTTAGATCACTTTTTTTATATTTTGAAGCTTCTATTAAAAAAAATTCTGCATTATTTCCTTTTTTAGTGTTTACAAAAACTACTTTCCTTATGCCAAATTTTTCTCTTTCTAGTATATCTATAGTCTCGAGAAAGCGTTCTACTCTGTGAACTAAATAAAGAGATCCTGTCTCTTTTAAAAATCTTTTGGCATGTGTAATAATCTCTTCTAAGTTTATACTTATTTCATGGCGAGCCATTCTTTTTATGGGATTTTCATTTTTTTGTGAAGTTGATGAAACCTTGAAGTATGGAGGATTACACGTTATTACGTCATATTTTGTTTCAGTAGAGTATTCTTTTATATCACAATTTAAAACCTGAATCGAGCTTTCTAATTTATTTCTGCTAATCGTTTTTTTTGCTAAATTATATATCTGTTCTTGGATTTCAAGAGCATCTATTGTAATCTTTTTTCCTTTGGTCGATAGAATTAACGGAATGGGTAAATTACCAGTGCAGAAATCTAAAATTTGCATTCCGTTTTTAACTTTTACAAATTCCGCTAATAATATCGAATCGATACTAAATTTAAAATATTCACTATTTTGGAATATTTTTAATCCGTAATCGAATAAATCGTTACATTCTATCATCTATTTTTACCTTCTCGTAGTTATTATCAGAAGTTTTAACTGTATATTCCTTGTTTAAAATATTTATGTCGGTAACAACCGCTTTTTGGCCATTATGATCTATCTTTTCTCCAACCTCTGGAAGAACTTTTCTATTTTCTTCATAAAGTTCATTTTCATAAGTAAAACAGCATAAGAGTCTACCACAGGCACCATTTATTTTTGTCGGATTTAAGGCTATATTTTGGTTTTTAACCATGTTTATATTTACTGAATTAACTGTTTTTAAGCAACTATTACAGCATAATTTGCGTCCGCATAGTCCTATGCCACCTATTTCTTTAGCCTTATCTCTAACGCCTATTTGTCTCAGTTCTATTCTAGTATGATATTTGGCCGCCAGTTCCTTCACTAAGTCTCTAAAATCTACTCTTTCTTCAGAAACGAAGTTGAAAAGGAGCACTTTTCTATCTAGTGAGTACGTTGTATCAATAAGAGTCATGTTTAAATTAAGCTTTTTTATCAACTTTTTTGTGTCTTGTAGAGCTTTTTCAGCATCTTTTAAATTTTTTAAATATCTTTGATAGTCTTCTGGAGTTGCTTTACCTTTAATCTCTTTCAAGTTTTTATCAACTGTAAGAGTTTCTATCTCTGCGACTTCGCCTAATTGAATCCCTCTTTCTGTCTCAACCTTTACTTTATCTCCTTTTTGAAATTCTTCCTCTGTGGAAAAATTATATACTTTTCCACCAGTTTTAAATTTTACTCCAACGATTTGCATATTTACTTCACGCCTTTCAGATCGAGAAAAACTTTCTCTAATAAAAGCTCAAAGTTCATATTTCTCGTCAATTTATTAAATATCGTATTAAAATATTTGGTTTTTTGTATAAGTGCTTCTGTAGTGTTATTTTTCTTAATCATTTCGATCAAGTTTTCATCTAATTCATATTTAGATTTAAAATTACAGGCTGTATTATAATAATCTTTTAATAAATTTTCAATATTTCTGGCATTTTCCTTTATATTTTTATCAGAATTCCTAGTAGTAACATATAGATGATGATCCTTTTTTTCGAGTCCATTAATAAGTTTCGAGACTATTTCAAAGACATTATCTGGAATTGAGCAATCGCTCAATGATCTATAAATTAAAGATACACTTTCACATCGGCTTTTAATCGTTGGTAAGATTAAATCTCTATTAGTAGTAATCAAAAAACCAATTACATTTTTGTTCGGTTCTTCTATAGTCTTCAACAATTTATTAGCTGAAATTTCATTTATTCTCTCTGCAGGTAAGATTATATAAATCAAGTAATCACCAAGAACAGGTTTTGTTCTCAATCTAATTTGTAATTCCATTATCTCATCTTTTTTGATGTCTTTAGCTTCGGATCTTATCGTTATAAGTTCTAGGTAATTATCTTCGTCGATCTGATTTCTAGTCACGTCGTCTTTAGCGACTAAGTCTTTTATAATCTCTTTTATGTCTAATAAAGATCTATCTAAATCATCTGTCTCCACTAAAAAAACGTGGGAATTTTTTTTCTCACTGAATTCGTTTTTTAGTCTTTGCAATTCTCTTTCTGCTTCCATAATACCTCTTATAGTTCAAAGTAACAATAATCCAACTAGTGCAAATAACCCAGGGAAGCCTAAAACGGCAATAGAGGAAATAGTATAGACATTTATTGGAATAAACAGCTTCATACTTTCCATAATTATGTTAAAACTGTAGAGTACTGCGAAAGCAAAGACTAATCGTTTAAAAATGTAATAAATGTTTTTCATATCAATTAACAATATGAAAAAATTTTTTCTTTTATGCTACTTCTTTACGATCGTATAAAGCACGCTCTAAAGTTAAAATATCTAAATAGTCTATTTCAGCTCCCATAGGAATTCCATAAGAAAGTCTTGTTATTTTTATTTTTTCTTTATCCAATATCTTTTTTAGATAAAGCGTCGTCGTGTCACCCTCTATAGTTGGTCTCAGTGCGATGATCACTTCGGCTTCAGTTAATTCTTTAGTTCTATTTATGAGTTTTGAAATGTTCAAATCGTCTGGATTGATACCATCTATAGGCGATATTAGTCCACCTAACACGTGATAAACTCCACTAAATTTGCCCGTCTTTTCAAACATAAATATACTTTTGTAATCTTCTACTACACATATTAAGTTATGATTTCTAGCGGAGTCTTCACAAATTTTACATATTTTTTGATCTGTTAGATGTCCACATATATCACATTTTTTAAGCGTACCTTCTATGTTTTCAATGGCAGACGCAAAATCTTTTAAATCGTCTCCTTCAAAATTGATAAGTGAAAGAGCATAACGTTCTGCTGTTTTTTCTCCTATACCAGGCAATTTCTTAAAGTATTCTATTAATGTCTCAAGAAGCTCTGGATAGATATTCATCAGAATAATCCGCCCAACTGTTGACTATATGCCCCTAATTTCTTTTCTACTTCTTTATCGATGTTTGAAATACAGTCTCTCATTGCGATTGCGATCATATCGGCTAGCATTTCTCTTTCTTCATCTAGGTTTCCTTCATAAGTTATATCTACTTTTTCGATTTTTTTATTTCCCTTCATGGTAATGCTTACCCATTCTGATTTTCCTACAAAACTTGTATTGTAGATTTCTTCCTGTTTTTTTGTTATTTCTTTTTGCATTCTTTGTGCTTGTGCAACTAAATTTTGCATGTTCATATGTATTTCCTCCTAAGATATTTCGACGATTTTTTCTGAAAATAAATCGTTCATTTTTTCTTTAATTTTTTTGCTTTCGTCGCTTTTTTGCGGTTCTTCAATAAGTTTGTATTCTCTTTTATGTTTTAAATTATCTTTAAATTTTTCTCTCTCTTGAGCCCATTCTTCTACAGTTAATGCGACAACTTTAATATTTTTTTTCTTCTTTTTAATAATCTTTTCAATTTCCTCACATTTCATATTAAAGAGGTGGGCTAGTGAGCTTTCATCAGTAGTAAATATAGTATATTCATTAGAAGAAGCTACAGGCATATAGTCTTTTGGATCTATAGAGCTTAGTTTTTTTGAATCTATCTCCTCCCAAATGGTCGTGAGTTCCTTAAGCGATTCTTTATTAACCCCTACAAAGCAATTATTTACTCGTATTTGCTTTATTGAGGTAACTTCTACATTGGATTGTGTTGAAAATTCTACTTCTTTACTTTCTTCTCGAATTTTTTCCGCTTTGAGTTGACTTTTTTGATCGCTTTTTGGTACTTCTTTTGGAATATTTATAAGCTCTAAAAAGCACAGTTTGATAATTGTAAAGACATTTTCATTTATTCTAGCATCTATATAGCATTTATTTAGATTCTCTATCAAATTTTTAATAGTTTTAAAGTCCATTTCTCTTTCTTTACCGAGCTTAATGTCTATAGCTTTTTTTTCTAAATAGTTTATCATTTTTTTTAGTAATTTTTGGGCGTTCATGCTGGAGTCTTCCAGATTTTCTAAGAATGTAATTACTCCCTCTACGTCTCCTGAAAGAGCACATTTTAACAACCCTTTGATAGTTTCGTTTGAAACGATATTATAACTTGTCAACACTGACTCTAAGGTCAACTTTTTTTCACTTTTAGCGATTTGATCAAGTATGCTTAGCGCATCTCTCAAACAACCTTCGCTAAGGCTGTATATTTCATAAAGTGCATCTTTGTCGTAATCTATTTGCTCTTTTTGACATACGTCTTCGAGGTGAGAAACTAGCTCATCTTTGCTAACCTTTTTAAAATCGTATCTTTGGCATCTAGATAGTATAGTTATTGGTACTTTATATACTTCTGTTGTTGCCAATATAAATATTGCATGATTTGGAGGCTCTTCTAGGGTTTTTAGTAACGCATTGAAGGCTCCCGGTGAAAGCATATGTACTTCATCTATGATATACACCTTATATTTAGATGCAGCTGGTGCTAAAGTTATGTTGCTTCTTAGCTCTCTGATCTCATCTACTCCATTATTAGAAGCAGCATCGATCTCTATAATATCCGGTGTCGTAGAAAAGTTTTTGCAGTTATCGCATTCTCCACAAGCTTCACCGTCCACTGGGTTCGTGCAGTTTATTGCTTTTGCCAATACTTTCGCAGTAGATGTTTTTCCTGTACCTCTAGGACCTGTAAAGATGTAGGCATGTGAAAAAGAAACATTTTTTACACACCTTTTTAGATTGTCGATGATTACGTTTTGACCGATAATTTCTTTAAATGTTTTAGGTCTATATTTACGGTATAAAACTTTGTAAGCCATAGTAATCATCTCCTATTTAATTATAGCAAATGCGACATATTAAATCTAGCGTTTGTTATCAAAAAAGTGTGTAATGTCAGAACGATATTTATCGACACGTTCATCTCGTAATTCGAATTGTTCAAAAATTGTACATTTGTATTGTTTTTTGAATTTATATCTAGGAATTATATAGAATATTTTTTTAAGCCTAGCCTCTTTTAATACCGCCTTACACATATCGCAAGGTTCTAAAGTTACAACCATACATTTGTTCTCTAAATTCCAATTTTTCAACTTTTTATTAGCTTTTTCCACAGCTATAATTTCTGCATGATCAGTAGTCTTTTTTGTTCTGTTGCGTTTATTATATCCCGTACTTATTATACCATTAGAATCATATATTATTGCACTAACAGGAAACTCGTTTTCCACAAGAGATCTTTTAGCTAACTTAAAAAGAGTTTTCAACATTTTTTCATCCATATATTCCTCCAAAAAAAAGCACACACGAATATTGATCTTATGGCTGCTATCTTCCGATTCTGACCAGATTCGATAATTGTTCGTTGTGCACATATATATTATCATTTTAGTTGGTGTTTTGCAACTATATAATTATTTCCCGGGAAATAATGTTTCACGTGGAACATCATTTGCATGAAGAATAGTATTTCCTCATATTTATTAATAATATTATGAGAGTTATACTCTTTTTTGTTTTAAATTACTAAAATTATAGTCATCAATGTTTCACGTGGAACATTAAATGTGAAAGCGATTAAACTTTTTAAAGAAATCGCACCTATAAATAATCTATGGTTATCAATTATAACTTAAACTTTAACAATTTTATATACAAGAACATTTTGATTTAATTATCATTATTATTACGTGATTACAATTATTTAATTAATACTTTTAAAAATACGCACATCGTACAATGTTTCACGTGAAACATTTATGGTGGAAAAACTATCAATTTTATCAAATTAAAGAAGAAGAGCATTTTTTCTGTTTTAAAAAACCACATTATATCAGACAATTAACAATTTATTTATCTTATTCTTTAAATTTCTAGTTATTTATTAACAGAAATTATTTTTTTTGTACAATTTATTACGTATTTGTAAGTCTATATATGTTTTTTACCAAGAAGTCCGGTAAGCAATCATTAATTACGTAAAACTGTTGTAGCGAATGTTCCACGTGAAACATTGTCTGCGAAAAAAATAAACTTTATATTCATAAATTGGTATTACTTTTAAATAGGGTAGGGAATACTTTTTTATTATTTTAATTATATGTTTCACGTGGAACATTATTTCCCGGGAAATAAAAAAAGGCTATTCGGTTGAATTGCCTTTTTCTTCCACAACTTCTTTATCTGAGTTTTCCACAGTTTTTTCTTCTATAGTAGAATCATTGTCTTCGATTTTATCTTTTTCCACAATACTTATAGATGAAACTATTTGATTCTCTTTTAAATTGATCAATCTTACTCCTTGAGCATTTCTACTCAGCTGTGAGATGTTAGCTGTTTCTAGTCTTATGACCATACCGGAATCCGTGATAATAACTATGTCTTTTTCATCATCTACTAATTTAAATGATACGATACTTCCGTTTTTGTCAGTTACATTTAGAGCTTTTACTCCCTTGCTTCCACGCTTAGTTTCTCTAAATTCACGAACAAATGTTCTTTTTCCATATCCTTTTTGAGTTACTATTAATAGGTTTGCTTCAAGATCACATACTTCTGCACATATACACGTTCCATCAGGCATATTTATTCCTCTGACTCCTGAGGCTGTTCTTCCCATTATGCGTACTTCGTCTTCATCGAATAATACTGTACGTCCGTTCGTAGATCCTAATAGAACCTTATTATTTCCTGTAGTTTTTTTGACTTCGATCAATTCGTCATCATCTTTAAGAGTAATACTTATTTTTCCTGTCTGACGAATATTGGCGAAGTCTTCTATTGCTGTTCTTTTTACTATTCCTTTTTTAGTAGCGAATAATAAATATTTGTATTCTTCGTCATCATTAGATATTTTTATAATCGAACTAACTGTTTCTTCCTTTTCAATGTGTAACAAATTAATAATAGGTAGTCCCTTAGATTGTCTTGCAAATTCTGGAATTTCATATCCTTTAAGTCTATATACCTTGCCTTTATTAGTAAAGAACAATATGTAATCATGGGTTGATACGTTTATCATCAGTTTTACGTTATCTTCTTCGTTTGTACTCATTCCTTTGATTCCAACGCCACCACGATTCTGAATTTTGTAGGTATTAGCTGCTAATCTTTTAATATAGCCTTTTTCTGTGACGGTAATGATGCTATTTTCTTCTGGTATGAGCGATTCATCTTCTATAAAGTCTATAGCTGTCATATCTATCTTTGTTCTTCTCTCATCACCGTATTTTTCTTTAATTTCTGTCATCTCTTTTTTAATTATGTCTAAAACTTTTTGTTCGCTTGCTAGAATTGATTTTAATTCTTCAATAAGTTTTAACAGATTTGCCAGTTCTTCTTCGATTTTGCTTCTTTCTAATCCAGTCAATCTGCGCAATTTTAATTCTAGTATACTATCAGCCTGAATTTCAGAGAAGCCAAATCTACTTATCAATCTCTCTTTGGCTATGACATCACTTTCTGCTTCTTTTATAATCTTTATGACTTCATCGATATTATCTAAGGCTATTTTGTATCCCTCTAAGATATGGACTCTCTTTTCTGCTTTTTCTAATTCAAAGCGAGTTCTTCTTACGATAACTTCCTTCTGATGATCGATGTATTTGCTGATAATTTCTTTTAAAGTCAGGGTTTTAGGTACACCCATGTCCAACATTATAAACAATATTCCATAAGTAGTTTGAAAATCGGTATGTTTGTATAAGTTATTTAGTACTACTTGAGGATTAGCATCTCTTTTTAGAGTTATAGTAATTTTTAGACCATTTTTTAAGTCAGTGTGATAGTCTGAGATTCCTTCTATCACCTTATTATGAACGAGATCTGCGACTTTTTCTTTTAGTGATAACGTATTAGTACCATAAGGAACTTCATCTATTATTATATAATTCCTGCCATGTTTTTCTTCAATGATAGCATTACTTCTTATAGTAATAGATCCACGTCCTGTTTCATAGGCCTTTTTAATACCACTGTTTCCTAATATTATTCCACCAGTAGGGAAATCCGGACCTTTTATATACTGCATTAAACCTAAAGTGTCTATTTCTGGATTATCTATGTACGCAATACAACCATCTATTACTTCTTTTAAATTATGTGGCGGAATATTTGTAGCCATTCCTACGGCAATTCCTGTCGTTCCATTGACTAAAACGTTAGGAAATCTTGATGGTAATACATCTGGTTCTTTTTCTAATCCATCGAAGTTTGGCGAAAAATTAACAGTATTTTTATTGATATCACGTATCATTTCTAGTGATATCTTAGCCATTCTAGATTCTGTATAACGATATGCTGCTGCACTGTCTCCATTTATATTTCCGAAGTTTCCGTGTCCATCTACTAACATGTATCTAAGACTGAAATCTTGGGCCATTCTTACCATGGCATCGTAAATAGATGAGTCCCCATGTGGATGGTATTTACCGATAACATCTCCGATAATACGTGCACATTTTTTATGTGGTTTGTCTGGTGTATATCCCGATTCATACATAGAGTATAGAATTCTTCTATGTACTGGTTTTAGTCCATCTCGAAGATCTGGCAAGGCTCTAGCAGTGATAACACTCAAAGAATATTCTATGAACGAGTCTTCTATTTCTTTAACTATATCATTATGCTGTACTTTATCTTTTTCTGTCATTTCGACTGTAGTTTCTTCAACTTCTTCAATTTTTTCTATTTTTTTATCTTCATCCATGATTTTACCTCCTATCCTATAGTATCTATATTAGTGGCATATGGGGCTTTCTCCTCGATAAATTTTCTTCGAGGTTCAACTTCTTCACCCATTATCTTACTAAATGCGGCATCAGCGCTCATCGCGTCATTTACGGTTATTTTTTTCAATATTCTTGTCTCGATGTTCATAGTAGTTTCGTCTAATTCATGAGGGTCCATTTCTCCGAGACCTTTCATTCTGGTTATTTCCGTTTTTACATTTTCCGGAAGAGATTTTAAATATTCATCTTTTTCTGGCTCTGTTAAGACATATTTAATTGTTTTCCCGTGTTTTATACAAAAAAGTGGTGGTTGAGCTGCGTAGACATGTCCTGCTTCAACAATAGGCCTAAAGAATCTATAGAAAAGTGTTAAAAGCAGTACTCTTATGTGTGCTCCATCGACATCGGCATCGGTCATGATGATTATTTTATCGTATCTCAACTTATTGAGGTCGAATTCTTCACCTATACCAGTTCCGAATGCTGTTATGATAGTTCTTATTTCATCATTCGATAGTGCTTTATCCAAACGAGCTTTTTCTACGTTCAATATTTTTCCCTTTAGTGGAAGTATTGCTTGAGTCATACTATCTCTACATTTTAGAGCTGATCCTCCTGCTGAATCTCCCTCGACTAGGAATATTTCACAGATGCTTGGGTCTTTTTCTTTACAATCCTGCAATTTTCCACCGAAAGGAACAACGTCTAGATCTCCCTTTCTATGGGCGATTTCTCTCGCCTTTTTAGCGGCAATTCTCGCTCTAGCAGCCATTAAACATTTATCAATTATCTCTTTAGCATCGCTAGGATTTTCCATTAAGAAACGTTCAAATCCTGAACTGAAGACGTCGTCAGCTATTTTTCTTACCTCTGCATTACCCAATTTTGTTTTAGTTTGTCCTTCAAACTGAGGATCTGGATGCTTACAAGAGATTATCATTGTGAGACCTTCTCTTACATCATCACCACTAAGCGGATCGTCACTTTCCTTTAAAAGCTTGTTATTTTTAGCATAATTGTTGATTATACGTGTTAGTGCTCTTTTTACGCCGTCTTCATGTGTTCCACCCTCGTAAGTCTTAATGTTATTCGTATAAGAGTAAATTGAAGGACTATAAGAACTGTTATATTGCATGGCTACTTCCAAAGATATATCATTTTCTACTCCTTCAAAATAGACGATATCTTCGTGGATAGCCGTTTTATTTTTATTTAATAACCTTACGTATTCGATTATTCCTCCATTATATAGAAATTCCTCTTTCTTTATTTCAGATCCTCTAGTATCAGAAAGAATAATTCTCAGACCTTTATTTAAGAATGCCAATTCCTGTAATCTTTCATGTAAGATATCATACTTATATTCGGTAGTTTCAGTAAAGATAGTCGCGTCTGGTTTAAATTTTACAGTTGTTCCGGTTCGATTTTCATCACATTTGTCGATTACTTTCATCGGTTCGACAGGTTTTCCACCGTTTTCAAACCTTTGATAATGGACTTCTCCGTGTTGATATACGTATACTTCTAGCCATTCTGATAAAGCATTTACAACACTGGCACCGACACCGTGTAATCCTCCAGATACCTTGTATCCTCCGCCTCCAAACTTTCCGCCGGCGTGTAGCACTGTGAATATCGTTTCGATTGTCGACAATCCAGTCTTTGCATTCATTCCGGTTGGCATTCCACGACCGTCATCCTTGACAGTTATGCTATTATCTTTTTCGACAATGATTTCTATATCGTCACAATAACCTGCTAAAGCTTCGTCTACGGAGTTGTCCACTATTTCCCATACTAAATGGTGTAATCCTCTTTCGCTAGTCGTTCCTATATACATTCCTGGGCGTTTTCTGACGGCTTCAAGACCTTCTAAAACCTGAATATCACTATCAGAATATTCTTGATTATTTTTCTCATTCATACTCTCTTTTCACCACTTTCTCATTTTTAACACTAAAAACTGTGCAATTATTCAGTATTTTGGTGTTTATGTTTTTTAAATCGGTCGTCGTTATAAAAATTTGTAAGTTTTTATTCAATTTCTTTAAGATATTATTTATTTTTTTCCCATCTAATTCGCTGAATAAGTCATCTAAGATCAAAATTGGATATATTCCTCTATCTTTGATAAAAAGTTCAATTTCAGCGAGTTTAAAGCACACTATGGCGTTCTTTTGTTCTCCTTCAGATCCATAATCTTTTAAATTATTTCCTTTTAGAGAAAATATAAAATCGTCATGATGAATTCCGATGTTAGTTTTTCCTATAACAATATCTTTATCTAAATAAGACTTATATTTTGCCATAAGTTCTTCTTTAGTTTTATTTTTATAGGAACTCACATACAAGACTTTGAGACCTTTTTTTCTCGTTATATCGACATTAATCTTGTCATAATACTTATTGATGTCGTCGATGAATTTCTGTCTATAGTTAGCTATTTTCATACCGATTTCGATAAGTTTTTCAGTCAAAATCCAGAGATAATCTGGACTAGCTAGTTTATTAACATACATCAATTTTAAAAAGGCATTTCTCTGTTTTAAAGTTTTATTATATTCGTTTAATAAATGAAGATATCCATTTTCCATTTGTGAGATCTCGATGTTTATCATATTTCTTCGACTCATCGGCGAATCTTTTATGACGTTCGTATGTTCTGGTGTGAAAAGTACGACATTTATCTTAGAAATATAATTGCTAAGTTTGGCAATTTTGTTGTTGTCTATTTTGACAATTTTTCCATTATCGGAAAGATCTACTTTGTATTTGTGCTTTATCCTATCTTTAACTGAACCTTCGATACTCATCTCTTTTTTACCATTTTTAATGAGTATTTTATCGAGACTTCCTCTAAAAGATTTGGTTATTGCTAGGACATATATAGCTTCTACTATGTTCGTCTTTCCCGACCCATTTTCTCCAATTATGATATTCTGCTTTTTAGAAAATTCTAAAGTTAAGTTTTCATAATTTCTAAAATTGTATAGTTTCAAGTTGCTGATTTTCATAAATTGCCACCTTAAAGCTTGAATAATAAATTTACTAGGTATGGACGATCCTCTATACCTAGTAATAATTATACCATAAAAATGGCCACTTTTAAAAGATTTTTTAAGATTTTAGTCGAAAATTAACGTCTGTTTTTTCTTTTATAAATGATCGATTCTAATCTAGTTGCTCTCAACACTTGATTGTTGATAATCTTATTCGATGCGTGTACTTGCAATGTAAGATTATTGTGGAATCTTATGATACTTTCGTCATCATATGGAGTATAGCTATCCAAATTGTTAAGCGATACCCATCCACAATCATTGAGACGTGGACTAGATGTCGGGAAAAATATCAAATTTTCCGAGTCTTCAATTAAAATTGGTGCTTTATGAGTTATTCCAATCAATTCCATCGTTCCTTTTTTTCGACCTTCGTATGAACTTCCGTAATATTCACAATTTTCTGCAATTATTTTTCGAGCATTTTTTTCTACAACAAACGCATTTTCATTTTCATAAACTTTAGACCTTTTTTTATTTATAGGCATTATCGCTAAAGTTTTTGAACTAATCGTATAGTTTTCCATCGTTTCACCTCCCTGCAGGTCCCCTTATACTATAAATCGCTGTCGATATTTGTCGAACTGTGTAAGAATTGCTAAAAAAATTAACTTTTTTGAAATATTTTGCGATTTAAATAAAAAAAAACGGCATAACCGTCATTTTAATAAGTTTTAATAGGAAGGATAAGTTGTACTAAAGTTTCGTCTTTAGCAGATTTGATAACTATAGGTTTAATCTCACTGTTAAGTAAGACGACTAGTTCAGTATCGTCGATAGTTTTTAATGCATCCATCATGTATTTAGCACTGAAAGATATTCCGACATCATTTCCCTCGTTTTTCTCGATTTCGATCGTCTCTTCTGTTCTACCAATTTCGGAAGCAAAAGAGGAGATCACCAATCTATTGGTGTTGGTCTCCATTTTAACGATGTTCTTTTCTTTATTTTGAGTAAGGAGTGAAGCTCTATCGATAGCACTATAGAAATCGTTATAGTTAGTATTAAATATGATACTAAAATCATCGGGAATCAAATTATTCGTATTAGGGTAAGTACCACTTAACAGATTAGATTGAAGAGTAATATTTTTATATATAAATAGAATCTTGTTGGAAAATATATGCATTTCCACAGGTTCGTCATCGTTTATGATTTTATCTAATTCACTTATATTGTTTCCTGGAATAGTGATGTTTACTTCCTCTTTAATAAATTCTGACAGTTGGATAGTCTTTTTTGCTAGTCTATAAGAATCAGTTGCTGTTACTTCCATGATATTACCCTGCAATTTGAGATTTATTCCCGTCAGAAGAGGTCTAGATTCTTGAGTACTTATAGCAAAGACTGTCTGTTTTATAATAGTTTTAAATAGATTTCCTTTAATAACGATAGGATCTTTCTGATATTCTAATTTTATCTGTGGATAATCTTCTACTTTTAAACAGTTCAAACTGAATTGACTCGTTTTAGCTTTGATCATCACCTTTAAACCGTCTATCACTTCTATATCGATCGTATCGTCCGGTAACTTTCTTATTATTTCATTTATATATTTACTCTGAATTACGATACTTCCTTCTTCAGAGACACTTTTTATCTTGTCTCTCTTTATATATGATTTTATCGTTAAATCTGTATCGCTCGCAGTTAAATATAATCCTTCAGAGTTCAATTCGAATTTGATACCGTTTAATACAGGTATGACATTTTTAATAGATATGGCTTTTGTTACGTTGTTTAAGCTTTCTAGTAGTGTGCTTTTTTCAATAGTGAATTTCATTTTTGTTTCCTTCTTTCTTATTTTATATTAGTTATTATTGTTATGTCCTGTGGATTCTGTGGAAAAGAGATATTTTTCTTTTAAAATATGGATTTCGAGGGTGTTGATAAGCTGTTGAAAAGTGTAGTTGTTTCAACAAGTTAACCGATATTATTTTTAATCTCTTTAATTATGTCTTTTAATTGATTGTTATTTTTCAAATCTTCTTTTATTTTATCACAGGCGTGAATGATTGTCGAATGATCGCGATTACCAAATTCTAATCCTATCTTAGGAAATGACTCGTCCGTATAAGTACGACAAAGATATATTGCCACTTGTCTAGGATAGTTTATGTTTGCGGTACGTCGTTTACTTTTTAAATCTTCGACTGTTATTTTATAGTAGTCTGCGACCGCTTTTTGGATTTTTGCAATATTGCTATCCATGTAGACAGAATTTTTTAGATAATCTCTAAGAGCTTCGTTTGCGAATTCCAAATCGATTTTATGAGGTCCCATAATGGCAGCATAGGCGTATAGCCTCGTTATTGCTCCTTCGATGTGTCTCACGTCGTTTTCACTGTTACTCGCTATATATTCGATGACGTCGTCCATAACTAGTCCTGCAACCGCATGTCCTGACATCTTGTTTTTAGCTATCCTTTTCTTCAATTCGATATCTGGAGGATAGATGTTTACGGTAAGTCCCCAACTAAATCTCGTTCTAAGTCGCTCTTCTAAAAGTTTTAAATCATCCGGACTGCGATCAGAACTTATTATTATCTGTTTGTTCATATCATAGAGACTGTTAAAAGTATGGAAAAATTCTTGCTGAGTTTTCTCCGCTTTTTCTAGAAATTGGATATCGTCTATCATCAAGACGTCTATGCCTCTATACTTTTCTTTAAATGCTTGAATGTAGGTTCCATCTTTGTTCATATTTATCGTCGTAAAGTCCGAAATGAACTTATCGCTAGTGACATATAAAACCTTTTTTGCACTGGTATTTTTTATATAATTTCCTATGGCGTGCATCAAGTGTGTTTTACCTAAGCCACTTTTTCCATGTATGAAAAAAGGGTTATATAGTTTTCCCGGTTGTTCAGCAACTGACATCGCGGCAGTATGCGCTAGTCTATTAGAATCTCCGACAATAAAATTATCGAACGTATATTTTTCTATCAGATTGCTCTCTATAGGGTGTTGATAAGTAGTAGTGTTTTCAACAGGTATCGTTAAAGGATCAGAATTTTCATTCTGAAGAGGTGTAATTGTTCCTACTGGTTTTTCTTTGATCGTTGAAATTTCTTCTTCTAAAACGAATTCGATATTACAGTGTTTTCCCAAGATGGCTTCCATCAGTTCTTCAATCGTTTCTAAATATCTCTTTATTAATGCTTCCTTTATATAGAGAGAGCTAGTCACTATAGTTACAATTTTTATCGATTTGTTATCCTCGACTGCATCGTCGATTTTATATATTTTACAGTATTTAAACCAGGAGTTTATTGAGACGGTAGAAATCCTATTTTTTAATAATCCTATAAAATTTTGCCATATTAAATTATTTTCTTCGCTCATAAACCATCACCCCGGTTTCTTGTTAATTTCATTTTAGCGTAAATCCAAAAAAAGATAAAGATGTTTTTGAAAAAATAATTTATGAACATAGTTTATCTACATAAATTGTTGAAAAATGTCGAATTTAAAACCTTTATTTAAAACAAAAACTTCATTTATCCACAGTTTCCACAATTTTGGGATATCGACAATGTAGATAAGTTATGCACATATTGTGGAAATAGTGTTGATAAGTGTGTGGAAAAAAATTATTCATATTCTATTTGAAAAGATTTGAAATCATCATGCGACTAAAATAAACTTAGCCGTAGGTATTTAATTTGATTAATATATAAAAGAAAGGACTATTAAACTTGACTTTTTGGCGATCCCTATAATATAATACTCTTGAATTTTAGATTTGGAGGTGCAAACTATGAAAAGAACTTATCAACCAAACAATCGTAAAAAGAGTAAAAAGCACGGTTTTTTTGCTAGAAAAGAAAGCAATATTTTAAAATCTAGAAGAAAAAAAGGTCGTAAAGTATTATGTAAGTAAACCACCAAGAGAGTGGTTTTTATTCTAGAAGGTGAAATATGAAGAGATGTGAAACGATCAAGGATAAAAAAAGATTTAATAGTATAATCAGATCTGGAACATTCTGTAAAAATAAATATTATGTATTATATTATTCTGAGAGTCTCGATAAGAAATTTTCTAAATTTGGAGTAGCGATTAAAAAGAGTTACGGCAAAGCAGTTGAGAGAAACAAAATCAAAAGGCAGACGAGGAATATAATCGATAAATATAAAAAAGAGTTCAAAAAAGGTAAGGATTATATTATAATGATAAGGAACGAATGCTTGAATGCCGACTTTAAGAAATTAGATGAATCATTAGAGGCATTAGTGAAAGGAATAAAATAGATGAAGAAAAACAAAAAGTTAGCAGTTTTGTTGTTAACCTTAATAGTTTTGAGTACAGGATGTACGAAATATTTATCCGATGGAGATAAGAAGAAGATAATAAATGAAGTCACTGGTCAATCGTTGACATCGAACATATTATGCTTACCAGAAGATGAAGATCTTTTAAAGATTTATGAAGAAAACAAAGAGAACATGGATGTCGATTATGAAGGTTTAAATCCTTGTCCGGAATATAAACCGAGCGATGTCAAATATAACAACCTTTGGGAAACGTTATTCGTTAAGCCTTTAGCATATATAATCATAAAGTTGGGAGTTTTCGTTAGCAATTATGGATTAGCAGTTATCATATTAGGACTATTGATCAGATTGATATTATTTCCTTTTACTAAAAAGACGATGATGCAATCTGAAAACATGAAGAAAGCTCAACCCGAATTACAAGCTATTCAAAGAAAATATGGAAACGCTAAAGATCAAGCTACGGCGATGCAGATGAGTCAAGAATTGATGATGGTTTACAAAAAATATAACATCAGTCCTGCTAGTGGATGTTTGGTTCCACTCATCCAACTTCCTATATTGTTAGCATTTTTAGAAGCGATAAATAGAGTTCCTGCGATTTTCGAAGGTAATTTCTTAACCTTACAACTCGGAACTTCTCCTTTTGTAGGTATCAAAAATGGTAATTATCTCTATATTCTATTGATAATCTTGATAGTAGCTACTACATATTTTTCTTATAAAAATACTATGAATACTTCTACCGGTAATAAAGAACAAGATAAACAGATGGAGATGACTATGAAATTCATGATAGTGTTCATTTCAGTAGCATCTTTAAGTTTACCGACCGCTTTAGCTCTTTATTGGATAGTTTCTAACGGATTCATGATATTGCAGACGTTAATTTTAAAAAGAGATAAAGACGAGAATAAAAATAAGAATACCGGACGAGTAGTAGGCAATTCTAAAAAGAGAGGAAAATAGTAGTCATGGAAGTAAATAAGTTTTCTGGTAAAGATTATGATAGCGTTTTAGAGGAAGCTTTATCTAAGTTAAATTTAAAAGAAGAGGAAGTTATCATATCGAGCGAAGAAAAAAAAGGTGGTCTTTTTAAAGGAAAGTTAGTAGAACTTACTGTTACACCTTTAACTGACGTTCTAGAATTTGTTAAAGAATATCTTAGTGAATTACTTATTAAGATGGGAATAGAGGTTTCTTTTGAGACAAAAATCAGAGATAATCAACTACAGGTAAAGATGTATTCTAATGATAATCCACTGCTCATAGGTAGAGACGGCAAGAATCTGGCTGCTCTTCAAACTGTAATAAGAAATACAGTAAAAAACGAATTTGGAAAGTCACCTTATATTTCTCTAGATGTCGAAAATTATAAAGATAAGCAAGTTATGCATTTAGAAAAAACGGCGAAGAGAATTGCTAGAGAAGTTAGCGAGACAAAAATAGCAGTCGAACTCGACAATATGAACTCATATGAAAGATTGATCGTACACAATGCTGTTGCCAATTTTGAAGATATATATACGGAGAGCGTCGGAGAAGAGCCGAATCGTCACGTAATTATTAAACCTAAAGAAAAATAAGAATTTTAAAATAAACTTTTAGATGATAAAGACAATAGGTTCTTCCTAGCTTTATCATTTTTTTTATTTTTAATAAATGTAACTAATAATCTGTGGTATACTGTTTTTAGGTGATAAATGTGGTCGAAAAGCGTATTTTGGATTTTACCAAATTAAATGAATGCTTAGATAAACTTGAGACAGTTCATGAAGAGAAACCTTTAGGTAAAACAAGTTTTGGATATCCGATAAGATATTTTACCTATGGAACAGGTGAACATCATGTAATAATAACAGCTGGCACTCATGCTGTCGAACTTATAAGCAATCATTACGTTATCCATTTTATGGAGTTTATTGATAAGTCTGGTCTAATAGATAAGGAAAAGTATACTTTACATTTTATTCCTATTTTAAATCCAGAAGGAACGATAGTAGTGACTTCCGCTATTCGCAGTAAATTAAAAAGTACTTGGACATATGAAGAAGAACAAGATTTTTGTAAAGATTGGTACACCAGATGTAAATATGATGATGAAAATGTCGGAGAAGTGAACAAAAAACATGAATTATTTAGAGGAATAGGTGTCGATTGTATAGATGATCGTCATAGGGACTTGAAAGAAAATATATCTGACATTTTGAAGGCATTCAATGATGGAAGTATAATTCAATGGTCAGCAAATGGCAATGGCGTGAATTTGAACGACAATTCTCCTTTTAATGAATATATAAAAATGAAAGAAAATGGTATTCCTAGGTACTTGCGAGGCATACCTGATGGTCTAAATATGTCAATACCAAACCCTTTAGGTACAATCTATTCTGGGGAAAGTTTTACTTACGAAAAGGAAAATGAATGTTTGCTAGAGTTATATAATCGAATCGGTACAGATGCAAAGTTAATAGGATCTTTAATCTTTCATTCATGTGGTGGTTTAGTACGTTATTTAAAAGGAATAGAAGGCAAGCCCAATCCTTGGAAAGGCAATATTCCGAATCAAGAAATTCAATATAACGAGGCAGTAGCGACAGCTTATGCTGAAAAGACCGGATACCGATTGATAGAAACAAAAGCTTATAATACGATCAGTAGTATGCTCGAATCTATCTATCCTGGTACTCTATTGATAGAACTTGGTCAAATTCGCGGAAACCCTCTTGGACAATTCATCAATGACAATGGTATTTTTGATAAAATGATAACGACAAACGACGAAGCTATTTGTCATTCGATTGAAGTCATGTATGAGGAATATCAAAAAATGAAAAAAAATACGATAGGTATGTAGGAAAAGATTATGAAAAAAACAGTGGAAATTAGATCTAAAATACAATATAGAATTATTCAAAAAAAACTTTATAGGCTCAACAAGATGTTCTTAAAGAGTCAAGATAAAGTTGCTTACTATTATGAAGATATGAACAACGACGTGGTTTTCAGTTTTAATGAGAATATTTGTTTTTATTCAGCTAGTAGCATTAAAATACTAGTATGTCTTTATTTATATGAATTAGCCGCTTCAAAAGAGATAGATTTAAATGAAAAATTGTCTATCGAAAAAGAAGATATAAAACAGGGATCGGGAGTTTTGAAGGACAAGACTTGTGGACAGTTTTATAGTCTCGAAGAATTAGTGTATTATACACTTAAAGAAAGTGACAATACTGCATATATAAAACTAGTAAACTACGTTACAAAAGAAAAACTAATAGAGTTTGGAAAAAGACTAGGAGCTAAACATACTTTAGAAGGAAAGGATTTGTTTGGCATAACTAATTGTTTCGATATGAGAGTCTATTGGAAAGAGCTTTATCGTTTTACAAAGGAAGAAGAGCTAGGAAAAAAGTTAAAAAGTCATCTAGAAAATCCTTCTTACAAAATCATCGATATATTTTCAGAAAATTATTATCGAAAATATGGTTCTTTCGATATCGCCTATCATGAATGTGGGGTTGTCGAAGAAAAGAATCCGTTCTTTATATTTATTATGACTCAAAAAGGAAAACAAAAAAATAGAGATAGATTCATTCGTACGACAGCAAGAAAGATATACGAAATTCATAAATTATTACAAAAATATAAGGAAAAGGAAGAAAACAATAATTAAACTGTTAGAGTGAGATTTTGTAGTACTTTAAAGGAGAATAACTCTCTTTTTTGTTTACTTTAAAAAATAAATAAATTTTGCTATAATATGCCTGTTGGAAATGGGGAGAAGTCTATGGAAGATACTATATGCGCCATAAGTACACCTGTAGGTGTCGGTGGGATTTCTATTATAAGAGTGAGTGGAGATAAATCCATAGAGATAGTGAATTCTATATTTAAGGGAAAAAACTTGGAAGAAGTATCTAGTCATACGATCAATTATGGACACATCTTTTATGATGATGAGAATATCGATGAAGTATTAGTATCTGTCATGAAAAAACCGAAAACATTTACTGCAGAAGACGTAGTAGAGATCAATCTTCATGGGGGAATTGCTACTACTAATAAGGTCTTAGAGATTTTATTGAATAATGGTTGTAGACAAGCGATGCCTGGAGAGTTTACTAAGAGAGCATTTTTAAACGGTAGGATAGATTTAGTAGAAGCAGAAGCGGTAGGTGATGTAATCGCAGCGGAAAATGAGAATGCGAGAAAACTTTCTATGAACCAGCTTACTGGTAAATTGTCCTCATTGATAAGAAAGATAAAAAAAGAATTGCTCGAGTTAGAGTCTAAAATAGAGGTAAATATCGATTATCCAGAATATGAAGATTTAGAGGATATGACGCAATCCAGAGTAGGAAAATCCTTGAATGAGATAAAAGATGTATTGGAAAAAATGATCGAAGAGAGCAAGATTGGAAAAATCATAAGCTCTGGTATAAACATAGCGATTATAGGAAGACCTAATGTTGGAAAAAGTAGTCTACTCAATGCATTTTTAGGAGAAGAGAAAGCAATAGTTACAGATATCGAAGGGACAACTAGGGATATAGTCGAAGGCAAACTCAATCTAAATGGCATGACTTTAAACTTCATCGATACGGCTGGTATACGAGAAACAGAAGATATCGTCGAAAAAATAGGGGTCGATAAGAGTTTAAAAAGTATCGAGAGTGCTGACTTGGTCATTTTGGTTTTAGATGGAGCTAGTGCAATTTCAGAAGAAGAAAGAAATCTTATGGATAGACTTGCTGGAAAGAGGCATATCATATTTATCAACAAATCCGATCTCGAAAGCAGTATAGATATTAAAGAGGCACGAAATGCCGTGAGAGGAAATACTGTTTTTCCAGAGGGATTAGACGAATTAAAGAAAAAGATTAAAGAGTTGTTTGAGATTGGAGAAATGGAGAAAAAAGATTTTACATATATCTCTAACGCTAGACAATTATCTTTAATCGAACAAGTAAAGAACAATATCGAATCGGCTATAACTGGAATAGAGAATACCGTTCCAGTTGATATTGTCGTAATAGATATACGCGAGGCGAGAAGAAATATAGACTTGCTTTTAGGAGAGGTCTTTGATGAAGAATTGATAGACGAATTGTTCGATAAATTCTGTTTAGGGAAGTGATGATAAATGAATTATGATGTAATCGTCGTCGGTGGAGGTCATGCGGGAATAGAAGCCTGCCATGCGACTAGTAAAATAGGGTACAATACTCTACTGATAACAGGAAATATAAAAAATATAGGCGATATGCCTTGTAATCCTTCTATTGGAGGAACTTCTAAGGGAGTCATAGTCAGAGAGATCGATGCCTTAGGGGGACTCATGGGGAAAATCGCAGATCAATCGATATTGCAGATGAAAATGCTAAATGGCAGTAAGGGACCAGCAGTTAGATGTTTGAGAGCGCAAGCTGACAAAGAATTGTATCCTAAAAATATGCAAGATTATTTGGGTAATCAAAGAAATCTAACTATTAAAGAAGAAATAGTCGAAGAGATAATTGTAGAAAATAATGTAGTAGTCGGAGTAAAAACTTCGAATGGAGAAAGAATAGATTGTAAGTGTTTGATACTCACCACTGGGACATATCTCAAAAGTGAAATATTGAGAGGGAGCGAAAAAACTCCTTCCGGACCACATGGAGAAAAAAGAAGTAATCATTTGAGCGATAGTCTAAAAAAGTTGGGATTCAATATAATTCGATTAAAGACAGGTACTCCTCCTAGAATAGATGCTAAAACTGTCGACTATACAAAGATGAAAGAAGAGTTGGGGGATCCTTTGCATTATTCTTTCAGTTTCGATACTAAAAGTACATACGATGTCGATGCCCAGGAAAAGTGCTATTTGATCTATACTAACGAAGATACACATAGAATAATAAATGAAAATTTGGAAAAGTCCAGTATGTACGGAGGATATGTCAGTGGTGTCGGTCCTAGATATTGTCCTAGCATAGAAGATAAGATAGTTCGTTTTAAAGATAAAGAAAAACATATCCTTTTTTTAGAACCACAGAGTATGGAAAAAGATAGTTGTTACTATGATGCTTTATATCTACAAGGTTTTTCTACATCTATGCCTCAGGACGTACAGGAAAAAATGGTTCACAGTCTGAAAGGATTAGAGCAAGCCAAAATTTTAGAATATGCTTATGCTATCGAATATGATGCGATAGATCCTCTTCAAGTTAGTCCGACACTCGAATCTAAGATCATTAAAAATCTTTTTACTGCTGGCCAAATAAATGGTACTAGCGGATATGAAGAGGCAGCTGGTCAGGGAATAGTTGCAGGTATAAATGCAGCGAATAAATTGAGTGGAAAAGATCCCCTCGTACTTAGACGCGATGAAGCTTACATCGGAGTATTGATAGACGATCTAGTAACTAAAGGTACTATCGAACCATATAGAATGCTAACATCTAGGGCAGAATATAGGCTCATTTTAAGACACGACAATGCCGACTTGAGATTGAGAGAATATGGATATGAAGCAGGGCTAATAGATGAGAACCAAAAGAACGCTTTAGAGAGAAAAAAAGAAAATATCGATGAATTAAAACGATATATAAGAGAAGAAAAAATCAAAAAGGATGAACTTGATCAAATCATACCTAACGGAAAGACTAGTACGATTTATGAACTGATCAAAAGACCAGACTTGGAAATAGAAAACATTTTAAACTTGAGAGAAGATTTAAAAAAGTATGGCGAAGAAGTTTTAGAAGAAGTAATAATAGATACCAAGTACGAAGGATATATATCTAAAACTTATAAGGACGCAGAGAAGTTGAAGAGAATGGAAGACAAACAAATTCCAGAAGATATAGATTATGATAATGTAGCTAATCTCGCATCTGAAGCAAGACAGAAGCTCGAGAACGTTCGACCTAGGACGATTGCACAGGCTAGCAGAATCAGCGGAGTCAATCCAGCAGATATTTCTATCTTGCTAGTTTATTTAAAGAAGGTGTACGGTAAAAATGAATGAGAATGAATTTGTAAAGAGTCTCGCCGAAATAGATATAGTATTAACAGAAGATCAAAAAGAAAAATTTTCTTCATATGCATCTTTTCTATTAGAATATAATAAACATACAAATTTAACTGCTTTTAAAACTAGAGATGACGTATATTTAAAGCATTTTTACGATTCTTTACTGTTGGCAAAGTATCGAAAATTAGGAAGTGAAAGAGTACTAGATATAGGAAGTGGAGCTGGTTTTCCTGGAGTGCCTTTAAAGATTTGTTTTCCAGATATCGATTTAGTCGTGCTCGATTCTAATGGAAAAAAAGCTAGGTTTTTAGAAGAATTAAAAGCTGTTCTCGATATCGATTATACAGTCATAAACAAAAGAGCAGAAGAATATGATTCTTCAAGTAGAGAATCTTTCGACGTCGTTACATCGCGAGCTGTGACACAGATGCCTATCTTAGCAGAGTTATCGATGCCTTTCGTAAAAATTGGTGGAGAATTTATCTCTTATAAAGGAAATATTGGAGACGATCTAGAAGGTGGAGAATATGCTATCGATGCTTTAGGTGGAGAAATTAGTCGTATAGAAAGAACTGTCATCCCTTTAGAAAATGCAAATAGATCGTTCATCTTTGTAAACAAGATACGTAAAACAGATGAAAAGTATCCACGTTCTTTTGACAAAATAAATAAAAAACCGTTGCAAAAAAAGGGATAATAAAGTAAACTTGTATTAAGAATAAAAGAATAGAGTAAAGGGGCAATAATGATGAATGAACAAGTTCAAGATATATTCATTGAAGATATTATTCCTAATAGATTTCAGCCAAGACTTACTTTTGATGAAAAAGCTTTACAAGAACTATCAGATTCTATAAAAGTTCATGGCGTCATTCAACCTCTAGTGTTGAGAAAAGCTGGAAATAAATACGAAATAATTGCAGGAGAGAGAAGATATAAGGCTTCATGTCTAGCAGGACTCAAAAAAGTACCTGCTATTGTTCGTGAAATGACGGACAACGAAAGTGCAGAAGTCGCTTTGATTGAAAACGTACAACGAAAAAATTTGTCAAGCATCGAAGAAGCTCAAAGTTATAGAAATCTTTTAGATAGAGGTTATTTAACTCAAGAGGAGTTGGCACAAAAATTAGGGGTATCTCAACCTACAATAGCTAATAAGATGAGACTCTTAAATCTATGTGACGAAGTACAAAATGCTCTTTTGAACGAACAGATAAGCGAGAGACATGCAAGAAGTTTACTTTCATTACGAGATCCAGATGCTCAAAAGAACATGTTGAACAGGATTATCAAGGAAAGATTGACTGTCAAACAGTTAGATAACGAAATTAAGAAAAAATTACAAGAAGATACATCTCAAGATGATGGAGGAATGTTTATGCAACCTACTTTAGAAAATGAAATATCCTTAGAAAATAACCACCCTGTAGAAAACAAAAATATTTTTGGATTTTCGATACAACCTCCAACGGATTTAGAGACTAGCGCTCCAAATCTCATGACAGGATTAGAGGAGACAGTTCCACCAGTAAGTTTTAATCCTTTTAGCTCTGAATCTTTAAATAGCAGTTTAGATGCTTCTATCGATCCAGCGCCTATTTCTAGTAGCGAAGATGAAATCGAGACTTTCGACATGTTTGGAGACGCTTTTGCTCCTGCAACAAAGCAACCTATTAACGATACTCCTTCTTTTGGAACTAATAGCAATGTAGCACCAGATGAACACAATGTTGGTGATCAAATTACGGAAGTAAGAGAAGCTGTGAAACGAGTAGAAAGTGCCGGTTTTAGAGTAGAAATGGAAGAATACGATTTCGAAGACATGTATCAGATGATCGTTAAAATTAAAAAATAGCAAGTTATAAAAACTTGTTATTTTTAGGTGGACAAATAAAAAAGATGAAAAGATGTTTCAAATGATCCCCTCATGATTCATCTTTACTTACATATACTTGTGGTTCTGTTCCTTTTACGAAGTAAAACATAGAGCTTTTACCTTTAGTAGCATATGTTCCTGTGATCGGATTTAGAGGAATACCTATTACATTACGGGGAGTTTCATACCAAGAATTTTCTTCATCTTTTAAACAGTTTTCCATCGCATCTGCCCATATGTTTTTGGTGATTTTTGCATAACCAGTAACGGGTGCATTTTGATCGTCTCCAGTCCATACCATCAAAAGAGCGTCTGGGTTGTATCCTACTACCCAATGGTCATTGTCCGTAGTTCCCGTTTTGATTGCATATTCTTTTGTCAATCGCCCTTTTAAATTGATAGCGGTCGGACTGTTGTAGTCGATGTAATCGGAATTATAGGCATTTTTTAGCATTTGGTTGATAATAAATACGTTGTTGTAGTTTAATACTAGTTCATCTGTACCTTTGTATTCGTATAACAAGTTTCCATTCATATCTTCAACTCTTCTTATGAGATGGATATCTCTTTTATAACCTCCACTCGCAAGAGTTGTATAAGCTGTAGCGTAGTCTAGCATATTTATTTCTTTCGTACCTAGTGCTAGAGAAGGAATACTTTGTAGTTCTTCTTTGAGACCAAAAGTTTTCATCGTATCTACAAGAGTATCACTTCCTAAAAAGATATGTGTTTTTACTGCATAGATGTTGTCCGAGTAGGCTAGAGCTGCTGCCATAGTTATGTCTTTGTTTGCATATAGATTATTAAAATTACTCGGAGAATAGGTTTTATCGTCTGAAAGGTTGAACGTCGTTATTTCGCTTCGAAAAGTGGATGCCATCGTTAAACCGTTACTCAAAGCAGAGTAATATAAAAACGGTTTCATAGTCGATCCAACTTGTCTTTTCGATTGAGTTACACGATTATATTGACTAGTACTATAGTTTCTTCCTCCGATAAGGGCGTTTATTTCACCTGTCGTTGGATCTATATAAACAGCAGCGATTTGAGTTTTATCTTCTTTCATGTTGTCTTTCATAGCACTCTCTAAATTAGCTTGTTTTTCTAAATCGAGAGTTGTATAGATTTTTAATCCTCCAGCGTCTATCAAAGAATTTGGAATGTTTGAAAGACTATTTAGTTCTTGTAAAACGGCATCTTGATAATACATCAGAGTATCTAAATTGTTTTTATCTCTCTTGCCGTGTATCTCGATTTTTTCTTTAAAGAGATTTTTATAATCTTCTTCTGTTATATAGCCGTTATTCACCATCGTTTCTGCAACTATTTTGGCCCGATAGATAGATTTTTCATAGTTAGAAACCGGATTATAGTATCCTGGACTTTTAGGTATTCCTGCTAGAATCAAAGATTCTTCTAAATTTAAATCTTTAGCAGATTTATTAAAGTAATAAAGAGCTGCATCTTGTATTCCATAATTTCCTTGACCAAAGTTTATCGTATTCAGATAGCCCTCCAAAATTTCGTCTTTAGAATAATGAACCTCTAGTTCGAGAGTGAGGAGAGCTTCCTCTATCTTTCGAGACCATTTCTTATCGAAAGTCAGATACATATTTTTAACATATTGCTGACTGATAGTGGAAGCTCCTTCTGCTAGACTGTTCGTCTTTATATTGCGAGCCATCGCTCTTGCAATTCTCAAATAGTCGAAACCTTGATGTTTGTAGAAGTTTTTATCTTCGACACTTATTATAGCATCCTTGAGATGTCGACTGATGTCTTCAATATTGACCCATTCGGATGTACTAGAACCTTGATATACTAGAGCATTATCTTTATCGTATATGTAGAATTTACCGTTAGTTTTAATCGCTATTTTAGGCGATAGGTAGGCATATAAATACAATCCTCCGATAGTTAGAATAGCTGTAATAGCCAGGATTAGAAAAACTTTAAGAGATATATATAAGTATTTTTTAAAATTTTTAAATTTGTCGATTTTAACCACATTCTTTCACAATTATTATGATGTAATTTTTTTAAAAAATGCGATATATGTAATTTTCCGCTAAATTACAAGTAGAAACCGGAAATTTGTGAAAAAAAGTAGAAAAACGACTA
>CAJUKM010000002.1 GCA_910587535.1 uncultured Bacilli bacterium
CGAATTACAACTGATGTAAGTGGAACGATTGAAAAAACAACTTTAGTGATTCTTAATATGGAATATCAGTTGGATTCAAATACTATTTATGCCAGCAATTTGAAATCTGATGCAAAATTTTTTGATCATTTTATTCACGTTCGTTATGAAAAAGATGGGAAAAATAATCTTGTGACTGTGAGAAATCGAACTACTCCTTTAATGAAAGAAGTAGTGGTTTTTGAAACAAAAGAAGAAATTAAGAATGCGGACAGATTGGATTTGTTGGTGACGATAAGAGATAAACGCTATGTGTTTCGTTTGAAATAAGAATGAACTAAAAGGTTCATTTTTTTTATTTTTTGAATAGAATAGAGTATAGAACGTTGACAAAGAATAAGGAATCGTGTAAAATTTGTTTTATAAAATATTTTTTATTTGGGTCTATAGCCAAGTGGTAAGGCGTGGGACTGCAACTCCCTGATCGTTGGTTCAAATCCGACTAGGCCCTCCAGATTGTTAGGAAACTCGAACTTTTCGAGTAGCAATAGAAAACGACTTGTCCAAAAGTCGTTTTTATGTTATTATGAATATGTCAAGGAAACTTGCATAAAATAAAAAAGGAACATTCAATAATCGCATGTTGAGTGTTGCCCAAATAATTTTGACTCCACCTAATTTTTTGCTAGAGTTAGGTGGATTTCTTTTATATTAAAACTATAAATAGTAAGAATAGTAAAAGGAAGATAATTATTACAAAGATAGAATTAAAAAATCCTTCTTGTTCATATTCTAGCCTCTTAAAACAAGCGGACGTGCTAATTTTTATAAACTTAAAGTGCTTATTTCAAATTAATATTATGGAGATGAGTTAATAAATGTAAAAGGGCTAAAAGAAATTATAAAAATATATGTGAATATCTTTCAAAAAATAAAAATGCCGTAAACGCTTATAGATAAAGGTTATAACGACATTTAAAAACTATAAAAAATAGTTAAAAAAATATATAACTTTTTTTCATAAAAAATGGCGTCCCCGAGAAGATTTGAACTTCCGACTTTCCGCTTAGGAGGCGGATACTCTATCCTGCTGAGTTACGAGGACACTTATACTCATATTATATCACGAATCTATTTCTAATTAAAGACTTTAATCCATAAAAAAAGGCGCTTAGGCGTCTAATTTTTAATTTTTTCTACTATAGTTATAATCGAGAAGAGTAGTATTCCTATAAAGCTCAAAAGTAGTCCTATTTTTTTATAAGGTGCTTCGTATTCTATAGATATGTCGTGCTTGCCTTTCTCGATTTTAAAACCGAGAAAAGCTTCGTTTACTTTTTCGTAGTCGATGTGTCGATCGTCCAATTTTACTTTGAATCCTTTATCGTATGGAATAGATGAGACAAAGTAACCATCTTCTGTGACATCTATCGCTCCTGCGATCTTATCGCCTTTAGTCTTCTCTTTGTCGAATTCAAATTCATCTATATCGTTTCTCACATCCTGAATTTCACTGTAATCTAAGGAATATGCTTTAATGTTTGTGATTTCATATGTTCCTTTTTTAAACTCCAAAGATAGGCTACTTAAGTCTTTCTTGGCGATTACATAATCGAAATCGTAGTTTTGGTTATGATATTTCCATTCTTTGCAAGTAAGTTTATTTTCCACTCCTTCGATCGTTATACCTGTATCTCCTTTTTTACAAGGTGCACTTTCTTCGACTCTAAATCTGATAAATATGATTTTATCTTTAAGCTCTTCTGGTAAGGGTATTTTTCCTGTAGCTTCTTTTCCAGCTTCTAAAATGTAATGTCCATTTTCTTCTTTTAAAGTGGCATTTTTGACTTTTAATTTTGATAGATCTATTTCTAATTCTTCTATGTTAGATTGGAAATCAGTATCGGTCTTTCCCTCTATAATAACATTCTTTAAAAGAGCAATCGCTTTTTTAGGATAATCCATTTTAGAAAATTCATCGATACCGATGGTATTTTTGATAGCATAGGCGATAGGCAGAGCACCTTCTGTCTTATAGATCTTATTAGAACCGATCTTTTCTATAAGTTCATATCCTAAATAGTCATTTTTCTTAGTAATTACGTATTTATTTCCTGAATATAAGAGGAATAAAATGTTCGAAGTTGGTGATGTTATAACGCGGTTTCGATTTTGGATAGGATTGTTAATCGTATCGTAGTAAAATCTATTATAATCTAAATTATAAGTTGAAGAATAAAGAGTAGAAGAGTAGTAGTCGATATTACCATAGATGTTATTGACGTCTCTAAGTATAGTTCTTTCGTTCGATATCCTATATATATCCTTGTCTTTTTCGGTAATCCATTTTATTGCTTCTCTTTGAGCATCATCGTTTTTAATCTTATTCTTATAGTTTACTAAAGGGTCATTATAAGAGACGACGAGAGAGATTACAAAAGGGATTAAAAGGGTCGGGATAAAAATTAAACTTTTTTTGGAAAACTTTTTATATAGTAAGAAGAAAAACGTGACTATAGTTATATCTATTAAGTATAAGTAAACATGATCGCCATTGTATATGACAAATAAAGTAAATATTACTACTGCGACCAAGAGTGGTCTGAAGTCAAGTTCATTTTCTATTAAATCTTCTAATAAATAACCGATCGTTATGAGGGCTAGAGGTATCATAGGGATTAAAATCTTTCCGTCGATATACATCGTCGCATTCAATAAATAGTTGATAAACGGAAAAAGAATGAAGAGAAGTAATGTCATTCCTAGAATTCTTTTTTCTCTTTTTTTGAAAAGTAAGTTTAGTATGGCCAAAATGAGTATGGCTGTTAAGCCCATCCCATAAGATTCGTACAATACATATTTTATATTTGCACCTGGAATTAGTAAATCTTTTAATGTAATAGTATTAAACGTTTTTCCTCTACTAGAGAATATGACACTGAAAGTAGGGAGGATGATTATCATGGACATCAATATCCCTATTATAATAGAGAATGCAAATTTTGAACCAGTTTTTATAAAATTTTTTAATGTGATCTCAGGAGTAATTTCTATATATTTGTATATTCCATAGATAGTTAAACATATTATTCCACTTATACTATAATAATAACTAGTCATCACCATTAAGAATACCGAAATAGAAAGAAGCCATCCTTTATCGTTTACCAATTTTTTATCCACCCCGAATAATCCGAGCATTAAGAATGGCATATAATAGACGAACATCAAATGTCTATGAGAGTGGAGGGTAAGAGAAGTCGAAAAAAGAAGTATAAAACTTAAAATGAAACTTATCGTATGACTCTTTTTATTGTTCTGTCTATTCCAAAAGTAAAATATGATCGAAGAAGATATCACTACTAATATAGAAGCAAGTGATAGATAGGTGGCCATATTTAAGAATGGAAATAGATAAGATAACATTATGATAGGACTTAAAAGACCATAATATGAAAAGTTATATATGTTTTGACCGTTACCTAAATTAAAGGCAAAATCTGGAAATAGATCGAACGTCTTATAAAATAATGCTCTAAAATAATCTGGTATAATCGAGTGCTGGCTTTCCCAATCTAGGGTAGAACCGTATGCATATTTAAATCTAGTTATGATGAAGAAAAAAAGCAGGAAAGATGCGCTTAGCAAAAGACAATTTATAATGTCTTTTTTATCAATTTTCTTCATCCATCATCGCCTGCCATTCATCATAAGTCTTATAATCTTCATGTGGAAACATCTGTGGGAACATATCAAATATAAAGTCTTGAGACTCATACATTTTTAAAATCTCGATCTTTTTTTCTAAAATATCTTCATCAATTCTAGGAGGTTTAGTAGCTAGCTCTTCCATCTTATTTTTAGAATAATATTTTCCAAAATATATTAAGTTCTCTTTATCAACTACATCTGTCACTATTTTGTTGGTCATTACGTGATGAATGTGTCCATATTCTCCGTCTGGATTGTGAGTAACTATTTCGTCCCAATCTTTCAATTTATATATGTTTTCGATATCTTTAGTAATGTCGTCATAATATTCTTTCCAATCAGATCTCTTTCCGGCCACTTTATCAGGATAATCTAGCATTATGTATTTATCGCCCGTTTTTTCCATGACACTTTGAAATTCTTTAACTCTTTTAGGAACTTTACCACACGTCATACACACTACGACATAGTCGTCTTCTATTAACCTAGATCCTCCCCAAAGTATTTCATCATCTGGATGAGCTACTATCATGAGTTTTTCATTTCCATCGAGTTTCATTTTTTTATAATCTGTTTTGACAGAGTCTTTTTTTATTAAGAAAAAGACTGAAGCCAATATTACTATTAAAATCGATATGATTATAATAGTGAACACTACCTTTTTTTTCATTACTTCCTCCTTGGTATTTACGTTTTTATACTACTCCTATTAGGTTTTTTTGTCAATAATCGTGAATTTTAAACATATAAAAGCAAGATATATATAGAAAAAGGGGCTAATGTCGTCTTGCCATGTTCTTTTTCTTGTGTTAAAATCGTGACATAAGATAAGTTGGAAAGTGTGATATCGATGAATTCAAAATACTGCGAAAAGGACATCAAAAAAATATATAAAGAGTTGGAAACATCTATCGAAGGATTGAGCAGTGGCGAAGCAAAGAATAGATTAGATAAGCATGGTCTTAATGTATTGCCTAAAAAACGAAAAAAGAATATATTATCGATTTTTTTTAGTGAGTTTAAAGACCCGATAGTTTTACTTTTAATTTTTTCTATAGTTTTTTCTTTTTTAGCAGGAGAAAATGTCGATGCATATGCGATCATCTTTATAGTTCTAGTTGATGTACTGATGGGAACTTATCAAGAGAATAAGGCTAATGTAACTGCAGAATCACTATCTAAAATGGTCAAGGAAAAAGTATTAGTCATGAGAGATGGTAAGATGGAAGAAATAGATTCGGCATATTTAACTATCGGAGATATCGTTTTATTAGAAAGTGGCGATAAGATACTTGCCGATATGAGAATAATTAGCAGTCAAAATGCGTTAGTAGACGAGTCGATTCTTACAGGAGAGAGTATTCAGGTAGCAAAAGAAGAAGGAGCTATTTCATTAAAAAAAGCTACTCTTAGTGAAATGAAAAATATGCTTTTTGCAGGAACTTCACTAGTAAAGGGAAGAGTAACAGCAGTCGTATGTCAAATAGGATTAGATACAGAACTTGGAAATATTGCTAAGAGTATCGACGAAGCAGTAGAGGAAAAGTCTCCGCTTACGATAAGGATAGAAAAGTTTTCACGTCAGATTACGATGTTAATCGTCTTTATAGCTATAATAGTAACGATAATATTACTAGTCAAAGATGTTCCGCATACAGAGATATTTTTATCGGTAATCGCTTTGTCGGTTTCGGCAATGCCAGAAGGATTACCTCTAGCACTTACGATGGCTCTTTCGATTGCCTCTAACAAAATGGCTAAAAAAAGTGTCATAACTCGAAAATTACATTCCGTCGAAAGTTTAGGAAGTTGTACTGTTATTGCTAGTGATAAAACCGGAACATTGACTGTCAATGAACAGATGGCAAAACGCATAGTTCTGCCTGATTATTCGTCTTATGAAATAAGTGGAACAGGTTACTCTTTAGAGGGAGAAATAATAGGAAAAAATTTAAAAGCTGCTAAAGAAATAGCGCTTTTGGGTATGTTAAATAATGAAGCTCTTTTTACCGATAAGGGACCGACCGGAGATTCGATAGACATAGCATTCTTAGTTTTAGGAAAAAAAGCAAATGTCAAAACGAATAAAACTAAAGTATTAAGTATGATACCTTATGAATCAGAAAATAAATTTTCGGCAGTATTTTTCGAAACGAACGGAGAGGTTTATTGTACAGTAAAAGGATCCTTGGAAGTAGTAAAGAAGTTTTCGAAGATATCAAAGAAATTAGATGTTGATTTAGATAGACAAAACGAAGAACTGGCGTCATCTGGTTTTAGAGTCATCTCTTTAGCGAGCGGCAAAGTAAAAAGAAAAAAGAATTATTCTATCGAGGATATCAAGAATCTTTCTTTTAAAGGTATGGTAGGTTTCATAGATCCGATCAGAGAAGAAGCTATCGAATCTATAAACGAGTGCAAAAAAGCTGGAATCAAGGTTTTGATGATCACTGGTGATCATCCTAGTACAGCATTCGCTATAGCAAAAGAATTAAAGTTAACTAACAATTACAAAGATGTGACGACTGGTGAAGAGGTCGAAAAGTATTTAAAAAGTGGAGAAGATGCTTTCGACATGTTCGTATCTAAAAAAAGAATATTTTCTAGAGTTACTCCACTCCAAAAACTCGAGATAGTCGAATCTTTGAAAAGACAAGGTGAGTTTGTTGCGGTAACTGGAGATGGAGTCAACGACGCACCTGCTTTAAAGAGGGCAAATATAGGAATAGCTATGGGAAGTGGAACAGATATCGCAAAGGAAACTGCAAATATGATAGTTTTAAACGACGATTTTACCTCTATAGTGAGCGGAATAAAAGAAGGAAGAATAGCTTATGCGAATATCAGAAAGATAATATTGTTTTTGATATCTTGCGGTCTAGCGGAAGTATTGTTTTTCTGCCTTTCTATAATTGCAGATTTGCCTATGCCACTAGTAGCGGTTCAACTTTTATGGTTAAACGTAGTAACTGATGGACTACAAGATTTTGCTCTTTCTTTTGAAAAAGGAGAAAAAACTTTAATGGATGAACCTCCAAGAAGTCCAAAAAGTCCTCTTTTTGATGGTTCTTTAATTGGTGAAATAGCTGTTTCTGGAATAGTTATAGGTACGATAGTTTTTGGAGTATGGTGGATTTTATTGAATGAGTTCAAAATGGACACAAGTATTGCTCGCGGTTATATCATGGCTTTGATGGTGTTCATCCAAAATATTCATGTATTCAACTGCCGTAGTGAAAAATCTAGCGCCTTCAGTGTATCTCTATTTTCCAATCCATTGATATTGTTAGCCATATTCGGTTCTATCGGTTTACAAATACTCGTGATGGAAAATTCTAAGCTATCTCTATTTCTACAGACTAGTTCAATTCCATTTATGCACCTAATATATTTGGTTCTTATCGCGGGTCTAATTTTTGTAATTATGGAATTTTATAAATTTCTCGCGAGAAAGGGTAAGAGAAATTAAAAAAGGGTTCAATTCTCAAGTCTTCTATGTTATAATTAATTAGGATAAAAAAGGAGTGTAATGGTAATGGTGACATCGGATAATAATAAAACATCAGATTCTTCAAACTCTTTTTTAAAATACTTAAATGGATTTATTATGGCAATAGTGCATTTTGTAATGTATATTTGCCTAGGAGCTTACTATTGTTTCAATTATTTAATAGCAAAACCTTTTGAGACTATAATGAGTCTCGTCGTCGATGGATATTATGCTCTTTTTAAGCCGAGAATTAATAGAAAAGATAAGGCCTTAAAAATCGAGATGAATTACGATGAGAAGGGCGAAAGGATAGATGAAACTCGAGATAAAAAAGACATCTATTCTAAGATGAAAGCCAACCAAAAAATAATAAAAGAACAAAAGAAAAAAACGGGAAAAGAGATCGACGCTAAGACCAAAGAGAGATTAGATTTAGAGAGAGATTCTCTTTTAAAGATGATCAACGATGGACAAGAGAAGCGCTTTGAGAAGCCTCAAACTTTCAGATACAAAGCGATGACTCCTGATGGAAAAATTGAGAAAAGTACGTTTATTGGTGTATCAAAACTGGACATTTATACGTTTTTAACTGGTGAAGGTTATAAAGTTTTCTCTATAGAGACATCCGATTGGATAAACTTTGTATATGGTCAATCGTTGACATTATATAAAAAACTTTCGACAAAAGATTTGATATTCTTCATAACACAACTTTCTACTTATATAAAATCTGGTATAACTCTAACAGAGGCGATGAGAATTTTATCTAAACAGTTGAAAAAGAACAAAAATCAATCCAGAATAACTCAGTCTATAGTTTATTATCTTACGATGGGAGAATCGTTTTCAACGGCTCTTTCTAATCAAACAGGTGCTTTCCCTCCACTCGTTATCAACATGATTAAAGCTGCTGAAGCTGCCGGAAACTTGGATGAAACACTAGACGATTTGGGTCACTATTATGAAGAAATAGATGCTACAAAAAAGCAAATGATAAGCGCTATTTCTTATCCAGCTCTCGTCGGAATATTTTCGATAGTAATAATATTTTTTATAATGATAAAGATAGTCCCTCAGTTCGTCGGGATCTATGAGTCTGCCGGAGCGGAATTAAATCCCTTGACACTTTTGGTAATAAATACGAGTGGATTTCTACAGAAAAACGTCGGTTTAGTAATACTTTTAATCGGACTTGCCATCGCTGCTCTTGCCATGGCTTATAAGAATGTCAAAGAGTTTAGAAGACAAGTGCAAATAATCACCATGAAGATTCCAGTAGTAGGAAAAATTATAATCTATAACGAACTTACGATATTCACGAAGACGTTCGCATCACTTTTAAAAAATGACGTCTTCATAACGGACTGTATCGAGATATTAAGTAAAATAACAAAAAATGAAATATATAAAGAAATAATGATCAATACCATTTCGAATATAGCTCGAGGAGAAAAGATCAGTGAATCTTTTAAAGATCAATGGGCTATACCAGATATCGCTTATTATATGATCGTAACTGGTGAGAATACTGGTCAATTAGCATCGATGATGGCAAAGGTAAGTGCTTATTATCAAGAGCAGCACAAGACCATCATTAATTCTTTGAAAGCCATGATAGAACCACTTTTGATCATGTTTTTAGCCGTTGTCGTCGGTGGTGTGTTGATAGCAGTTATTATACCGATGTTCAATCTATATAATACGATTGCTTGAGGAGTGGGAGAAATGACTTATCTACTTATATTTGCAACAGGAGCGATATTTGCATCTTTCATCCACGTCTATGTCACGAGAACTTTAAAAAACGAATCTATCGTGAGTCCAGGGAGTCACTGTACTAATTGTAATCACTTTCTCAAATGGTACGAATTGATTCCTATATTATCGTATATAATACAGGGTGGAAGATGCAGAAAGTGTTCAGCAAAAATAGGAATAGATTCTTTAGTGATAGAGATAATTACAGGTTCAATGTTTTTACTCATATATTATGTATATGGAATAAGTTATCAAACTCTAATCGGATTTACTATAGTTCTTACGACTGTCTCTATTTTTTTAAGCGATTTTAAAGAGATGGTAATATTAGATAGTACTCTAGTCGTTGGAACCTTCGTCTATTATCTACTCATATATCTAGACT
This sequence comes from uncultured Bacilli bacterium, assembly GCA_910587535.1. GTDB lineage: Bacteria > Bacillota_I > Bacilli_A > RF39 > UBA660 > RUG11867. The sequence goes on from CAJUKM010000002.1 coordinate 9,324, forward strand.
TGGGAGTACGTAAGGGACTATATAGAAGTTTTTTATACGGAATCTTTGCTTTCGTCTTGATGTTCGTAGTTAAAATATTAGGAGATGCAATATTTAAAAGGGAGTCTCTGGGTGGAGGAGATATAAAATTTGCTTTTTTAATGGGATCTATACTTCCTTATAATCTATTTTTGATCTCCCTTGTCATAGGTTCTTTTGCTGCTTTTCCTTATGCCCTATACATATCGGTGACTAAGAAAACTAACGAACTTGCATTTGGACCATTTCTGGCAATAGGGTTGTATATAACGTTTTTGTTTAGAAGTCAAATTTTGAATTTTCTCGAATTATTAATCAGTTAACGAAAGAGGACTAAATTATGAAGAAAAAAAATATTTTGATGATATTGTTCGCTATTTTGATAGTAGTGATAATGATTTTAGCACTTGCTAATGTAATAGATGAAAAAATAGGAATGTGCATTTCAATAGGATTAGTGACACTATTCAACTTGAGCGTTTCGATATTTGCATTTAAAAAAGACATCAAAATTATAGGCGTATTGATGATTTTATTCATGTTGATAGGACTTACCTTGTTGGGTATAAATATCTACACGATTATTAATCCAGAAAAAGAGCCCGAGGAAGCTAAGTTCCGGATACTAATTAAAGAGGATAGAAGCGATAGAAAAATACTAATTGATGCGAACAACAGAAAGTACTATACGTTCAATTTAGAGACGGTAGATGTCGAATTCAAAGACAAGACGTATTCTTTAAAAGAAGCTTTTGAAGTAGAAAGAGTGTCTTTAGAGGACATTTTGGATCAAGCTATTCCAAATAACAATACAGACGGATATAAAATATATTACGATGGCGGACAAGGTTATCAAAATGATAAATACTCGATAGTAGTTTGTGAGAATTCAAAAAATGTCGTATTTGCACCATACAGTTACAAATACGACCCTAAAATTTGTGAATTTAGCGATGAAGATTGATACCTATCATACTTCCAATTATAGAGCCGACTAAGATTACCAAGTAGTAAAGAAATACATAGAGATTGAAGGTTCTATAAAAGAGGATATTCAATACAAATAATATCATTATGGCTATGCCACCTAATTTTAATCCCTCCAAATATCCTTTTTTGGAGGCTTTTTTTCCTTTATGAACACCTCCCATAAAAGATATCAGGGCGACAAGTGAAAAGTTAATTTTAGTTATCGTCGTAAGACTCAGAATTCCTGTATGACTTAGTAGAGTCAATAAAGCCAAATAAAGCACAGAAATTATCACAATTTTTATAGTCGGTTTTAAATATTTTTTCAGTTTTTCCATAACTCTAGACCACCTTACTTCAAGTATATGATCAGACTAAATTAAAATATGATATACTTTTTAATATTACTATGTTATAATTAAATTGTTCAAGAGACTTAAATAAAACCGACTAATGTGATGATTGGGGATCTAATTGAAGTGTGGTGTTGAATACTTGGGATTCGTCCCTTGGCTCCTAAAGCACTTCATGTGATGACCCACCTGGCGTGAGCGCGGGCTTTTATCACACGTTTCTTGAACATTTTTTATGGAAAGGTTTATGATATGTTCGATAGATTAGAATCTTTGATCGGTAAAGAAAAAATGAAACTCATTGCTTCCCAAAAAATTTTAGTTTTTGGAGTAGGCGGAGTAGGCGGTTATGTAGTTGAGAGTTTAGTACGAAGTGGTATAAGTAAAATAACTATAGTCGATTGCGACAAAATAGAAAAGTCCAATTTAAATAGACAAATAATTGCCTTGAATTCGACATTAGGCAAATATAAAGTTGATGTCATGCGAGAACGTGTCATTGATATAAATCCAAATATCGAGATAGAAGCTTTAAAAATGAAAGTTACTATCGATAACTTGGGCAGTTTTGTCTTCGATGATTTCGATTACATAGTCGATGCGATCGACGACGTGGCGGTGAAAGTCGAAATAGCTAAAAAAGCTCTAGAGAAAAACGTAAAATTGGTGATGTCTACTGGCACCGCTAAAAAGTTAGACCCTTCTAAACTTTGTATGACAACATTAAATAAGACTTCATACGATCCTCTAGCAAGAGTTTTAAGGAGAGAACTTAGAGAGTATGACACCTCTAAATTGGTCGTACTTGCTAGCACTGAAGAGCCGATAAAAGCGGGTAACACAGACCTCGGCAGCAGTGTCTTTGTACCTTCATCTGGGGGATTAATGATATCGAGTCATATAATTAGGGACATAATTAAAGATATATAAAGAGATCGCATTTACGATCTTCTTTGTATTCAAACAACGAATACAATTCATGAATATATAGAGGACTAAGGGCAATGTGTTATTCTTAATTAGAATAGAGAATACAGAATTCGACACAGTTTTAGATAGAATTTTTAATATAATTTAAACCAAATGACAGTAATTAAGGTATTCTAAAAATGATAAGAGGCTAGTTTATGAGCGATAAAAATAATAGAAGAAAGATATTTGTTTTAGGACTGTGTGCAATTACCATAGTGTTAGCAAGTACTATAGGGACATATGCCTACTTTATGACTAATTTAGGTAGAGAAGAAAAACAAGAATTGACAGTGACAACAGGAAAACTAGCTTTAGTATTCGAGGACAATTCAGATGGTATAAATGCAGCTCTTTCGTTGGGTGAAAGTGTAACTAAAGAATTTAAGATTAGAAACACTGGAACACAGGATGTCACCACTAATATGTTATTTAGCGAAATGATAAATACTTACATGGAAGAATCTTTATCATACAGATTGGAGTATAAAACTTCAGTAGATGGAGAATGGTCTAATGTCGAAACGTCAAATAACAATGTTCCTCAATCTAGGAAGTCAGCAGAAAAGAATTTAGCTACAAATTTGAATATTCCAGCAGGTGTAACATACTACTATAAACTGACTATTACATTTAACGACTTAGATATTAATCAGAACGTTGATATAGATGCAATATTTGCAAGTAAATTTAAAATAGGAGATGCAATAACACCATCAAAAGAGACACTAGATTACCTAGAAGTAGTAGCCAATAAAACAACACCAAATTTTGTAGAGCCAGCAATGACAGATGAAGGAGTTTTTGCATTAGAGGATGATTATGGAACAAGTTATTACTATCGAGGAGCAGTGACAAATAACTACGTTAAATTCGCGGGATTCTACTGGAGAATCATCAGAATAAATGGAGATGGTAGTTTAAGGATCATATATGATGGAACACAAGGATATGCGAATGGAGTATCAAATACAGGAAGACTAGCATACACAGGAAAAGCATTCAATGCACAGTATAATGATGCGAAATATGTCGGATGGATGTTTGGAGGAGCGCAAGGAACGGCAAGTACATCAAAGTCTCAAGCCCAAACGAATACGACTAATTCAGATATAAAGACCTTAGTAGATTCGTGGTATAAAGAGAATATAGTAGAAAAAAATCTGAGTGATAAAGTGTCAGATACGCTATTCTGTAATGATAGATCTACTCCTGGTAAAGAAGAAACAGGATTGAGTAATGATACGGGATTGGGTTATGGAAGAAATGTAACTGCTTATGGAGCAATAGCAAGAACAAATCGGTGGAATACAGATCTAAGTAAGGTGAACCCGATATTCACATGTCCACAAAAGAATGATGCATTTACTGTTAGTGATGAGAATAAAGGAAATGGTGATTTAACATACCCAGTAGGTTTGATCACAGCAGATGAAATATTAGCAGCCGGAAGTGGAAAGTATTATGCAACAGCAACCTCAAGTGGTTATCTATATAAAGGATCATGGTATTGGTCGTTATCGCCTTACTATATCAACGGTAGTATTGCAGTTGTATTTAATTCATCCGGCCGTATTGGAGGCATGGCTGTCTATGAGGTTACGGGTGCTGTTGCTCCAGTAATAAACCTAAAGCCAGAATATGTAAAAACCATGATAGGTGATGGAACTATCAATAATCCTTATAGAGATATAAACGATATTTTATAGAAAAGTGTGATAAATATGAATGAAAAAAGAAAGAACATGATAATCCTTACAGTATGTGCAATAACTTTGATGCTCGCAAGTATCTTAGGAACATACGCTTACTTCATGTCCAATATAAATAACGATAGCAGACAGGAAGCAGAAGTCGATACTGGTACTATGAGACTCAGATTTGCCGACAATGATGAAGGCATAAATGCGAAGTTGATGTTAGGTGAATCCATAACTAAGAAGTTCACTTTAGAAAACACTGGAACATTAGATGCCACAGTATCTATAGAGTGGTTAGACATGATAAACACTTACACACTAGGTAGTCTTACGTACACACTCGAATATTCAGAGACAGAAGATGGAGACTATATTGAACTAGTGTCTTCAACTAATGTTCCAACATCTAGTTCAGAGTTCACAAGTACATTAGTGCCGGACATAACTATTCCAGTAGGAAAAACTTACTTCTACAATTTAGTGATAACCTTGAATAATTTGAATGACGTAGATCAAACAGAAGACTTGAATGCAAGCTTCTCTACAAAGTTCATAGTAAGTCAACCATCTACAAATAGGAAATATACTTTAACTATAGATCCAAACGGGGGAACTATAGACGGATCAAGTGAGATTCAGACTTTAAGTATGAACGTAGGAAATACTTATGAATTAGGAACGAACGATACTACAGGGTATAGAAAATTTGAAGGATGGACTATTTCGGGTTACGATAGTTCAATAGAGGATACTACAATAACTATAGGAAAATCTAACGTAAAAATAGTAGCAAAATATGACAGTTTCAAGATACAAGAAGCGATTAAAGCTTTAGAGAATGGAGAAACTCCAAAGTATGTGAATACATCAATGCCAACCTTTGTAAATACAGCGACGACAGATGAAGGAGTCTTCGCGATGGAAGATGACTACGGAACGAGTTACTACTATCGAGGAGCAGTGGAGAACAACTACGTCAAGTTTGGAGACTTCTATTGGAGAATTATTAGAATCAATGGAGATGGAAGTGTAAGAATTCAATATGACGGAGCTAAAGGATATGAAAATACTGTAGAAAATGCAGATAGATTAATATATACTAATAGACTTTTTAATACTCAATTTTATGATGCGAAGTATGTCGGATGGATGTTTGGAGGAGCACAAGGACAAGCAAGTACTTCAAAAGCACAGGGGCAAACAAACGAAACAGATTCAGAGATGAAGATATTAGTAGATTCATGGTATAAGACAAACATTGTAGATAAAAATTTAGGGGATAAAGTTTCGGACACATTATTCTGTAACGATAGAACAACACCAGGAAGAGAGGCAACAGGCTGGAATCTTGATACAGGAATAGGATATGGAAATAATTATACCTCTTTTGGAGCAACTGTTAGGGCAAATGGGTATAATGTCGAATCGATAAAAGCAAAGCCTATGTTTAAGTGTCCACAAAAAAACGATGCATTCACCGTGAGTGATGAAGTATTAGGAAACGGTGACTTGACCTATCCAGTAGGTCTGATTACAGCGGATGAAATAGTTGCAGCGGGAAGCGGAGAATTTCATACACCAAATACTAATTATTACTTGTATAAAGGGGTATGGTATTGGTCATTCTCACCATATGCATTTAGTGGAAATGGCTCTTATATGTTTGTCGTGAATGGCTCTGGTATAGGTCGTCTAGACGCAGCTTATGTGAATGATACGCGTGGAGCAGTCGCCCCAGTTATCAATCTGAAGGCTGATTACGTGGAAACTCTTATAGGAGATGGAACTATCAATAATCCTTATAGAGAGGTTATTAAATAATATGAGTTAAAATGCCTAGATTGGCATTTTTTATTTGACTTTGATCTCAGTTATTTTTATAATATGTTTCTATCAAAAGGGGATGAGAAGATGGAATTGCCATCTATAAATTTGGAAGAACAAAAAATGCTAATATCGTGTCTTGACGAAGGATGTTTAGCTGGCTCGGATATTACGTTCATTTTGACGTTGCTAGTCAATGAAGAATTATTTTTAACACATTTAGTACAACATCAAAATGTCGTTACTGTTGAGATTTTAGATAGACTTAAAACTTTGGACGATTTAAAACTAGAGAGTCTTCTGAATTCAGTAGGCTCTCGCACATTAATATCTTATATAATAGCATCTTTTAAAGACAAAAATAAGCAAATACAACACATCGAATCTTATTCTAGCGACGAAGAGATGTTATTCAACATAGGAATGAATTTAGATTGTTCTGAGATGATAATTAAAATTATCTCGATGATATATTCTAGAAACGAATATAGGGTTACCCTAGCTAGTATGCTTACAGAAGAAGATATATGTAGATACTTAAACTCTGATGTTTCTTTAGCGAGGAAATGTTTTATGTTGCGCTATTGCCCATACGACGAATTAAAAATAAGATTTTTAGATGAAAACAGATCTATTATTCCTAGATACCAAATAGAGGGATTAATAAAATCTATAAGTTCTGAAAGTATTAGATCGCAAGCGATAGAAATAGAAAAAGATTTAATAGATAATGATGAATCTGAAAAGAATTACGATTCAGAATTTCATATATTTGATGGATTAAAAGACGCTCTTCCTCATGAGCTTGCACACGGTTTGGAAATAGAGATGACTGGTTGTATAGCAAAAAGTCTCGCTAAAAAAGGTGGCTATATCTTCGGATTTGAAATCAAAGATGAAATTACAGTCGACGATGGAATCGAATTTACTTCTGACAAAATGTATTTTAGAAGAAAAGATTTAGAGAGCATATACTCGGTGTGTCGATATGCTAAAAATAGTGGACTAAAACCTAATTATCAGTGCTCAAATCATTTACATTTTGATGCAAGCTTTCTAGATTGTTATGAAGCGTGGTATTATTTTTTTTACATATATACTAAAGTAGAAAGAATATTATTCATAATTGCCAATAGAGAAGGTACCACGCCTAGACCTTTTATATATAAGTATGCGACTCCTTTTAGTAGAAGATATTCTGAAATTATAGAAAAGATCGACCAGTCGCCTAAAGTTGACGATTTTATACGCAGTGTAAAGAAAATCTCTAATAAAAAGGCAGATGCACTTAACGTCTTGAACATTGGAAGTAAAGAAAAAAATACTGTCGAGATAAGAATACCCAACGGAGATGATGATGCAGATATAATGATACAAAACATTTTATTGTTCGGTAATATGTTTTTTACAGCAAGAAAATTATCGCGTTTACCTATGAGCCCGGATAAGTATGAGCTTTTACACGCTCTAGACGAGGCGAAAGAGGAACAGGAAGTGTTAGAGATCTTTTTGAAGATGATATTTAGAGAAGAAGCTAACAGAGAGATTTTTAGAAAAAGATATTTTGCTAATCGAGATCTGTTCGAAAATTGTCAAACGGGAATTAAAGAAGATTTTAAATCTTTTAGATTAAATCCGAGATCTTAAAAAGAAGGTGTAAAAAAATTGCAAACTTTTGTGTAAAGTGTGTCTTTTTTTTATTTTGTCGAACCATTTTTATGAGATAATGTTCTTACTAGAAGAGAGTTTAGGGCTTTCTAATTTGGAATTATATGGAAATGCAGTTAAAAACTTGCAAAAAATGTAATTCTGTGTTAGGATATGCCTCATTAAACGAGAAAGGGGTAAGATTTTTATGTTTGAAGAAAGTTTGAGTAAAAGTAGGGTTGAGACTAGAATTAATACTGCTGTTAAACCAGAGCACCTATATCTCATAGTTAAAAGAGCAGCAGATATCATTTTATCTGGTATAGGGTTGATATTGGTGGCACCTATATTGTTGATTGTAGCAGTTTTAATCAAGTTGGATTCTAAGGGACCTGTTTTTCTCGATCAAAAGAGAATAGGTAAAGACGGTAAGATGTTTAGAATATATAAATTTAGATCCATGGTCGATCATGCTGAAGATGTGCTTATGGAACTCATGGAAAACGATCCCGCTATTAAAGAAGAATATACTACTAAGAAAAAATTGGAAAATGACCCTCGTGTCACTAAAATAGGTAAATTCATCAGAAAAACTTCTATTGATGAGCTGCCTCAGCTCATCAATATCTTCTTAGGAGATATGAGTTTGGTAGGACCTAGACCTTATTTAGCTATGGAAATCGAAGACATGGGACTTACTTATTTTACAATTATTAAGATGACTCCAGGACTTACTGGACCATGGCAAGTAGCTGGTCGCAGTAACATAGGATTTAGAGAAAGATGTGCAATCGACTGCCGTTATTACAAGGATCGTTCTTTAAAAGATGACTTTAAAATCATACTTAAAACTTTTAAAGTCGTTCTCGGTAGAAAAGGTGCAAAATAAAAAGAATAAAAGATACTTTAGATGCTCATTAGTTTAAATTGACTATTAGGGTATAGAACTATTATAATATGACTATATGCATGATAAGTATTTTCGTGTGTATAGTCTTTTTGTTTAGAAGGGGATTAGTATTATGAGAGAAGAAGATGTAAAACAAGAAAAAATTTTGGGAGATAACGAGCGAATTTGTATACTCGATACGACGATAGATGTGTTAACTGCTAGTGAAACAGTATCTCTAGTAGAGAAGTATGTAAAGACGAAAACTCCGCTTCATCTGATGGGAGTAAATGCCGACAAAATAAACGAAGTTGGACAGAATGAACTCATGAAGAAAATAGTAAATAGTTGTGGAGTTATCAATGCTGATGGAGCTTCGGTGGTTCTCGCTAGCAAATATTTAAAGAAACCACTTCCAGAGCGAGTTGCAGGAATAGATTTGATGCAAGACTTAGTCGTTTTAAGTGAACAAAAGAATTATTCCATATATCTTTTAGGTGCAAAGCAGGAAGTCGTAGAAAAGACTAGAGATGTTCTTTTAGAAAGGCATCCTAAACTAAATGTAAAAGGAATACATAATGGTTATTTTAAAGAAGAAAATTGGAGTGAGATCGCTTTAGAGTTAAAAGAAGTAAACCCAGATTTTGTGTTCGTAGGTATCACTTCACCTATCAAAGAGTATCTGATAGAATTTTTGCAAAACGAAGGTTTAAACTGCGTATTTATGGGAGTTGGAGGGAGTTTTGATGTCATATCGGGAAACATACCTAGAGCACCAAAATGGATGCAAAAGATGAATTTAGAGTGGTTATTTAGAGTAATGCAAGAACCTAAAAGACTTTTTAAGAGATATTTTTTAGGTAATAGTAAATTCATAACTAGCGTTTTTAAAGAAAAACATAGAAGGGGACCTAAAGCGTGAGAGTTTTACACATTTCCCGTACAATGGGACAGGGTGGTGCCGAAAAAGTCGTGTACCAGATATGCAAAGAAGCTCATGAAGAGGCGATGTTTGTTGCGTCTACTGGTGGAGCACACGTCGAAGAGTTAGAGAAAAATGGCATTAAGCATTTCGTCATACCAGATATCGACAGCAAAAGTCCAATAGTAATTTTAAGAACATTTTTAATACTTAAGAAAGTTATCAAAAGTGAAAATATAGACGTAGTACATTCTCATCATAGAATGGCAGCATTTTATAGTAGAGTTTTAAATATTTTTAATAGAAGTTTTAAAAGAGTTTATACAGCTCATAACGTATTTAATAATAAAAGAGGATTACTCAGATATGCTCTTAAAGGTTCTAAGGTCGTCGCCGTAGGTAATGGAGTAAAAAGCAATCTAACTGGATTTTATGGGATTGATGAAAATAGAGTTGATGTCATTTATAACTCTGTCGAAAGGCCAGAAAGAATAGATACGCCAAACGATCAGTTTATTCGCGATAAAAAAGATAAAATATTCGTTGCAACAGTTGGAAGAATAAGTGAACAAAAGGGAATGGATGTGTTCGTCTCAGCTCTTTCGTCAATAATTAAGAGAGACAGAAATGTCTATGGGGTAATCATCGGCGATGGCGAAGATAGAGAGAAGTTAGAACAACAAGTAGCAAACCTCGAAATACAGGACAACATAATATTTTTAGGTTTTAGAAAAGATATATTTGCACTGATAAAAGCGATGGACTTTGTAGTACTGTCTTCTAGATGGGAAGGATTTCCTCTTACGCCGATCGAAACTTTTTCAGTAGGCAAAACTATTATTGTTTCCGATATAGAAGGAAATAATGAAATCGTCGATGGGACAAACGGATTATTGTTTGAGAAAGATAACGTCGAAGAACTTAAAGTCAGAATTGAAGAATTATGTTACGATGTGGAAAAGAGAGAAAATTTAGAAAAAGAGGCTTTGAAGAGCTTTTCTCAAAAATACAGTTATGAAGTATTTATAGAGAATTATCAAAAACTATATAAAAATTTATAGCGAGGGTGATATACATGATACCTAAAAAAATACATTATTGTTGGTTCGGTGGAAAACCTCTTCCTCCATTAGCTAAAAAATGTATCGATTCTTGGAAAAAAAAGTGCCCAGATTACGAAATCGTCGAATGGAATGAGACAAATTTTGATATCGAGTGCAGTAAATTCGTCAAAGATGCTTATGCAAATGGGGCATGGGCATTCGTCTCGGATTATGCTCGGTTGAAAATTATATATGAAAACGGTGGAATCTATCTAGATACCGATGTCGAAGTTTTAAAAAATTTGGATCCTCTTTTAGAAGAGAAGTGCTACTTTGCCGTTCAGCAAGACGGGAGTTTAGTTGCTACTGGTCTAGGATTCGGTGGAGAAAAGGGTTCTATAATATTAAAAGAGATGTTGGATTTATACGACAATACTGTATTCAATAACGATAAAAGAGAAGATATCGCTTGTCCCATTTTGAATACTTTAGTGCTCAAGAAGCACGGGTATGAATATAGTGAAGAAAAAATTTATTTAGAAGATATCGACACGACGATTTTTCCACCGAAATATTTCGATCCGATAGCACCCGGTGATAGTAAAGATTTGAGCTGTGCAGAGACTTTTTCTATCCACCATTACAGTGCTACTTGGACCCCAAAGAAGACGAGGCTTAAAAGAACTATAGTGAATATACTTGGGCAAAAAAACGTCAATAAGATTAAAAAAATATTTAAATGAGGTATGGTATGAAAAAATTTTTTGTTCAATTAGTTATCATATTCGTTTTATTTAATAACGTATTCTTTAATATACTTCCATTACCTTCGTTTTTCAGCTATTGGGATGAACTGTTGGAATTATCAATAATTGCAGTGAGTATCATCGTTCTTCTGAAAAATAAAACGCCGATTAAAAAAAATTATTTCTTTATGTATCTAGTAATCGCCGTGATGATATCGATAGGGTTACTGGGTAATTTCATATTCGAGTATGTATCAGGATATTCACATATCATCAAGGATGTTGTGGGATTTTGTAAATTTCCTTTAGCGTTCATATTCTTAAAGAATTTAGATTACGATGAGAAGATATCTGAATACATAACAGATGGGTTTATGAAAGTCATAAGACTAATAGTCATCGCGATTTTCTTTTTTGGAATAATTAGCATATTTAAAGATATCGGAATGTCCCAAAATGAGATCAGAAACGGAATTAGACCATATATGTTCATGTTCTCACATCCAACTTACTTGGTACTATCGTCTCTTTTCATGTTGGTCTTAATAGATTCTTATAGTTTCAAAAAGGACAAAAATCAAATCGTATATGAACTGATGCTGATTTTAATCATACTTTTGACAATGAGAACAAAGGGAGTTGTAATCGCCGCTTTATATCTTTTCATCCGTTACTTTGGTAAAGCCTTTAAAAAGTATAAAGTACTGTATTATATAGGTGGCGCTGGTATCGCTTTGACAGCGGCTTTAGATAAGATATTGTTGTATGTTTCTTATAGTTCTTCTCCTAGAGAAGCACTGTATAAGGGTTCATTGACTCTTTTAAAAACATGTTTCCCTTTTGGAAGTGGATTTGCATCTTTTGCATCTCATATATCTGCAGTATCTAATTCTTTAGTTTATGATTTCATCCATATACCATATTATTGGGTCGAAAGTGGAAACGAACTATCGGTATTAGGAGATGCTGGATTGGCGTATTATATAGGTCAATTCGGAATAGTGGGATCTGTACTTTTCGTAATGCTCATAATTAATATCTATAAAATTTCCATCCAAAAAGTCGACAACAAGCTACCGATTAACATATTTTGGCTATACGTTTTAGTAGCATTGACGACAGAGTCGATTCTCATAAATTCTGGTATAGAATTAGTTTTGATGTTACTTTTGATATGCGGATTAAATAAGAAAAGTGGTGAGATATGTGAAGAAAGTTCTGATCATCAGCGAGAAGTACTCGCCTAATTTAGGAGATGCAGTCATATTCGATCAAGTATATAGCATCTTAAAGGACAAATTCGAGATCGAATCGTTAGATCTTTCGGGCAGGAAGCAGATCGATAGTAGTGAAAAGTTTCACAATGCGTCGAACTATAAAAAGAGTTTTAAAAGTATTATTAAAAAAGTGTTTAAAATGTTTGGAATTTTCGTCTATGGTAATACATTAAAAGAGACGATAGAAAATTTTAAAAAAGCGTTTAAAACTCTAGTTATAGAGTTCGAGCCCGATTGCATACTTTTTGCAGGGGGACAACTTTTCATGGATAGCTTTTTAGAACAGATTTTATATGTCGTCCTTTATGCAGAAAAAAAGGGCATAAAGGTTATCTTTAATGCCTGTGGATGTTCTAATATCGATAGTCTATATGAAAAGAAAAGTTTAAAAAGAATTGTACACAGTGAAGCTACTAAATATATTTCCATGAGAGATCACTACGAGGTGATTAAAAATTACGAAGGAAATATAAAAAAAGTATACGATACATTCGATACAGCTCTTTTGTCTCATAAAATATACGACGTCCCTCTTTTAAAAAAGAAGGAATTCGGAGTGGGCATCATGCTAGATAGAAACATATCTCGCGAAGTACAGCGGACATTTTGGAGAAATGTGATATCCTTTTTGGAAAGTCAAAAGAAAGATTATGAGATATTTTGTAACGGTAGTATCGAAGATTACGATTTTTCTTTAGAGATTCTCAAAAGTTTAGAAATTGATAACGAGAGAATTGCTAAGCAGCCGACTTCTTCTAAAGAATTGGTCGAGTGTATTAATAGATACGAGAAGACGATATCGATGAGATTACATTCTTTGATAATCGCCTATTCGTACGATATACCAACGATAGCGATTTCTTGGAATCCCAAGGTAGATGAGTTCTATAGAAAAATAGGTAAAAGTGAATGCTGCCTAAAATTGACAGATCATTTTGAAGATGTAAAAAATGCTATTACGAGATTGGACGCAAGTTTCTTAAATCGCAATATCAAAGATGAAATTGAAGCATCGATCGAAAAAAACATTTCATCGATCTTAAAAATAATCGAAGATTAGAGAGGATATACTACTAAATGAGCAAGAAAAAAGATTTAGTGAAAAACACATTTATTATATTATTAGGTAAAGTGTGCACACAATTTTTATCTTTTTTTCTCATGCCATTATATACGAATGTCTTAAGTTCTTCAGAGTATGGAACAGTCGATCTCATCATAACCTATGTAGCTTTATTTGTACCAGTTATAACTTTACAGATAGAGATGGGACTGTTTAGAAATCTGATCGACTTTAGAGAAGATGAGAAAGCAAGGGTGAGGGTAGTCACTTCGGGACTGAGAAGATTATGCTTGCAGCTCATCGCTTTCGTAGTTATATTTACTGTTTTAAATTTATTCGTAAAAATACCTCATGGAATTTATATACTTTTGTGTATAATATTTACGATGACCTCAAACGTCTTGTTGCAAATTGCCAGAGGTAATGGAGATAACGTCGGCTATTCTTGTGCAAGTGTAATAGCTGGAGTTTCAACTGTTCTTTTAAACATATTATTTTTAATCTTCTTGAAATTTAAAATAGAAGGGATGCTTTTATCTTCAGCACTAGCTAATCTGATTGCGACGATATATCTATTTTTCAGATGTAAATTATATAAATTGATAGATATAAAAGCAAGAGACAAAAAAACAGAGAGAGAACTTTTAAAGTATTCTTTACCTCTTGTGCCAAACGGGTTAATTTGGTGGATAATAAACGTATCCGATCGAACGATCATAACTATCTTTTTAGGAATGGCGGTAAACGGCATATATGCTGTATCGAATAAGTTTTCTAACATATTGATCCAAGTCTTCAACGTTTTCAATCTATCTTGGACTGAGTCGGCATCTATCCATATTAAAGATGACGATAGAGATGCATTCTTCAGCGATATATTCGATGTCATAATAAAACTTTTTTCATCGGTTTGTATACTGTTGATATTGTCTATGCCTCTTATTTTTGACATTTTAGTGGGTACCGAATTTAGAGAAGCGTATCAATACATACCTCTTTTATTAATCGGCATGTTGTTCAACATAGTTGTGTCGTTTATAGGTAGTATCTATGTATCTTTAAAATTGACCAAACAGGTCGCAGAGACATCTTTTTACTCGGGTTTACTAAATATTTTGATAAATGTACTATTTGTCAAGCTTATCGGAATATATGCCGCAATCATAAGCACGATAATCGCATTCTTGTCGATGAGTATATATAGATATATAGATGTCAAGAAATATATAAATTTAAAGATTAATGTTAGAAATGTCGCAACGATAATAGTTTTATTTATAATAAGTGCAGGAATTTATTATATAGGATATAATGTACTTACTATTTGTCTCAGTCTGATATTAATATTTACTATCGCATATCTCAATAGAAATGTATTTGCTTTTCTTTCAAAAAAGCGATAAAAAAATGAATTAAGAAAAAAGGTGATTATAAAATGTCTAACGCTAAGGCTAAATTAATAAAAAATAAAGTTAAGCAGGAAAGTAGAAATGAGACAGAAGAAAAATGGGTGTCTTCAACTCCAGGTATCGAAAAAAGGGATAGAGGAAAAAAGTTTAATATTTTTAACATTATTGGTATGTTATCCGTCGTAGTAAGTCTTGTAATATTGGCTAAATTTGAATATAAAATATTTAAATTAAACGTATTGCCATTTAAATATTTTGCACTGATATCGCTAGCGATATCCATAGTCTGGCTAGTGTTATCTTTTATAAGTATAAAACAGAGAAGTAGAATCATAAAGACTTTAGGAGTTATATGTTTGATCGTGATTTCTGGTGTGTCGATAATTGCAACTCCTTATCTACAAAATACTGAAAAGTTTTTACAGGGAACACAAGTTAAAAAAGACTTTCTTTCTTATTCAGTACTCACTTTAAAAGATTCTAATTTTGATCGAATTGATGATCTCAAAGAAAAGTCGATTTCATATTTAAAGGACGACTACAACGATGTATTAAAGGCTAATCTAAAAATCGAGTTTAAAGAGAGAGTAGAAGAAGATTTCAGTTTAATGACAGAGTCATTTTTAGAAGGAAAAGTAGATGCTATAGTTTTAGAAAGTGGACATCTCGCTCTTGCAAAAGATGAAATAGAAGACTTTGAAGATAAAATAAAGATCATTTATGAATTCAACGTCGAAATATCTAATAAGATAAAACCATCCGATAAAGATGTAAAAGTTTCAGAGGAATCGTTTATTTTGTACATAAGTGGTATAGACCAATACGGAAAAGTAAAATCGGTTCGAGGAAGAAGCGACGTAAATCAGTTAGTAGTCGTAAATCCTAATAGTAAAAAAGTTTTGATCGTAAATACACCTAGAGATTATTACGTTCAGCTCCATGGAACGACAGGGCTAAAAGATAAGCTCACACATGCAGGTGTGTATGGAATCGAAAAGAGCGTTACGACATTAGAAGATCTATATGATACAAAAATTAACTATTATCTGAGAGTTAACTTCAACACTTTGATAAAAGTGGTAGATGTAATAGGGGGAATCGATGTCATTTCCGACAAAGCGTTTACTCCACATACCGATAGAAGTGTTCGCGTAGTAAAGGGATTGAACCATTTCAATGGAAAAGCAGCACTTGCCTATGCAAGAGAACGATATGCTTATGCATCTGGTGACAGACACAGAGGTGAAAATCAGCAGCAAGTAATAACTGCCATTATAGATAAACTTACTAGTTCTGAAGTGCTCATGAACAAGTATAACGACATATTAGAAACTTTAGATGGAACATTCCAAACGAGTATGCCTGTAGATAAGATAACTTCCCTCATAAGGTTTCAACTCGATAAAATGCCAAAATGGGAAATAAACAGTATAGCAGTAGATGGTTATAACAGCAGCAACTATACATATAGCATGGGTTCTAATCGTAAATTATATGTCATGGAGCCTAATCTCGATAGCGTAAATAAAGCTAAAGAGAAAATCAAAGGAGTTTTGGATGAGAATTAAAAGAGCAATTCTTTGTATTTTGCTCTTTACGATATCTTTAACTATATTTTTATTCTCAGGTCAAAATGGCTCTAAGAGTGTTGCGATAAGCGATAAATTTACTGTTAAAGTAATAGATAAATATGAACGTATTACTGACACAAAGATCAATGCCTCAAGAAAGAATGAGATAGTAAACAGTTCTAGATTTAAAGTTAGAAAGACAGCTCACTTTGCGATTTATTTCGTACTAGGACTCGTAGCATATCTATTGCTGTCGACATATAATCTTAAATATCCGCTGTTATGGGCAATCTGTTTTTCTTTCCTATTTGCCTGCAGCGACGAAGTACACCAGTTGTTTTCACACGGCAGAACCGCGAGAGTGTTCGATGTATTTATCGATACGACAGGAGCGATGTGTGGAATATTATTTACAAAAATGGTAAGTAAAATATTTAAAAAAACTAGAAGGAGTAAAGTTATGAAAAGAAGAGGATTTGAAAAGATAAGTTTTGAACAATTTAAAAAGGATATATCAGAGAATGAAAATCTATATAGGGAGTATGAACTTCCGAAGAGAGATTCCATGAGAACAGCTTGTTATGATATATATATTTTAGAAGATTTTACTATTAATCCTAATGAGATCAAGAAGATTCCAACAGGATTAAAATCCTATTTTGAAGACGACGAAGTTTTAATGTTAATAGTCAGAAGCAGTATGGGATTTAAGTACAATATCAGATTGTGCAATCAAGTAGGAATAATCGATGCCGATTATTATGACAATGCTGACAACGAAGGTCACATGTGGCTTCGAATACAAAATGAAGGAGACAAAGCTGTAACGTTTAAAAAAGGAGATGCCATAGCGCAAGGTTTATTCTTAAAATATTTGACGACTGATGATGATAGCACTGTCGGTCAAGATAGAAGAAGCGACTATTAAAGTCTCTTTTTTTATTATTAGATCCTTGATTTTTATATGTACTTATGGTAAAGTATTTACAGTATAATAAAGGGGAGTAGAGTATGGAAGAATTTAACATTTTAGAGTTCCTAAACTACTACTGGAATAAAATTATTTTTGTAGTAATATTGACTTTTTTAGGATTGATTGCAAGTCTAATATTTACCTATAGAATTCAAGTTCCGGTCTTTCAATCGAAAACTAGTTTGGTATTAGTAAACAATTCTGAAGATAATTCATCGATTACACAGAACGACATAAATATAAATAAGAATCTAGTATCGACATATCGAGAAATAATTCAGAGTAAGTTGATCTTGAACAAAGTAATAAGTAATATGCGTTTAGATATAAGCTATGAAGATTTGAAAAGTCATGTCAAAGTAAACAGTGTTCAAGATACAGAGATTATCAACATCTACGTCTATAACGAGGATAAGAGACTTTCTAAAAATATAGCTAAACAGATCGCAAGCGTCTTCGAAACAGAAATAGTCGAAATCTATAACATCGAAAACGTAAGTATCATAGATGAAGCTACAGTCGATGAGGAGCCTTACAACGTTCACGTATTAAAACAGATCGTCATAGGTACAGGAATCGGATTCTTACTGAGCAGTTTGATAATCGCGATATGTTTCTATTTCGACGATACAGTTAAGAGTGAAGAAGAAATCGAAAAGGGTCTCAAAGTTCCTATTCTCGGTTCAGTACCTAAATATCACGATAAGATCGGTTCTACTTCGGGAAAAGATTTGATCATCTGTTCAGATTCTAAATCTGGAATCAGCGAAGCGATCAGAACTCTTAGAACTAATTTGCAGTTTTCTTCAATCGATAAAAAACTTAAAACGATATTGGTAACTAGCAGTGTGCCAGGTGAGGGAAAAAGTTTTGTAGCATCGAATTTAGCTGTTGCTCTTGCAAACAGTGGAAGCAGAGTATTGTTGGTAGACTGCGACATAAGAAGAGGAAGACAACATCACATATTTGGATTCCCTAACAAAAAAGGACTATCTAATCTCTTATTAGAGGATGTAGGGCAAGTATATCGTTCTTATATAAACGAATCGAAAATTCCAAATCTATATTTGATGTTTAAGGGTGTAACGCCACCTAATCCTAGTGAGCTTTTGAACTCAGAAAAGAACAAAAGATTGATCGCATCTCTATCTAACAATTTTGATATTCTAGTTTTCGATGGAGCACCTATAAATGGACTTGCTGATTCTCTAGTCATGAGTACTCTAGTCGATGGAGTAATCGTCGTAACGGCTTATAAAGAGACTTCTAAGACACTTCTCGAGGATACTAAGAAGAACCTCGATAACGTCAATGCAAATATTATGGGTATCGTTCTAAATAGGACCAATACTAACAAGAGCAAATACTATGGACATTATTATGAATAAAATGGTAGACATACACAATCACAGTTTACCACTAGTAGACGATGGAGCGAAGTCTTTCGAAGCGGCAAGAGCAAATATAGAATACCTGAAGTCGCACGGAATCGATTCCATCGTTTTAACTTCCCATTATATAGTGGAAAGCGATTACAATGCAAATGTCGAGGCTAGAAGAAATCTTTTAGAAAAGTTGAGAACAGAAGTAGCCGATTTGGACATCAAGCTTTATTTGGGTAACGAAGTGTTCATAACCGACAGTAACACTATCAAGAGGCTCTTACAAGAGGGCGAAATCACCACTTTAAACGGAAGTAGATACATGTTAATAGAGTTTCCTTTGAGACAGAAATTACAATATATGGAAAACGTAATATGTGATTTAAACGAAATGGGGATAGTTCCAATCATCGCCCATCCTGAGAGATATACTTTTATCCAAAACGATTTTAGCCAATTAGAGAACATTTTGGAGTACGATTGTCTACTACAGTGCAATCTTTCTAGCATCATAGGAAATTATGGCAGGTCGGCAAAAAAGCTTATGAAAAAGCTACTCAAAGAACAGTTGGTAACTTTTATTGCAACAGACTTCCATCGAGTAGGAGACGTCGACAAAGTCGGAAAGTCTTTAAAGAAACTTAAAAAATTTGTAGGGGAAGAGTACGTAAAAATGCTCACCTATGAAAATCCACTTAAAGTATTAGAGAACGAGAGTATTTCGAGAAAAATAATTTCTTATAAATAAGCACGAAAAAAGAGAAAGATCTTGAATCTTTCTCTTTTAGTTTTCTATTCCTTCTAATTTGACACTTACTAGTTTCGATACTCCAGATTCTTGCATCGTTATTCCGTATAAAGTATTGGCATATTCCATAGTTTTTTTCTTATGGGTAATAACGATGAATTGTGTCTTATGTTCGTATTCTTTTAAATAAGTACCAAAAGTATCGACGTTCGCTTCATCTAATGCTGCTTCAACCTCGTCTAGTATACAAAACGGTACTACTTTTACGTTAAGGATGGCAAATAGTAGGGCGATAGCTGTCAAAGTTTTTTCTCCACCACTTAAGAGAGTGATGTTTTTTAATCTCTTTCCAGGAGGCTCTGCAATTATGTCGATACCTGTTTCTAAGATGTTTAGTGGCTCTGTCAAAATGAGTTCACCATTACCACCTTTAAATAAATGTGAGAAGACACTTTTGAATTCGGAGTTTACTTTATCGAAGGTACTTTTGAATTCGCTTTCCATAGTTCTATCCATCTCGTCGATTATACCGAGTAAGTTATCGATAGATTCTTTTAAATCTGTTTTTTGTTTATCTAAAAATTCATATCTCGTATTGATTCTTTCGAATTCACTTATAGCACCTAAGTTGACTTCTCCTAATTCGCGAATGCTCTTTCTAAGTGTCTGAACTTTACTGCGATCACTCTCGATGTCTTCTTTGATCTCGTAAGTCATCTTTGCTCTTTCATAGGTTATGTTATATTCGTCGGTAAGTCTCAAAAGTAGGTTATCTAATTTTATATCCTGTTTACCCAACTTGATTTCGATGTCTTTTAGGTCGTTTACCTTTTTGTTGTATTCACTGTTCGTTTTACGATTTTGGAGTTCTATTTCAGATAGTTCAGTGTTGAGTTCAGATTTTCTACTTTTTAGTTTTTCGAGGTTAGCAACGACTGTATTTTTAGTCTTTTCTTTAGCGTAATATTTATCTAACGTCTCATCTAACTCTTTATCTAAGCTACTAGCTTTTACACTTTTCGTTCCCTTTAATTCGTTATTTTTATTCTTGATGTTCAGTTCGATATTCTGTAAGTACAACTCTTTATTTTTTTTGGCTTCATCTAGGGAGATGATCTCACTTTCGACGGCATTAAGTTTTTCCCTAATCAATGTCTCATCTTTTTCCTGTTCTAAGAGTAGGCTTTCGTTCTTTTTTAGAGATTCTTCTATTCTAGAAGCGTCTTCCATCATCGCCTTTAAATTTTTCTTTTCTGTTAGCGGATTTTTATTCGTCTTTAGCGATCCACCCGTCAGAGATCCACCTGTGTGCAAGATCTCGCCGTCTAAAGAGACTATACGATAGGTATAGTTTATCAGTTTTCCTATTCTGTTTAGGGAGTCGATATCCATTACGACGATTACGTTTCCGAGAAGGTTTTGGACGATGTTTTTGTATTTTGTATCATATGAGATCAAGTCGGATGCGATTCCTACGAATCCCGAATCTTCTCTAACTTTTTTGGAAGTTATTTCGTCTAAATATTTAGATTTAATTATATTTAGTGGGAAAAAAGTGACTCTTCCCAATCTGTTTTCCTTCAAAAATTTAATCGCTTCTTTAGCACTCGATTCATCGTCACATATGACGACATTTTGCATGGAACCTAAAACGGTGTCGATCGCAGTTGTGTATGAATCTTCTATTTCGATTCGACTTCCAAAGGTGCCATGTAATCCCTTAAGTCTCGGATTGTCGATAACCGATTTAATAGCATAGGGGAGAAGTGAATCGTTTTCTAAGTTGGCATTCATGATATCTATTTTATTTTTTGTTTCACTAAGTAAGCGATTGTTTAAAACTATTTCACTCGAAATGTTTCCCTTAGTTGCGAGAACTTTCTTGAGATCTATTTCTAAATTGTTTCTTTTTTCTCTTGCTCTTTTTAAGGATTCATCTACTGTATTCACATCTTCTTTTAGGCTAGCCAGTGTATTTTCGAGAGATTTGATCTCTTCTTTCAAGTTTAGGATGTTGCTTTCTAGTTTGACATCGTCGACTTCATATTTCTTTCTCTCTACGATTAGCTGTTTATTAGCTTCTAGACTTGAGAGTTCTTCTGTAACCTTTAATAGGTTTTGACTCTGTACTCCGATTTCGTTTTCTATCTTCAAGAGCTCCAGTTTGAGTTTTTCTTGATTTGCGTCGTCTTTTGAATTCGAAGATTCGATTTTTTGAATATCATTGCGCAGGTTTTCGGCAGCGACTTTTAATCTTTCGTATTCGTCATTAATGTTAGTTATGTCGTTTACTAAGAGAGCTATCTCGATAGACTCCAATTCTGATTTAAACGATTCGTACTTTTTAGCTTTGTCAGCTTGTTCTCTTAGTGGATCTAAGTTTACAGATAACTCGTTTATTATCAAATCTATTTTCGATAGATTGTCGTTGGTTTTCTCAAGTTTTTTTAAACTTTCGATCTTTCTTTTTTTGTATTTTAAAACTCCCGCAGCTTCTTCTATAATTGCACGTCGTTCTTCAGGCTTGCCGTTTAATATCTCGCCGATTTTTCCTTGAGAAATTATACTGAACGCTTCTTTACCGGCACCCGAATCTAAAAATAGATCGGTGATGTCTTTAAGTCTAACACGCGAGTTATTTAAAAGATATTCATTTTCTCCAGAAGAGTAGACTATTCTTTTGATCTCTATCTCCTTAAAATCGCTGTTTAAATAGTGATCCTCGTTATCGAAGACGAGAGTGACACTCGCACGAGAAAGTGGTTTTCTACTAGCGCTTCCTTGAAAGATGACGTCGCTCATCGCGTTTGCACCTCTCAGAGCCTTTACAGATTGTTCACCTAAAACCCATTTTACTGCATCGACTATATTCGATTTACCACTTCCGTTTGGCCCAACTATTCCGGTTATTCCTTCTTTAACTTCGATATCTATCTTATCAGCAAACGATTTAAAGCCGTAAGCTTTTATACTTTTTAATTGCATGGTGTTCAACTCCTCATTTTTTACAAGCTTTCATGTAGGCATCTTTTGCAGCCATCTGTTCAGCTTCTTTTTTACTCTTTCCTTTTCCTCGTCCATAGATTATTCCGTCGATTACAACCTCGAAAGTGTACGTCTTATCATGAGCTGGTCCCGTTTCATCTATCTCCCTATATTCTAGAGATTTACGAGTCGTTTGGATCATCTCCTGCAAAAGAGATTTATAGTCACTATAGAAAATGCGATTTTCTTCGATGAATGGAGTTATGACTTCCAGGATGTATTTTTTGCTAACTTCATATCCATATTCTAAAAATACTGCTCCCAATATTGCTTCGAAGACATCAGCTATTATCGTCTCGTTTACGTTGTTTATTTGACCTTTACCTACACGTATGTAGGGAATAAAACCTACCTTTTTAGCGTATTCGTAGTTCGCATGTTCACATACGTAGCGGGATCTTATCTTTGTCATATCTCCTTCGCGGAAATCTTTTTTTTCGTAAAAGTATTCACTAGTGATCAGTTCCAATACGGCGTCTCCTAAAAACTCTAGACGTTCGTAATTTTCACAACCGTGTTCATTCGAATAAGAGGTGTGAGTAAGTGCTGTCAAAAGTTGATTTTGATCTTTCAAATAAATACCGTATTTTTCTAAGAATTTCATAGTATCACCTTTAAATATTATACTACATATAAAGAGGGTTTTTAAAGTTTTATTTTTTTAGTTTACTTAAGGGGAGGAAATTTAGTTTTACAAAGAGGACGTTTTATAGTAAAATTACTTATGAAGAAAGTAGGGAACGATTGATGCTTAAAAGGTTTATTAAAGAGGTATTTTTAGTTTTAACTATTACGATTTTTATGACCGGTTGTTTTAAAAGAGACGATTTAGAAGGAGTAGATATCTACACTACGGTTTACCCAGTTCAGTTTGTCACTGAACAATTATATGGATATAATTCTAACGTCAAATCTATTTTTCCAGCCGAAGTTAATTTGGATGAATACACACTAAACGAAAAACAGATCGAAGAGTATTCTCGCGGCGCTATATTCGTATATAACGGATTATCTAATGAAAAGGGTATCGCTAGAGATCTACTGAATTCGAATAAGAAATTAAAAATAATCGACGTAAGTCAGGGATTAGAGTATAACCATTCGATGGAAGAACTTTGGCTCAACCCACGCGACTATTTGATGCTCGCTCATAACGTTAAAAACGGTTTAGAAGAATATATAAGCAACAAATATATCATCGAAGAGATAAATAAGAATTATGAAAATTTGAAAGTATTGATAAGTTCATACGATGCCCAGTTGGAGACTGCACCAGATAATGCAAAGGATACAAACATTTTGATCGCTTCCGATACACTAGATTTTCTATCTAAATATGGTTTTACTGTGACAAATGTCGATGAGACCAATGGGGAAATATCTAAAACGATCAAAACGAAGGCTAAAAAGCTAGTCAACGAAAAGACTGTATCTTATATATACATGCTAGACAACCAAGAAGAAAGTGCATTCGTAAAGGAACTCATAAGTGCAGGTGCGACTAAAAAAGTCTTGAGAAGTATGACACTTTTAACGGAAGAGGATATCAAAAACGGAGTAACTATAAAAACGATGATGAGAGACAACATAGAGGAATTAAAAAAAGAGATATACGACATCGGTTAGATGCCTAACTCGTTTTCTAAATCACCTCCTTGGAGTTCTAGATAGAGAAGTATTCCTCCAGCGACTAAAAACAGTATTGCGGATATCAGATTTAAAGTGGATTTATAGTCCCTTTTTTTTTGGTATAATTCGTAACCTCGATAAAGAAAGTAGACGTAGATAAGAAAACCTATCGTCAAAACGACTAGATTTATGGAATGAAATTCGCGGTATTTTTCCATATTGCCAGATAGGAGATATTCTCTTTCCAACTTGTTAGAATAGAGAGACGCTACTACGATGAAGATATATATATACCAGATGAAGTCATCTATTTCTAAATTTTGAAGGTTTCTTATCTTATTTTGATTCATAATTAATTTTATGTTTGTTCTTGAAATTAAAGATTCTAAATTATATAATTTAAGTAACATAGGGAGGACTTGAATCATATATGGAAAAAGTAATAGATGGATCTGGCGCAGTTGCAAATATCGCCTATAAATTTAGTGAGGTAGCGAGTATCTATCCCATAACGCCTTCTTCTTTGATGGCGTCTTTCGTCGACGGATATAGATCTGCAGGAGTTAAGAATTTGCTCGGTGGAACTGTCGATGTCGTCGAGATGCAATCCGAAGCAGGTGCTGCAGGAACAATGCACGGAGCACTCATGTCAGGTTCGCTTGCGAGCACTTTTACAGCTAGTCAGGGACTTCTTCTCATGATTCCTAATATGTATAAAATGGCTGGAGAAGGTTTACCTGCCGTGATGCATGTTGCCAGTAGGACGGTCGCAACTCACGCTCTTTCGATCTTCGGAGATCATTCCGATGTGTATGCCGTGAGGCAGACCGGGTTTGCCATGTTGTCTTCATCGAGCGTCCAGGAAGCACACGATTTAGCGGCTGTAGCTCACCTCTCTGCCATCTCCACTAGAATGCCATTTCTACATTTTATGGATGGGTTTAGGACTAGTCACGAGATAAACAAGATTAAGATTTTAAAAGATGAGGATTTGGCTAGACTGATAGATCGTAAGGCCTTAGAAGAATTCAGAAATTCTTCTTTGAATATAAATAGACCTACAAGTCGAGGAATGGCGGAAAACGAGGATGTGTATTTCCAAAGTGTGGAAGCTAGAAACAAGGATTACGGAAGACTTCAAGATAGAGTAAAATTCTACATGGATAAGATCAACGAAATCCAAAAAACCGATTATAGACCTTTTAATTATTACGGAGCTGAGAATGCCAAATATGTAATCGTTGCGATGGGCAGTGTCTCTGGGACTATAAAAGAAGTAGTCGAACAACTTGTTAAGGACGGTAGAAGTGTAGGAGTTTTAGTGGTACACCTATATAGACCTTTTAGCAGAGATTTCCTGTTTGATAGTCTTCCAAAATCGACGAAAAGGATAGCTGTAATAGATAGGACTAAAGAAGCTGGAAGCATAGGAGAACCACTATACTTAGATGTCGTCGCAGCATGTCAAGACACCAACATAGACGTGTATGGTGGACGTTATGGACTATCGAGTAAGAATACTACTCCTAATCAGATATACGACATTTATGAGATGTTAGAAAACAATCCGAAAAACAATTTTACGATAGGAATTGAAGACGACGTAACTTTTTTGAGTCTCGAAAAGAACAAATTCGAGCTAGCGAAAAAAATGAAAGAGTTAGTCGTCTACGGCTACGGATCAGATGGCATGGTGAGTGCCTGTAAGGATCTTCTAAAAATCATAGGGAATAAAGATGGAGAATACGTCCAAGGTTATTTCGAATACGATTCTAAAAAGAGTGGTGGAGTTACCGTATCGCATTTGAGATTCGATAGAAACAGAATAGATCTTCCTTATTATCCGGAGCATCCAAACATCTTGGTTGTCACGATGGACAATTATCTATCTAAGTTCGACATAACCAGTAACATCACTGAAAACGGAGTAATCATCATCAATACGAAAGTCGACTTCGATAAATTGTCGATCAGTGCAAAGAACAAAAACAACATAGCTAAGAAAAATATAACAGTATTCACGATCGACGCTTTAGAGATATCTAAGAGAAACGGATTAAACGGAAAAATCAGCATGGTATTCGAAGCGATACTACTGAAACTTTTAGGAGAAGATGAGTATGTCGACGTTCTATCGAAACATATAGAATCGCGATTTAAGACTAAAGGTGAGGATGTCGTCTCCGCAAACATAAAGTGTGTCAAAGAAGCGATTATCGGTTTGATTCCGTACAAAGAAAAAATTAATACTTCTATAGAAGAAGAGAAGACGCTAGATGTGATAGATGCGATCAATGCTCGACTAGGAAACAACCTAAAGGTAAGCGATCTATTGACTTATAGAAACGGAGAGTTCCAAGCTGGATTAAGTAAATTCGAGAAGAGAAATGTCGCCAGTAACATTCCCGTTTGGAACAGCGAAAACTGTATCCAATGTGGCATGTGTTCGATGGTTTGTCCTCACGCTGTGATAAGACCTTTCATAATTGATAAAGACGACAAGTATGCCAAGGAAGGTGTCGCACTGATCGGTGAAGAGGACGGTAAATATAGATATATCATAAGTGTAAGCGAAGCCGACTGTACAGGATGTGGAGCGTGTATAGATGTATGTCCTGGAAGAATGGGTAAGAAGGCTTTGATGTTTGGAACATCCGATTTAAAAAGACAGAGACTCGCCAATACGCTTTTTAACTTTTATAAAAATCCTAAAGTGTTCGATAAATATACGATAAAGGGATCTCAGTTAGAAAGCCCTAAATTCGAATTCAGTGGAGCTTGTGCAGGCTGTGGTGAAACTCCTTATATCAAACTTTTGACCCAGCTCTATGGAGATAGACTTTTAATAGCCAATGCGACAGGATGTTCGAGTATCTACGGTGGAAGTGTTCCTAGTACACCTTACTCGATACCTTGGGCAAACAGTCTATTCGAAGATAATGCCGAATTCGGATATGGCATATATAGAGGATATAAAGCGATAAGAAGAAGAATAAAAGAGATAATGGAAGATAGCATGGATAGTGTCACAGAAGTCGTGAAAGAACTTTTCGAATCGTGGATAAACGATATGGACGATTTTGATAATTCTAAAAAGATTCGCGAGGAACTCAAGGATGAAGATATCCCAAGAGAGATAAGAGAACTTTTAGACTATCTAGAAAAACCTTCTGTGTGGGCTATCGGAGGCGACGGTTGGGCATACGACATAGGATTTAGTGGAATAGATCACGTCTTATCTAGTAAAGAGGACATCAACATCTTGGTTTTAGATACCGAAGTATACTCGAATACTGGAGGACAAGCTTCGAAATCTAGTCATACAGGACAGATAGCAGAGTTTGCAGACGATGGAAAAAAGACTCCTAAGAAAGATCTGTTTAGGATTGCGATGTCGTATCCAGATGTGTACGTTGCAAGCGTATCGATGGGCGCAAACATGTTTCAGACTATCAAAGCGTTTAAGGAAGCAGAAAGTCATAAAGGTCCGTCTATAATCATAGCTTATTCCACATGTATAGAGCAGGGGATTAAAAAGGGAATGAACTGTTCAATGCGTGAACAGAAGTTGGCAGTCGAATGTGGATATACGATATTGATGAGATATAGTGATGGTAAATTGACTATCGATTCTAAAGAACCGAACTTCTCTCGATATCTAGAATTCCTAAACGGAGAAGTCAGGTATAACGCGTTAAAGATTAAAGACGAAGAGAAAGCCAGCGAGTTATTTCAAGAAAATTTAGAACAATCTAAGAAGAGGTACGAGTTTTATAAAAAAATCGTCGACAATCAGGAAGCAAAATAATAAGATTTTTATATTATTGACTTAAGAATATTGACTTTTAAATTTTTGTAGTTTATAATTTTTTATAGAGAGTAGAGGAGAATCTTAAGATGAGTAAAAAAATGAATAAAAAAGGTTTCACTTTGATAGAGTTGTTGGCAGTTATCGTCGTATTGGCGCTCATATTAGTACTAGCAGTGCCATCTGTTTTGAATACGATGAATTCGGCACAGAAGAAATCTTTCCAAATGTATGGAGAAAAGATTTTGAGATCTGCTATGGAATTATATGAATCGCAAAGAATTTTGGGAGATACTGCTATAGGTTCTAAAAAATATAATGGTAAAATTTGTTATACTTTTACCGATTTAGGTATTAGCTCTAGCGGAAGTTATAAAGGATTCGTTACAGTTACACCTTCTTCATCTGTCAGTACGGCAACAGGATATAACGTGTATTTAACAGATGGAAAGTACGCTTATAACGGTACTACATCTGATGATGTAATGAACAGTATCGACGAAATCAAATCCGATGATACTACTTTGTCGACAGTAGGTGGATTAACAGAGTCTTGTAGATAAAGCAAAGTTTGTTCTTTGCTTTTTTTCTTGGTTTAATGTATAATTTTTTAAAGGTGGTAAATATGAAAATAGGATGTCACGTCAGTTTTGGAAAAGAGCAGTTGCTTGGAAGTGTCAAAGAGGCAGTAAGTTATGGTGCTAATGCGTTCATGTTTTATACAGGCGCGCCCCAAAACACGATGAGAAGTGCGATTGACGATTTTAAAACGATCGAGGCATATAACATGATGAAGGAAAACGGAATAAGACTTATCGATGTCGTATGTCACGCTCCTTACATAGTAAATCTTGCTAACAACAAGGATTTGGAAAAATATCGATTCGGTATAGACTTTCTAATCCAAGAGATAGAACGCTGTTCACTTCTCGGAGTTAAATATTTAGTTTTACATCCTGGAAGTGCAGTGGGATTAGATAGAATGGATGCCCTAAAAAACATCATCTATGCACTCAACATTGTATTAGAAAGAGATGAGAATATCGTCGTTTTACTCGAAACTATGGCTGGGAAAGGTACCGAATTAGGTACCAATATAGAAGAGATAAAAACTATCATTGATGGAGTCAATAAAAAAGAACTCATAGGAGTGTGTCTAGACACCTGTCATCTAAACGACAGTGGAGTCGATATCTCTAAATTCGACGATTATCTAGACGAGTTCGACGAAAAAATCGGACTAGATAGAATCAAAGTTCTACACTTAAACGACTCAAAAAACGGATTAGGTTCTAGAAAAGATAGACACGAACTGATAGGGTATGGAACAATAGGGTTCAATAATCTTTTAAATGTCGTTTTGAACGAACGTCTAAGTGATGTTCCTAAGATCTTAGAAACTCCTTATATAGGGAATAACGACGAAGATAAAGAGAGACTCTATCCACCGTATAAATTCGAAATATCTATGTTAAAAAGCAGAGTATTCGACGAAAATTTGAAAGAAAAGATAAGAGATTTTTATGAAAAAAAGGATAAATAATTTTTTAGGAGTAATAGGAGGATTAGGGCCTCTTGCAAGTTCCTATTTTTATGAACTATTAATCGAGAAAACTGATGTTCAAAAGGATCAAGATCATATCAATGCGATCATTTTAAACCATGCAAGCGTTCCCGATCGCACGGCTTTTATCTTGGGCGAGTCTACGGTTGATCCTTATCAAGAATTAGAAAGCGATGTCAAAATGCTAGAAGAATTGGGGGCAAAGGCTATTCTGATCACTTGTAATACAGCCCATTTTTTCTATGATAGACTATCATCTATCACAAGTGTTCCAATATTTAATATGATCGAAGATACTTGTATCGAACTCAAAAAAAGAAATATTAGAGTAGCCGCATTACTCGCGACTAAAGGGACTCTAAAATCTAATCTGTATCAAGAATACCTAGAAAAACACGGACTCGAGTGTATTACTCCCGATGAAGAGATACAGGATAAAATAATGGATATCATCTATCACTATATCAAAGCAGGCAAAGCGGTAGATAGGAATCTTTTTAATGAGGTAATAGGATCTTTTGGAGAAATAGATGCCTTTATTTTGGGATGTACAGAGTTGTCTTTACTAAAAAGAGAATTCTCTTTAGATGAGATATTTGTAGATCCCCTAGAAGTAGAAGTCAAAAAGACGATTGAATTTTTCGGTAGGAAAGAAAAATAGTGACTGTTTCGACATTCATTATTCTTGCAATAATCTTAGAGAAATGATAAAATTTATTTAGCATAGTAAGGGATGATATTGATGGACGGAAATAAGAAAAAGAAGGGATTATTAAGCTCTTTTGAACGAAAACTTGTACTCATGATTTTGATCACTATCGTGATAAGTGGCGCAACGACATACGGTTTTTTCTATTCTGTTAAAACTCAGAGTGGAGAAAACACCTTAAATACTTCTTGTTTCGACGTATCTTTCGAAGAAGGAAATTCGATTAGGTTGGCAAACGCGATATCGATGAGCGATGCCAGTGGGCAAAAGGTAAGCCCTTATACATTTACCATGCAAAATACATGTGATACAGAGGCAAATTATTATGTCATTTTGAGCTCAAAAATCGGTTCTTTTTCGAGCAATTTTATAAATATATCTTTGAATAAAGAAAATATCAGCACCCTTTCTAATAATAAACAAAACAATGTCGTACCAGTCGACGACGGATATGGAGACTCGTATATCATCTCTAGTGGCTCTCTTAAAAAAGATGAGACCATAACACTCGATTTGCGTGTTTGGGTAAACTCCACTACAACTTATGAAGATGTAGCTGGAAAGACTTGGGAAGGCCAAGTAAGAGTTATCAATACAGTTAAAGCAGTCGATGATCAAAAAAATAAAGGTTTTGTCCCTAAAGCAGTTGACGCCATCCTAAGCGGCAACCCTGTAGAAGGAATAAATGAAGGAACACCAATTTTTGCGGATCCTGCAACAACCGATGAAGGCGTATATGCAATGGAAGATGACTATGGAATGAGTTATTACTATCGAGGCGCAGTGACAAATAACTATGTTAAATTCGCAGGATTCTACTGGAGAATAATCAGAATAAACGGAGATGGAAGCCTAAGAATTATCTTTGATGGAACGCAAGGATATGCGAATGGAGTATCAAATACAGGAAGACTAGCATATACAAAAAAAGCATTCAATGCACAAAATAATGATGCAAAATATGTCGGTTGGATGTTTGGAGGAGCACAAGGAGAAGCAAGTACATCAAAAGTACAGGCACAAACAAATACGACAAATTCAGACTTAAAGACATTAGTAGATTCATGGTATAAGACAAACATAGTAGATAAGAATTTAGGAGACAAGGTAGCCGATGTAGGATTCTGTAACGATAGAACAACACCAGGAACGGCAGAGACAGGAAATATTGCTGATACAGGCTTAGGATATGGAAGTCAATATACAGCATACGGAGCAACAGCGAGGACGAATGTATGGAATACAGATGCAAGTAAAGTACAACCTAGGTTCACATGTCCACAAAAGAATGATGCATTCACAGTGAGTGATGAGGAATTAGGAAACGGGGACTTAACATATCCAGTAGGACTAATAACAGCAGATGAAATAGTCGCAGCAGGAAGCGGAAAGTATAATACAGGTAGTACAGCAAACTCAAGTTATTACCTATATAAAGGATCATTTTATTGGTCGCTCTCGCCTTTCTATTTTGCTGTTGGTAGTGCTCATGTGTTCTATGAGAATGGTGAACTCTACAATACGTATATCGATTATACCAACGGCGCGGTCGCTCCAGTTATCAACCTAAAGCCAGAATACGCTATTACATTAAAAGGTACAGGAACAATGGAAGACCCTTACACTGAGTAAGATATCGAAAAATAATTAAAAATTGGAATTTTATTTGAATCTTTGCCCACAATAAAAATGGTGAAAGATATATGATTAGAAACATTAATGCCAATTTAAAAAGTGTAGCGGTAGATCCGAGTGACGATTTTAGAAAATTGAACGATCTCAACAATCCTTATTGCTATAATTTTGGACGAGCTAAAAGAGAACATTCACATAGCTGTGATTTCCAGAAGTTACATAATAGAGTCAATTTTGACTATTTTAACAAAAGATAGTTAAAGTGCTCTTAGGACGTTTACAAAACGTCTTTTTTTATTTAAAATAATGTTAGAGGTGATGTAAATGTTAAATTCTAAAAAATTGTTCGAACTCATGCAGGAAAAGGAGATAAAAAATATGTATGTGCTTTCAAAACAGACAAAAATACCTTATTCTACTTTGAGTTATATGATATCAGGACACGACATGTATGTGGGAACTTTAATAGAATTATCCAGATTTTTCAATGTACCGATAGATCATCTGATAAGTAAATCTTATGGCATCGCGACATATAGTGAAAACGGCATTATCTTTAACGATACGTCAAGCTTTGTCGAGGCTGCTGTGTCAAGTTGGATGTAAGTTGTTTGCAAAGTAATTGTAGAGTGTGCTATAATACGTTTACATAGAAAGCACACGTGCTTTTAGTTAAGGAAGAGGTAATATGGAAAAATTGGTCTTAACTATAGGGGGATTATTCAAATCTTTTAGTTGGGGTGATCTGTTCTTCTTTGGAGTCACTTTGTTCTTAATAGTGTTTTTGATTTACATAATCTACATGGTAAAGTTAGAGGATGAGAACTTTATCGAGGAGAAGAAAAAAGATAGTAGCGTTAAAAATGTAGAAAATAAGAGTAAGCCTCTATCTAAGATAGTCGACGAATTAGAACTCAACTATAAGCCTAAACCGATAGATCTTACCGAGTATGAAAAAGAACTAGAAAATACTGCTATCATAAGCTATAAAGAGCTTCTGGAGAGAGCTAATAACAACATATATTACGACGACGAGTACGAAAGCGGTTTTGACGACTTGATAGTCCAGAAAGTCGACAGTCGAGAGAGCAATACGCAAGAATTTGTAGATTTACCTAAGGCTGTGATGATGGATTATGAAAGCGAAGAAGAGTTCTTAAGGGCACTTAAAGTTTTACAAAAAAACCTAGTTAGATGATTCTAACTTTTTTTCTTAGAGGGAGGTTTAAATGAAGTTTTGTGTAATTACCTTAGGGTGTAAAGTAAACAGTTATGAAAGCGATTTTATCAAAGAAAAATTTAGAGAGAGTGGATATGTCCAATGTAACTTGGATCAAGTACCAGACGTAGTCATCGTCAATACGTGTAGTGTCACTAATCAGAGTGATGCGAAGAGCAGGCAAATGATAAGACACGCTAGAAAAGCGAATGAAGAGGCAATAGTCGTAGTATGCGGTTGCAGTGCGCAGAACCATCAAGAGTCTTTATTGGAGCTCGGCGTAGATATTCTAATCGGCAATAAAGATAAGTCTAAGATCGTCGAGTTGGTCGAGGAATTCAAGAAGAAAAGAGTTAGATATCACAAGTTCTACGACATGAGTGATGAAGTGTTCGAGGACATGATGCTCAACAGTAGAGAAGATAAGACTAGAGCATTCGTAAAAATTCAAGATGGGTGTGACAACTTCTGCTCTTACTGTATCATTCCATATTTGAGAGGAAACATACGAAGTAAAGATATAGACGTTGCCGTGGAGGAAATCCACGACTTGGTCGAAATGGGACATAAAGAAATAGTCTTGACGGGAATACATACTGGATCGTATAGTCGAGGAAAAGATTACGATCTAGTCGACTTGATAAGAAGAATAAGCTCCTTCGATAAGTTAGAACGCATCAGAATTTCTAGTATCGAGATTACAGAATTAGACGATAAATTCTTGGAAGAGTTGAAAATGAACCCTAAGATCTGTGATCACTTACACGTACCATTACAGTCCGGAAGTGATGAAGTATTAAAGTTTATGAACAGAAAATATACTACTTCAGAATACTCCGATAAGATAGATAAAATCAGAGAGATTAGACCAAATATAAGTATTACTACAGATCTAATCGTCGGTTTTCCTCACGAAAGTGATGAACGTTTTCTTGAGACTTATTCTTTCTTGAAGAAAGTACATTTTACTAAGATCCATACGTTCCCATTTTCTCTTAGAAATAAGACGAAGGCAGAAGAGATGAAAGAATACTTCGTCTCTGAAATAGTCAAAAAAGAACGAGTTAGAAAAGTATTAGAACTTTCTTTAGAACTAGAGCACGATTATTATCAGAAATTTATAGGAGATAGATTATCGATAATCGTAGAAAGTAGTAAAGATGGAATTTCTAGAGGACATACTTCTAACTACATTTTAGTCAATACCGATAGTAAGCTGGAAGAAGGCGAAACAGTCGATGTTTTGATAAAGTCTGTTGACGATATCTGTGTAAATGGCACAGTAGAAACTGTTGAATAATTCGAGGAATAATTTTATACTAATAATAGGTGATTGCGATGGGAGATAGACAGAGTAGGTTTTTTGAAGGGACATATACTTCTAACGATAATAAAAAATATAAGGTCAAAATATCTTTAAATTATACTCGTCTTTTAGCGCTTGCTCTAAGTCTCGTACTAGTTAGAGGCGGTCTATCTAAATTGAGCAATATGCAAAATGCTCTTATGTTAGATAATGCCAGTATAAGTGCATCTTTTGAAACGGAATCTAAAAAACTTATCGAACAAATCATCGCGAATAAAAAGAACATATTCGAAGAGGAAGTTTTACAGACATATGCAGTGAAGGACGGAGATACTCTTGAGTCTATAAGTTTGAATCATGGATGTAGTGTACAGAGACTCAACGAATTAAACGGAGTTCCTGCCGGTACAGCTTTATCTGGTGGAAGTACGATAACCGTAGAATCTAAACGCGAAAAAAGTCCTCTAGATAAGAGTATAGCTTTGTTAGAAAGCTATTTCTATGACTACATGTTCAACTCTCCTGCAGCAGAACTAGCGAAAAATCCCGAGTCTAAGGGTTCATCTCTTTATAAACTTTTGATATATGGCGAACCTAAGTCTGATGCAGATATAGATCCAAACAGTATATACGGTACTTATGTCGGATTCTACCTCAAATTTCATGAGTTAGATAATCCTACTGATGAAGCGAAAACGGCATATGTCGATTCTCTCATGATGTTAGCTCGCGATGCAGAACATAAATTGAATATCGGTAGCAAGAATAGCATAGTTTACTCATTCGAGAGTTATGCCGACTTTATGAAAAGAGGAACTACCGAAGCCGTCAGAGTACAAGTGATCGGTCAAACCATATAGATAGCTTTCTTTAAAGCTTTTTTTGTGGTAAAATGCTTTTGAAAGGATTGGACGACATGGATTACATAAAAGGAAAATTCAAAAAAACGATATATGAAGCGTCTTCTGGAAACGGGTATAAAGTCGGACTATTCAGAGTTAAAGAAGCAAGTGAAAACTTAAAAGAAGAACTCTGCAATCATACAGTCACTTTTACTGGGTATTTCTACGACCTAGTATTAGAGGAAAACTATTTATTTCACGGCACATATGTCGAAAACGGGAAATATGGCTATCAATTCCAAGTTGCGTCTTATGAACACGTCCAACCCGAAGGTAAAGACGCAGTAATCGATTTTTTGTCGTCTAGTCTCGTAAAGGGATGCGGCGAGAAGACGGCAATAGAGATAGTTAATACACTCGGAGATAACGCATTAGAGAAAATAAAAGAAGATAAGAATTCATTATTATTGGTGCCAAAGATGACCGAAAAAAAGATGGAGAGCATATATAATTCGGTAATAAAATATCAAAGTAGTGACGAGTTAATCATTTATCTAAATAAACTCGGGTTCTCGATGAGGGAATCTATGAATCTTTTAAACGTCTACGGAGTAGGAATTAAAAATGTCGTTCAAGATAACGTCTATAGTTTGATAAACGAAGTCGATTTTAAGACTCTCGATAAAGTTTTTTTCAGTCTAAACGATGAAACCGATAAGAACAGAATCGAAGCTTGTATAATCGAATCTATGAAAGAGTTGTCTTTTGAAGCAGGAGATACATTCTCTTACAAAGAGGAGATAAGAGAGCGTCTTTCTAAATTCGACGTAGTCCTATCGGAAGAAGAGTTCGACCTATATGTCGATGCATTAAAAGAGAGACGAGAGATTAAAGTTTTAGGCGATATGTACTTTCTATATGGGTATTATAAGATGGAAAACGATATCGCGAACTCTCTATTCGAGATCAGTTCTAGAACTTTAGAAAAATTTTCTGACTTAGAGAGTAGCTTAGAAAAGTTTAGTAAGTCACACGATATCGTCTATAATGAAGATCAAAAACGTGCGATTCTTACCGCTTTAAAAGAAAACATCACCATCATAACGGGTGGACCAGGAACTGGTAAGACGACTATAGTAAGAGCTATAGCAGGACTTTATATAGATACTCATGCGATAAGCGAGAAGGCTGCACTCGAAGAAATAGCGCTTCTTGCTCCTACCGGAAGAGCAGCGAAGAGACTATCGGATCTAACCGGTCTTCCTGCCATGACGATACACAGATATCTGAAGTGGGATAAGGGAAACGGAAAGTTCGAGTATAACGAATATAATAAACATTACGAAAAACTGATAATCGTCGATGAGACGAGTATGATCGATACAGAACTATTCGATGCCTTATTGAAGGGAATAAACCATACGGTTAGGTTAGTAATCGTCGGAGATGACAATCAGCTTCCGAGTGTCGGTCCAGGACTGATTCTAACCGATTTGATAACCAGTGAACTATTTAACCATACTCCTTTAAAAGAGATATATAGACAGAGTACAGGATCTAGTATTCCATATCTGTGTCTAAATATCAAAGATCACGATTTAAACGAGGAATCTATATCTAGGAAAGAAGATTTTTCCTTTCTAAATGTCGATGTGCACATGGTAAAAGATACCATCAAAGAAATCTGTAAAGTGAGCATAAAAAAGGGAATAGATGTTTCAAATATGCAGATTTTAGCGCCTATGTACAAGGGAGAAAACGGCATAGA
The DNA here is from genome assembly GCA_910587535.1 of uncultured Bacilli bacterium. Taxonomy (GTDB): domain Bacteria; phylum Bacillota_I; class Bacilli_A; order RF39; family UBA660; genus RUG11867. The sequence goes on from CAJUKM010000002.1 coordinate 46,352, forward strand.
CAATCTGAACATGATTTTACAAGGTTTATTCAATCCACCGAGCGATGCAAAGTCTGAAGTGAGGATGGGTGAAGTCATATATAGAGTAGGCGATAAGGTATTACAGCTCATAAACGATCCAGATAATAACATCTATAACGGAGACATCGGGTATATAACAGAGACCAATGCAGGATCAAAAGATAGAGTTTTAACCGTAAATTTCTACGGCTCAGCAGTATTTTATAAGAGAGAAGATCTGATAAACATAAAGCACGCTTATGCGATAACTATCCATAAGAGCCAAGGTAGCGAATTCGATCACGTCATCATGCCTATTACGATGAATTATGGAAGAATGCTCTACAATAAACTTCTATATACCGGTATTTCGAGGGCTAAAAAGAGCCTAACTTTGCTCGGCAGTCCACAAGCTTTCTATATGGGCACTAACAACGATTACAGTTTGAATAGAAAAACGAATTTAGTAGAAACTTTATTGAATAAAGTGAGATAATCCGTCCATACTAATAGTGAGTAAGGAGAGGACGATTATGAAAAAATCTAAAATGGCTATGGCTTCAGTCGCACTTGCTAGTTTAGGACTCGGCTCATTGATGTATTCTTACGTTAAAATGCATCCTATAAAAGCAAAGGCTGTTGCAAAAGACATGAAGAATGTAATGAAGGACTTAAAATAAGTCTTTTTTTAAGATATGAAAGAAAAAATTAATACAAATATCTATTACCTCTCATGGATATTGATTGCCATTTTATCTCTGGTATTTTTTCGTCTTGTAAAATTGTACGATGTAGTATGTACTGTTTTAGGTATAGTAACTCCAGTACTTTTCGGATATATATTAGCGTGGATTTTAAATCCGATCTTAAAAAGAATGAAAAAGCATATGGATAGTAAAGTGGCCATAGGGATAATGATCGTGGTCACGGTAGGTATATACTCTTTATTGATTTGGAAACTGTTGCCACTCGTCATCGCAAATTTAGAAAATATGTACGGTATGTTGAATACGTATCTCGATAAATTACAAAAGTACGAATTTTTAAATGGGGTAAGAGATTACGCATCGATAGATATGGACACCATTATCAGTTCTTGTAGTAATTTAGTAAACTTTTTCATCATCTTTGGTTTAGTGCATCTTTTCGGGTTTTATATACTTTACAACTACGATCAGGTCAATTCGTTTTTGAGAGGATTGATCCCACTAAAGTATAAGCGCATATCCCTAGAATATTTGCGGAAGATGAGCACAAATATGAGAGCATACATCAAAGGTACCCTCATAGATACACTCATATTATTTTTAGCTTCTTCGATATTGTATTTCGTAATAGGCTTAGATTATCCAATAATGCTCGGTTTCTTTTCGGCGATTACAAATATAATTCCTTTTGTAGGGCCATATATTGGAGGAGTTCCTGCAGTGATGGTCGGCCTTGCTAAAAGTATGAGATTGGGTCTCGCTACACTTGGAGTGATTATCTTATGTCAAACTGTCGAATCGAACATAATAAACCCTATGATCATGAGTAAATGCATAAAAGTAAATCCGATTTTGATCATCTTGTCTCTATCGATTATGGGAAAATTTTTCGGACTATTCGGCATGATATTCGCCGTTCCGTCGATCATAATTTTCAAATTAACTGTAGAATTCATACAAAAATATAGAAAAGTCGCCGATTGAGGGGCTTTTTTAATCGCTTTAATTTGATATTTTTCATAAATTATGTTAGAATACCTGCCGTTATTAAGGGGTGTATTATATGGAATGTAGAAAAGGGGTTACTAAAGAGTCGTTTGAGAATTTTTTGGATGGAAATATGATCTCTAGATCTATACTAGAGAGATTTACCGTGCATGATATCCTTTTAAGCCTCAAAAGTTATTTGAAACCGAGCGAATATTATTTTTTATACTATGCATATTTAGATAGTGAGCGCCCAAAAATATCCGATTTTGATATACTCTTTGGGTATGATCAAAACAGGAGAAATCATTTTTCTATTTCACTTATCGAAAAAGTCAAAAATAGACTGAAAGTTATAGAGCATAGTGAAAGCGATAATATCAACTTAGAGATACGAAATGGAAAGATAACTCCTGTAGATCTCGATATTTTATTAGCGTATTTCTTTTTGAAAAGTACATTAAAAGAAGACGAACTGGCATTCTTTAGATCTGCTATTGAGCTCGATTTTTCCTTCTATGATGGAATTAGAGCATCTACCGCTGATTCTTCTATGGATTTCGTGTCTATCTATATTCGTTTAAAGGAAAATTTTGATTCCTTAAATGGAGAAAGGAAAGAAGAATTCAATTATTTTGTCCATAAGGCTAGGAAAAAATATGGCTTACGCTTATGCAACATGAGCTTAGATAAAGATTTAGAGAGAGCATTATTAGATTATAAAATGTCTTCTAGTCTATGGGACAGATTACCTAAAGAAGAAGCATACGAAATAGTGATGGAAAAATGCGGGACATTGTTTGACGATTTGGAATTTGCCATAGAGTCGTACTTCGACGTCAATAGAGAAGAAGCTGGAAGTATCCTGGATGCAGAAAGAGAGATGAACTTGATACGTTTTGGATTTTTAAGACGTAATGACTTACCTATCGACGTTTTATGTCAAACGGCTATTACTAATAAAGATAGATTTACTAGTGAAGAATATAACTATTTGATGGCTTTTAGATTTTTTAAGATGTCACAAAAAAAGTTTTTAAAAAGATATCCTAATTCTAGATTGTTAAAGTCAGATAAAGCTTTGATGGATAAATTAGAAGATATGTGTCTAAACATCAGTGACTATGGAAGAGGAGTGTCCCCTAATAAGGCCAAAGATAAAAGAAATAAAGGTATAGATCCAAACATCTACGTAAATTATATTTCAAACCCATTTATTTCTTTTACACCATTAGAAAGATGTCTTCTAGGGTTATGTTTAGTTAAAAATGAATCTTATGAAGAAATTGGCAGAATGTACTCTCTCGATAAGAGTCAAATTTCGGAGACATTGATGAGTGCAATCCACAAGATAGATTTTTATCGTTTTGGAATAATTAAACCTGTGTTTGAATTTACTAATGAGGATTATGAATATATCTTCAGTTCTCCTAATTTTTTAGAAAAAGAAAAGAGAATCATTAGAGAACTGCGAACAGGAAATTTGTCTTTTATCTGTCAAAAGTATCGTTTAAATGAAAACGAGATAAATTGCGTACTTAAGAAAATTTACGACAGTTGTCTTCAAAAGAGATTAAAATTCACCTATGTTTCTGTTGAAGATATTATCGAAGATATAGACGGACATCCTTATCAATCTGTACTGGGCGATAGAGCAAAAAGAGTTCTTTCTTTGCATTTGGGCCTCACTAATAGATATAATTCATCAGGGAAAATCTATACCTATGGTGAGATAGAGCGCTTATATCCAGAATTAGGGATCAGTTTAGGTGATGTATATGCTATAGCGATGGAAAAATTAAAGAAGAAAAAAATGGGACTTACAAGAGGAACTTTTGCCTACATGACAAGAGAAGAAGTAGCAATACTTTTAGAAGATAAGAGATTGCCTATAAATCCAGAAGATAAAGAAATATTAGGCTATGCCTTTGGACTTTGCAATTATCCCTATAAATCTCCTGATAGATTAGCAGAATTTTACGGTTGTAATATAAATAATTTGAGAAGGAGAATTCAAAGAATATTTTTAACTCTGTTTAAATATAGAGAAAAAGAAATACCAGGTGCTATCTCCTACGAACTCGATGTATTTCCAAATTTGAGATATTTTACTTTAAGTGATAGAAAGATTCTTAAAAGTTTTTATCACGAAAGAATGTCTTATGGAGATATCGCAAAATCTTATGGCCTTTCTTACGATCAAGTCACCGAAAAACTTCGCAATCTTACAAATTATTTAGGAGACATTTTGGAAAGAAGAGCAGTGCCATTCGATTTTTCTTATTATAAGTCTATACCAGAGGCTAACGTTTCTTTTAATGGCGATATAAAATTTGCTAAAAGATTATTTAATCTATATTATGAAGAACAAAAGACAATAAGAGAAATCAGGGATGAACTGAATTTAGAGTGCTCCAATAAAACCGTTATGAGACAAATAGACGCTTTAAAAAGAGCATATATGAAAAGAAAAGTAGGCATCTTAGCAACTCCAAAAATAAGCTATAGAGATATAAGAGATTTTTATTTGAAAAATAAAGATGAAATGGACGTTAAACATAAGGATTGTTATTATAAATTCTTCAAGCAGTTGAAGAAAAAAAGTGGAGAAAATGTCGATATGGATAGACAGTTTTCTATAAACGAAGTGAGTAGGGTAATCATATGCGACATACTACAAAGTAAAAATGTAAGAAGTTATTTGAGAGTTCAAAAGTTATCTAGAAAAAGAGTCATAAAATTTTTAAGAGAACACCTCTACGATATCTCATCTCAATCGAGAGAAGCTTTAATGTCATATTTCAATATAAGCCGTCGCGATATCATGGATTATAGAGAAAAAGAAAGAGTTTTAAAGTTACTATCAACCATAGATGTAAAACCATTAGATCAAGTATTAGATCAAGTAGAAGAGAAGAAATTAGAGATAAGTGCAGTTGGGTAGCAATATCGGGATGTCTTTTATGGACATTCTTTTTTGTATGGAAGAAAGTCCAATTAAAGTTTGCTTAATTCGGGCAATCTATGATAAAATGTGATAAGGTGGTTAAGGATATGGTAGACATAACTAAAAAAATATACGATTACAGTTTAGAAGAAATAATGGGTGAGAGGTTCGGATCTTACTCTAAATATATAATACAGGATAGAGCGATTCCCGACGTCCGAGATGGATTAAAGCCAGTTCAAAGAAGAATACTCTATGCGATGAGCAAAGATAATAACACTTTTGACAAAAAGTTTAAGAAGTGTGCTAATGCCGTCGGTATAGTTTTGGGTAAATATCATCCACATGGAGATACGTCTGTATACGATGCACTAGTCAGATTGTCTCAAGATTGGAAACAGAACCATATCTTAGTCGAAGTAGATGGTAACAACGGTTCGATAGATGGAGATCCTCCAGCAGCATACCGTTATACGGAATGTCGCCTTGCTAAAATTAGTGAAGAGCTTTTGGGCGATGTAGATAAGTTCGAAGCGATGAAGATAAACTTCGCTCCTAACTTCGACGATACGAGATTAGAACCTACCGTTTTGCCTTCTAGATTCCCTAATCTTCTCGTCAACGGTTGTACTGGAATAAGTGCCGGATATGCAACGAACATGCCTCCTCACAATCTAGGAGAGATCATCGACGCTACGATTAAGAGAATAGATTCACCTAATTGTACTCTCGATACGATTTTAAACATCGTCAAAGGACCAGATTTTCCAACTGGAGGAATTATCGAAGGGTTAGATGGACTTCGTAAAGCATATGAAACAGGACGAGGAAAGATAAATGTCCTTTGTAAATACGAGTTCGTTAAGGAAAAGGGTAAAGATAAGATAGTTATCGATGAAATCCCTTTCGAAGTAAACAAAAAGATGTTGATTCTCAAAATAGATGAGATCAGAATAGATAAAAAAGTCGATGGCATTCAAGAAGTGAGAGACGAATCGGATAAAGATTCAAACTTGAGAATAGTCATAGATCTTAAAGCTGGCGCAAATAAAGAGTTAGTAATGAATTATTTGTTAAAATATACCGATTTGCAGGCCAGTTATAACTTCAATAACGTAACCATAGTTAACAGAAGACCTAGATTGCTCGGTATAATTCCGATAATAGATGCCTACATTGCCCATCAAAGAGAGATCGTCAAAAAATCGAGCGAATGGGATCTAGCTTTTGCCAAAAAACAATACCACATCACAGAAGGACTGGTAAAAGCTATAAGCATCTTAGATGAAGTCATAAGAGTTATCAGAGGTTCTAAAAACAAATCTGATGCCATTGCAAATTTAGTAAAAGAGTTCGAATTTACAGAGGAACAAGCTACGGCGATCGTCATGCTCCAACTCTATAGGCTTACGAATACCGACATAGTGACTTTAGAAGAAAAGTTGAAAGAATTGATGGCTGAGATAGAGAGATTAGAGGGTATCTTAAGCGATCAAAGTAAATTGGATGGCGAGATTAAAACTACTCTCAGAAAGATCAAGAAAGAGTACGCTACACCTAGACGCACAGTCGTAAAAGATACAGTCACAGAGATCAAAATAAATGCCGAAGAGTTAGTATCTAATGAGAGAGTAATGGTAGTATTAACCATCGATGGATACCTAAAGAGAGTCAGTCTAAAGAGTTATTCTTCTTCTAGTGAAACAACAGGATTAAAGCCAGGAGATGCACCTTTAAATATTTTTGAAGCTTCGACCTTAGATAAGATAATGATCGCAACAGATATGGGTAATTATCTCTATCTTCCAGTCTACGACATTCCAGAAGCAAAATGGAAAGAGATGGGTAAACATATAAGCAACATCGTCACAGTAAATCCAGACGAGAAGGTAGTTTCTTCTTTCATAGTGAATTCAAGTACTCAAGATGAGAATATAATATTTGTCACAAAAGACGGTATGGTTAAGAAGACGAGACTAGGCGCTTACAACGTCACACGTTTCAACAAAGAGATGGTTGCAATAAAACTTAAAGATAAAGATTCTGTAAAAGCGGTAAACTTTGAGAATAATGATTTTATCATCGTTACAGAAAACGGATATTCTTTGAGATTCGATACAGCTGATATTCCGGCAAGTGGGGTTAAGACTAGCGGAGTGAAGGGAATCTCTCTAAAAGATGGCGACCAAGTAATAAGTGGATATAGCATATCTCAAGGAGATGAATACTTAACTATATTCACAGATAACAAAACGGCAAAGAGAATAAAGCTCGAAGAATTAGAGAAGAGTAGTAGAGCAAAAAGAGGTACGACCATACTTAAGAAAGTTAAGTCGACATCTTACAAAGTAAAAGACGTATTACTAAGCAATTCTAAGACGACTTTTAACCTAAAATATAGCGATGAAGTCAAATCCATTAGAGCTAGTGAGATACCTATTATGGATCTATCTAGTACGGGAAGTTCGATTTCTAAAACCGCTATTTCAAGCGTGCAAGTCGAACCTGTAGTCGTATCGATAAGTGAAGGTGTTCCAGTCGAAGCGAAAGAGATAGAAGATAAGAATGACGACTTTCTAGAAGACTTCAAGTTGTAGGGATAATATGCCAATAGAAAAAAAGAATAAGTATCCCTTTGAAACTCTAGATACCACTACGATCTTCATACCGTTAGAATTACTCGCTTATCACTCGTATAGACTCTCTAATGCCAAGAAAAAATCGAAAATCAAAATGGAAAAAAAAGAACTCGAAATAGTAAAATATTATTTGAGAAAAGAAAATAACGAAAAATAAGAGGTGGGAAAATGTTTATAGAAGAATTACACGAACAAGTTATCCCACCTAATTTTTTAAATAGCATTCTCACGAATCCATCTCTTTATGGGATGTTTAAAGATGAATTCGAAGAGAATATAGAGTACTTTCAAGGAATAAAAAAAGAAGTATATCTAAAAGCTATGTTAGAGTTTATAGAGGATAGCCTCTTTTCTGGATTCGATTCACCACAAGCTGCTGAGAGCAAATTGAAATACATGAGATGTTTTTATGATGACTTTTTGCTTTTAGAATTTAAAAAAGATCCAGAGTCTCTTTTAAAAACGCGTTTTTTTAAGGGGTTAGTTAGTGCATTTAAAGACGATGCTTATGCTAGAGATTCTTTAGAGTTTAAAGATTTCTATGAATATGTCTTCAACGTATCTTTGGACTATATGGGAATTATAGAAGTTCTAACAAAAGATGCGATAGGAAACTTAAAAGATGGAGAAGAGCTCGGCATCAAAGAGTTCAACTTGATGTGTAACTATGTCAAAAACAATATCGATGGTATTCTAGACATGGATATAGTAACTGGAATGCTCAAAAATCATGCCTTTAAGAAAAATCACATCTTCGATCGAGATGTCGCATGTGAATTAGTGTCGTCGACTATAAAGAATTATTTGACGACTTTCGGTATCGATTCGCAAGTTATATTTTTAGACGAAGATAGCGAAGAGGAGGATGGTGCCCTAGAAAACGTCATAGAAATAGAGGCTTCTGCAATAGATGGTTTTATCTCTCTTAATTATATAGAACTCTTCGAAGTTGCGTTTATGAAGGCAGATCTATTAAAAGATCAAATCCTCTTAAAGGAGAACAGAGTAGATTATGATACTCTCAAAGTGATCATGAACTTCGTCTCCTTTGGTGTCGATTTAGAGAGATTATTTGTAGAAGAAGAATACAAACCAGAAGAATATTTCGAAGACTTAAGAGCTTCAGGATTCATAAAAGCATTGAGATTTTTTGCCTCTTTTGGAGTCAATCTGTTCTCTAATTATGTCGGGACAGTTACAAGAGATATAGTTTTAGATGACGAAATGACTGATGCGATTTCTCCTAAAGAAATATGCCTAGATCAGAGGTTTGAAAAAACGTTCAAAAAGATCGGCAATAAAGATGAATTGCTGAGTAGATTTTCTGTTTTAAAACTTCTTTTCAGTTCGGATGGAAAGAGAAAAAATACTCTAGATTTAATAAAATCTATGTCTAAAAATGAATGTAACAGAGCTTTTCTAGATGAGTATCTTCACTCTAGAATAATAGATCCAGATTCGATGGTAGAAGACGTGAACAGACTATCTCAATATAAACCTAAGGATGAAGAAATAAAATTTTTGATAGAGGAAGAACTGAAATATATTTATGTCGATTCTTTCTTTTACAGTTTGGATAGTTTTATAAAAGCTAATCCAAATATGGATATCGAAGAATATCTAGACGATCTATCTTTAAAGGTCAACTGTATAAAAGATACACCTTTAGCCCACAGATTTATCGATGAAGCAATTTTTACGATAAGTGATGTGAAACAATCTCTATAGTTATGCATATAATTTATTAGGGTGGTTTTGGTATGAATAAGAAAGAGGAATTTAAAGATTTCGTTTCTAGACATCCAGATCTTATTAACATAGTCAGGGACAAGAGTCATAGCTGGCAAGATTTGTTCGAGGTTTACGATCTATATGGAAATGATGAGAGTCTCTGGGAAAAATATTTGAAAAACGCCAGTGGGAATAAAACCGTCAGTGACGACAAGATGAACAGTTTAGGAGAGCTGACGAGATTATTTAAAAACGTCAACATAGATAATGTCCAGAAGTATATAGATACAGCTCAAAAAGCCATTAGTGTTATACAAGAGCTCACTGGTGGAGGGGCTGCTGGAGCAGCACTATCGAAAGGGCCTAGTGTTTCTAGACCGATAAACAAGATATTCGAGGATTGATAAGGAATGCAATTAATAACGTTATATGCTCTTAAGAATGATACCGATATGCATAGATATTTGAGAGAAAATTCCGATTGGTATAAATATCTCAATAGAAGCGCAAGAAATTATCCATCGTTTGTGAAAGCGATGAAGAAACAATACAAGCTCAATCCGACAGATAAAATCAGTGGAGCTTTAGACAACATAGACTTAATAAGTTCAGTCATACAAACTATAAAGTGAGTATGATTTTTTTGTCGGATAAAGGTTGTTATTCAGCAAATATTATGTTAAGATAATCATGAAAGTAGCGAGTATTATATTTAAACTTTCAAAACTTTAGTGAAATCTTTCGATAAGAAGCAACTAGGCATCAGTATTTGGAGGGAAACTAAAGAAGAGTTCGGTAGAAGAAGGGATATTTTTTTATGCAAGAAAAAAACAAGAAAACAATAATATTATTGGTATGTGCAATAACGATAGTATTAGCAGGAGCACTAGGTACATATGCCTATTTTGTGACTTCAGCAAGAGAAGAGAAACAGGAATTGACTGTGACACTCGGTACACTAGCATTGACATTTGAAGATAATTCAGATGGAATAGCAGGTGAATTAACTTTAGGTGAAAGTATTTCTAAAGAATTTAAAATAAGAAATACTGGAACACAAGATGTCACGACCAATATGTTATTTAACGAGATGGTAAATACATATCTAAGTGAATCACTTTCATATACATTAGAATATAGAACAAGTGAAGATGGAGAATGGATAGGAGTAGAGACAGTAAGTCAAAATGTACCGAGATCTGAAACTGCAAGTGACAAGAACCTTGCAAAAGATTTAACAATACCAGCTGGAGAAACTTATTATTACAAACTGACTATAACGTTTAACAATTTAGATGATGTCGATCAGACACAGGATATAGGAGCGATATTCACAAGCAAGTTTAAAATAGGAGATACTTTAAAAGATGAAGAAAGTCTATCCGAGGAAACATTGAAATACTTGAATTTAACAGTTAACGAGGGAATTCCAAACTATGCTGAGCCAGCAACAACAGACGAAGGAGTTTTTGCTTTAGAAGACGACTATGGAACTAGTTATTACTATCGAGGAGCAGTTACAAACAACTACGTAAAATTCGCAGGGTTCTATTGGAGAATCATAAGAATCAATGGAGATGGTAGCTTAAGAATCATATATGATGGTTTACGAGGTTATGCGAATGGGACAGAAGATGAAGGAAGATTAGCATATACAGAAAAAGCATTCAATGCAAAGTATGATGATAATAAATATGTTGGATGGATGTTTGGAGGAGCTCAAGGAACAGAAAGTACATCAAAAGCTCAGGCCCAAACGAATGAAACTGATTCAGACTTAAAGACATTAGTAGATTCATGGTATAAGACAAATATAGAAGATAAGAGTCTAGGAGATAAAGTAGCAGATGTGATATTCTGTAATGATAGATCTACTCCAGGAAAAGAAGAAACAGGATATTTGAGCGATACAGGATTAGGATATGGAAAGAACTCAACGGCATATGGAGCAACAGCAAGAATGGGTGCTTGGAATAAAGATCTGAGCACAGTACAACCTCGTTTTACATGTCCGCAGAAGAACGATGCATTCACAGTAAGTGATGAAACAAAAGGTAATGGGGATCTCGCATATCCAGTAGGTTTGATTACAACAGATGAAACAATCGCAGCCGGAAGTGGAAAAAACTATGAAGCAAGTTTTAGTTTTTACTTATATAAGGGAAAACGCTACTGGTTATTCTCACCTTATTATTATTATGGCAGTTATGCTGGTATGTTCTATATAAATGGTGGTTTTGGTCTTTCATATGTCAACGAAACTGATGGAGCAGGCGCAGGTGGCGTTGCTCCAGTAATAAACTTGAAAGCTGAATACGTTAAAACCATGATAGGTGACGGAACTATAAATGATCCTTATAGAGACGTAGCCGATACAGTTTAGAAGAGGTGTTATCCTCTTTTTTCGATTGTAAAAATTAATTAGATAGAGTATAATGATATCGTTACAAATTAAGACATTTTTTTTGCAGAAGAGACGCTATAATCTATGTGGTGATAATATGAAAGTTAAAGTGTTCGATGAAAGTCACGAAAAGGATTTAGAGTTTGCGGTAAACGATTTCTTGAGTACTTTGGAATCAGATTTAATCGATATAAAATATAATGTCGCTATAAGTACGTGTGGAGAAGATCAAATATACTGTTTTTCAGCGATGATAATTTATGAAAGTTAGTGATTTAATATGAAGAAAAGCGGTTTTGTCGAAGGAGCGGTAATCGCGACAATCGCAGTCATTATAACTAAAATTCTCGGAATGCTATACGTCATTCCTTTTTACGATATAATAGGAACTAAAGGTGGAGCTCTTTATAGTTATGCCTATAATATTTATACGATATTTTTGGGGATGTCCAGTGCCGGTATACCTACTGCTATTAGTAAAATAATAAGTGAATATAATACTCTCGGATTAGAAGAAGCTAAATACAGAACTTTTAATATCGGAAAAAAATTGATCGGTTATATCTCTATAGTAGGATTTTTGGTGATGTTCATATTTGCAGAATTGATGGCTACATTAATAATCGGAGATATGACGGGAGGAAATACCGTTACAGATATCGCGTTCGTCATAAGGTGTATCAGTTTTGCAGTGTTAGTCATTCCTTATTTGAGTGTCACAAAAGGGTATATCCAAGGACACAGTATAGTAGGACCCTCAAGTGTCGGTGGAATTTTAGAACAAGTGATACGAATTTTTGTAATCCTGTCTGGAAGTTTTCTAGCATATAAAGTATTTTCTCTTTCTTTAACCGTTGCTGTTGGAATAGCAGTGAGTGGAGCGTTCTTCGGAGGATTAGTTGCCTATTTATATTTGAGACATAAGATGAAAGTCAATAAAGAAGTTCTCGGAATAAAAGAATATAAGAAAAAGGATAAAGTCACCAATAAAGAGATAGGTCTCAAGATATTATCTTATTCTGTTCCTTTTATAATAATAAACATCGCGACGAGCATCTACAATTTTACAGATATGGTCTTGATAATCAGAGGATTAGATATTTTGGGATTCAGTGCAGCGGATGCCGAGTTCATCCAAAGTGCGATTACGACTTGGTCGAGCAAAATATGTATGATAATCAACTCGTTCGCCATGGGAATGAGTGTCAGTTTGATTCCGAACATAGTTTCATCTTTTGTCAAGAAAGATTGGAAAGAAGTAAACTATCGCATCAATAAGGCATATCAAATCATTCTGATCGTATCGATACCGTGTGGAGTAGGACTATGCATATTATCTAAACCGGTATGGACAGTGTTCTATGGAATCAGTTCTTTTGGTCCTCAAGTATTATCTTTGATGGTAATGAGTGCTGTGTTTGCAAATCTCTATTCGATAACGTTCAACACTATGCAGTCTTTAAACAAATATAAGACGGTTTATCTGAGCGTAATTGCAGGATTTGGTGCGAATGCACTTCTCGATATTCCTCTCATGCTGTTGTTCGATAAAATAGGACTACCGGCGTTTTGGGGTGCGATGAGTGCAACTATATTCGGTTATATCATATCTATGAAGATCGCCACTAGAGATTTAAAAAAGAATCATGGGATGTCTTTCTGGTCATCTTATAAGATGGCGTTTAAAATAGCAGTTCCAACGGTTTTGATGATCGTAGTACTTTTAACTTTAAATCATTTTGTACCGTTTGATCCTTATACTAAGTTAGGATCTTTAGTAATGATAGTTACAGATGCCCTCGTCGGAGCTTCAGTGTATCTTTCTATATCTTATAAAATGGGACTTTTCGATCAGATTTTTGGTAAAAAATATATCGCTAAGATAATTAAAAAACTTACCTTTGGAAAAGTAAGTTTAAGCGATTAAACCATGTACATGTTATTGGCAGTATAATCGTTAGTAGGGCCTCCAGTAGTCAACTGTTCGCTTTCTAGTTTTGAAACTCTAGTATCGAGACGATTTATTTGACGTTCGATCTTAGCAAGGCGACTTTCGAGTTCGTTTGAATAATTGTCTTGATTTTGTTGACCGTACATCGGAGTCATAATCGGACCTTGATAAAAGTTACTACTAGATTCAGTTGCCATCGGATAAGCACCCATCATAGGATTTGTTGGGACCGGATTGGTCGGATAAAAGTAACTAGAAGCACTTTGATTTTGGAAAAATGCGTTTCTATCTTTTTTCATCTCATATCCTCCTTTATAATTATTATATGTTAAACTTTAGAAGTAGGTGATTAACTATGCGTCTGAGAAACGTAAAAGATGCAAAAAACATTTTGAAAAACTCATCCTATTATATAGATGAGCCGGAAGCTTTAAAGACTCATTGGGGTGAAGAATTTGAAAATTCCAATCCTATAAAACTCGAAATAGGTATGGGTAAGGGAGATTTCATAATCGGAATGGCAAAATTGCATCCCGAATGGAATTTTATCGGAGTAGAAAAGTATGAAAGTGTCTTAGTTCGAGGAGTTCAGAAACTCGAATTAGAAGATCTCCCTAACGTACGAGTCATATGTGTAGATGCCAAAGAGATATCGAAGTATTTTTCTCGCGAGGTCGAAGAGGTTTACTTGAACTTCAGCGATCCTTGGCCAAAGAAGAGACACCATAAGAGAAGATTGACTTATGAAGACTTTTTAAAAGAGTACGATAAAATATTTAAAGATAGAGCTCATATAGAGATGAAGACGGATAACGATTCACTTTTTGAAGGAACACTTGTGTATTTAAACAACTATGGCTATGTATTCGACGAAGTCATTTTAGATCTGTGGTCTAGTGAAAAAGAAAATGTAAAAACCGAGTACGAAGTTAAATTTTCAGAGTTAGGCTTTAAAATAAAATATATAGATGCTCATAAAGATCTTTAATTAGATAAAAAATTTAGAGAAAGTTAGAAAAACTTTCTCTTTTTTTTGTTCAATATAATTTGTTGACTTTTTAAAAGTTGTGATGTATTATTGTATTAATGATGTAATACAAGTGTGGAGTGATGATATGGATTTTGAATTCGACAACGAACGACCGATATATTCTCAAATCGTAGAACAGTTCGAGATAAAAATTGCTTCTGGGCGAATCGCTCCAGGAGAAAAAATAGAGTCCGTGAGAGAACTCGCAAGTCAGATGAAAGTTAATCCGAATACGATGCAAAAAGCGATGCAAGAACTAGAGAACGAAAAGCTTTTATTTACCGAGAGAACCAACGGAAGGTTTGTAACCGATGATAAGAACTTAATAAGGAAATATCGAGAAAAATATGCACGAGATAAAACTATCAGATATCTCGAGTATATGAGGCAACTTGGATTTAAAGATAGTGAAACAAGCGAATATATAGAAAAAATTGGAGGAGATAAATGATGGAATTGTTAGAATGTAAAAATCTTTGCAAAAGTTATGGCGAAAAGGAGGTTCTATCGAATATAAATTTGACGTTACCTCGAGGAAAGATCGTAGGACTTTTAGGAAAAAACGGAATGGGAAAGACTACACTTTTAAAAATCATAAACGACCTTTTAGTTCCCAGCAGTGGAGAAGTTTTAATAAACGGCAAAAGAGTGGGAATTGAAAGTAAAAAAGTCATCTCTTATTTGCCAGAGAGGACATACTTGGATAAAACGATGACTATAAGACAAGCTCTTTCTTTCTTCGAAGACTTTTATGACGACTTCGATATAAAAAAGGCTAGAAGGCTTTTAAAAGATTTGGATCTATATGAAAGTCAAAAGATATCTAAGATGAGTAAGGGGATGCAAGAGAAGTTACAACTCATATTGGTAATCAGCAGAAATGCCCAGTTATATATCTTAGATGAGCCACTCGGTGGTGTAGATCCGGCGACGAGAGATTATATTCTCGATACTATATTAAATAACTTCAACGAAGGAGCGAGTGTGATAATCTCCACTCATCTCATCTCCGATATAGAAAGAATTTTAGACGAAGTTATATTTATCGATAGAGGAAAAATAGCTCTAGTATCTGATACGGATTCTTTAAGAGAAAAAGAAAAATGTTCGATCGATGAAACGTTTAGGAGGATGTTCAAATGTTAGGAAAATTGTTAAAATATGATCTAAGTTATGTCTATAAAGTAGTAAATGTCTTTTATCTTTTAGCGATCGCTTTTGCGGTATTGACGCGAATATTTGGACTTTTCGATAATTCCGTCATAATACACACTTTTGCTTGGATCTCGAGCGGAATTACGATCGCATTATTGTTTAGCATACTCATAAACACTATGATGAGATTGTGGAATAGGGTATTAAAAAACATGTATGGAGATGAATCTTATTTGACACATACTCTTCCAGTTTCTAAGACGAATATATATACTTCAAAATTTTTGAGTTCTGTAATCAGTACGGTAAGTAGCATATTAGTCGTTTTACTAGTCATCTTTATAGCGTATTATTCTAAAGAGAATATGGAAACTTTAAAAGCTTTACTCAGCACAATAGCGAGATTATACGACACCTCTATAATCAATTTCATACTTACATTTTTTGTCGTTTTTGCTCTAGAATTTTTAGTAGTAATTCAAGCAGGTTTTACTGGTTTAATCTTAGGACATAGAGCTAACAGTGGCAAGATGGTTAAATCTATAATATATGGATTTGGATTATATCTTTTAACTATGTTTTTGGCACTTTTAGTAATATTCATTTTTGCTCTATTTAGAGATGATGTCATGAAACTTTTTACTATAAGTAACATAGTAAATTTAGATACTGTAAAATTTGTACTGTATGTGGGAATAGTTTTCTATTTAGTAGTCATAGTAATCTTTTTTGTAGCAGATATTTTGATATTTAAAAGAGGAGTAAACGTCGAATAATAGTAGGTCTTGAAAAAGTACCTAAAAAGTGGTAAATTATTAAGTAGAAAGTAGTAAGGCTAAACCTATAAAAAAACTTTCAAAACTTTAGTAAAAACCCTTGACAA
>CAJUKM010000003.1 GCA_910587535.1 uncultured Bacilli bacterium
ACATGTCATATCTAGAGAAAGAGAAGAAAAATATCCAAAGGTTTCGAAATATTATATAATTTATAATGGGAGTCAGGAAGTTTATAGGACTATCCATCTTAGGGAAAGTAGTACAGAGTCTTTATCCATAGGTCTTCATGTAACAGGAACATTTAAAGAGTCGTATAGTATTTGTTTCTCCACAGAGATGGGAGAAGCAGAAGTTGATCTCAGTAAAGAAGAATATGAAGTATTATTTGAATTAATAAAATCATACAGCGAAAGTGATAATCTCTATGAATTTTTAAGTGATAACATAGACTTGTTAAATAAATACTTAGATTTAATAAGAGTTAAAAATGCTGAATATTATGAACATTTATGTGGTTTAATAAATAAATACATTGAACAAGCAAAAGTTCTACGTTACGAATAGAGTAACGTAGTTTTTTTATCTATTCCTTTTTATTTTTTTTTAATTTTTGCCTGATTTTTGATATACTATTCTTAATAAAAAATGATCTATGGAGGATACTATGAAACCAATAATACGCAAAAGAAAAGTGGAAGATTCTGAAGAACTAGCCCACGCTATCGCTATTGTATGGAACACTACTTATAAAGGTATAGTAGATGAAGATTTTTTAATAGGACTATCGAATAATGAAAAATATTCCGCCTTAAGGCTTAAAAACAGTATTATGGATCAACCATATTATTACGTTCTAGTATTAGAAAACAAAATAATTGGGTGGATATACTTCACGATGGAAAGCGATAGTCATGTCGATTCAGCTGAAATTCATTCGTTATACGTATTAAAAGAATATCAAGGTATGGGATATGGTAAATTGCTATACGACTATGCAGTAGATGAAATAAGGAAAAATGCAATAAGTAAACTTATAATAGGTTGTTTGGATAAAAATCCATCTAACGACTTCTACATACATCTAGGAGGAAAACAGATTGGAAACAGAATGTTTAGAGAAAAATATCTAGAGAACATTTACTTATTTGAGTTATAAAAGAAATAAAAATTTAACACGAATCTCTTTTCTTTTTATTTCCAGTTAAGATTAGAGGAAGTTACATAATAGTTTAAAATTTTTGCGTTTTTTTCTACAATTTGCACAAAATAATGGTATAATGGAATAGAGGTTGTAATATGAGCAGTACATTTTTAAAAATTCTATCGAGATATACTTATGCATTAATATTTGCCATGATGCTTAAAATACTTATCGTAGACTTTTCAGCGGCTAAGATGGATGTAATTGCATATGTAGATTTAAATGGGAACTACGCTATAAAATATGATGAAGTATCAGTTTCTAACGAAGTCGAAAATGAAGAAAAAGAGGATTTAAACGGATTCAAAAAGCCTTATTTTTCTAAAAATGAAGGACTCAACGAAATAGTCTCTAAATATATCGATGAAAATAAATGCAGTTACCTAGATTACAATGTTTATGGAATAGATAATAGTAAATTGAATCTCTTTCTCGATTGTGGAAATCCAGTTAATACAGTATATAATCATAAGACGAATAAAGAAGTTTCTTTTGATACACTCATAAAAGATAAAGACGCCTTCTATGAATCTTCTAAAAGACTCTTAGCCTTAAAGTACCCTAAATTCGTCGTCGAAGATATCGATTACGATAAAGCTCAATACGATATTAGATCTAACGAGCTAATAGGCTATTACAACAGTAAAGAATATGGTAAAGCGACGGTTAAAATAAACTATAATGAAATAAAAGATATGATGACATATGAGCAAAACTATGATGATGCCTATGATAACGAAACTTTTCAATTAGACAAAAACAAAAAGACTATAGCTTTTACATTCGACGATGGACCTAGTGATTACGATTTAAAAATAATCGACGCACTAGTAGATAGTCATGCCACTGCGACGTTCTTCTTGGTAGGAAATAGAATGAGATCTTTTCCGAAGAGTATAGAAAAGATGATAAGTACTAAGATGGAAGTGGGGAACCACACATATGATCACAAATCTTTAGCAGGATTATCCAACGAAAAAATAAAGGAACAAATAACGAAGACTAACGACATCTTCTATGAGATGACAAAACAGAATATAAAACTCTTAAGACCATCATATGGTGCGGTTAATTCGCGAGTACAAGTCCAAGTGGGGATGCCTATAATTCTATGGGATATAGATACGCTGGATTGGAAGTCTAGAAATGCCGAAAAAGTGTACAACGAGATAATGAAACACAAATCAGATGGCTCCATAGTATTGATGCATAGCCTTTATGCATCTACCCTGGAAGCTGTAAAAAAGGCATTACCAGCACTATACAAAGAAGGGTACCAAGTCGTGTCAGTGGGGGAATTAGCAAAACTCAAAGGAGTTTCATTAGACCCTGGTAAAACGATATTAAATATCAAATAATTCTTGACTTGAAGAGGGAAATTCGGTAAAATGAATTTGTTCTTTATGGAGTAGTACTCAAGAGGCTGAAGAGGCGCCCCTGCTAAGGGTGTAGGTCGGGAAACTGGCGCGAGAGTTCAAATCTCTCCTACTCCGCCATAAGATTTTTATACCTCGGTATTAGACGAGGTTTTATTTTGCAATTTTTTCTTTACACAAAAATTTAAGCATGATATAATTCTTAATTGGTGATTAGTATGAGAAAAACAAAAATTGTCTGCACTATCGGACCGGCTTCCGATAATTATGAGACTTTAAAAAAGATGATGTTAAGTGGGATGAATGTTGCACGAGTAAACTTTTCCCATGGAAGTTGGACAGAACAAAAGCCTAAAGTAGATCTAATTAAAAAGTTGCGTGAAGAGTTGAACTTGCCAGTTGCTATCCTTTTAGATACTAAAGGGCCTGAAATTAGATTAGGAAAGTTTGAAGATAAAGTACTACTCGAAGAAAACAGCACTTTTACGCTTAGAAATGATGACATAGTTGGAAATGAACACGAAGCTAGTATATCTTATAAAGAACTTTACAAAGACTTAAATAAAGGTTCATTTCTACTGTTTGATGACGGTCTTATTAAATTAGAAGTTACAGAGATATCTGGTAAAGATATCGTCTGTAGAGTATTAAACTCTAACTATATATCTAGCAACAAAAGTGTAAACGTTCCAGACGTTAAATTAAACTTACCTAGCTTAACTCAAAAAGATATCGATGACATAAATGGTGGAATAGACAACGACGTTGATTACATAGCGGCTTCTTTCGTAAGAAGAAAAGAAGATGTCTTAGCTGTTAGAAATATACTAGAAGCAAGAAATTCCAATATTAAGATAATATCTAAAATAGAAAATAGGGAAGGTCTTGAAAACTTCGATGAGATTCTAGAAGTATCTGACGGAGTTATGGTCGCAAGAGGAGATTTAGGAGTCGAAATACCATTCTCAGAAGTGCCTATAGTCCAAAAAGAAATGATTAAAAAGACTTTCATGGATGGAAAAATAGTCATAACTGCTACTCAAATGATGGAGTCTATGATTTCTAGTCCTAATCCGACACGTGCAGAGGTGAGCGATGTTGCTAACGCCATCTTCGACGGGACTAGTGCTATCATGTTAAGTGGTGAAACAGCTGTTGGTAAATATCCGGTAGAATGTATAGAAAAGATGGATTCGATTGCTAAAGATGTCGAAGCTTCTATCGATTATTGGAAGAGATTTAGATTGAGAGAAGTACCTAAAAAGAACTTCGAATACATAATCAACCATGCAATGGTTACAACTGCTTTAAATATCGATGTAAAAGCCATCTTCTGTTATACTTCTACGAGCGATACTCCTAGAATAGTAGCGAGTTTAATGCCAAAATGTCAGATCTATGTAACTACTAGTAATAAAAACGTATATTATCAACTATCTCTAGTATGGGGATTAAATCCAAAATATGTGGTTGAAGAGACCGATCCGAAGAAGATGATCATGGACGACGTCAAATCTAGAGTAGAAGAGGGTAGACTTTCTAAAGGCGATATCATCTTAATAGCGGGAGGAAAATATATTCCAAGAGATACGAGAGAGATGAATAAAAGTATAGGAGGAATTTACTGCATATAAAAAGCTTTCATTTAAGAAAGCTTTTTTTAAATTGATCTCATTCTATCTTTATTTTTAAAAGGATTTTTCGGATCGATTTTATCGACGAATAAGATGCCGTCTAAGTGATCCATCTCGTGTTGGAATGCAACGGAGAGATCTTCTCGAAGTCTATATGTGAATAATTCGCCATTCTCGTCGTATGCTTCAATTTTCATTCTTGCATATCGAGGAACGATTCCGTCGACTGGTCTATTGACGGATAGGCAACCTTCACCTTCTTCAACATATATCAGTTCTTCACTGTGAGATAAGATTTTTGGATTGATAATGACATAATAGTCGAATTTTCCATCTTCGACTTCATCTACGACCACAAATATTCTTTTTGGAACTCCGAGCTGAATAAACGCTAGTCCCATACCAGGTCTTAAATTATACTTGTTTGAATATTCTTCGATTTGACTCATCTCTAAATATTTTAAAGAATTCGCTATTAACTCTTTATCTTTATCCGAAAGTGGAAAGGTAACTTCTTTACTTATCTGTCTTAACATCTTGTTCTTTTCATCTAAAATTTTAATCTTTGGTAACATATACTTCACCCCTAAACGATAAAATGATTGTAACAAATTGTAATAAAAAAATCAAATTTGCTTAACAAAATTTACTTTTTTTGTTAAACTTTAATTGGTGATAGAATGGCACGATTGCGTAAAATCAAACTCAAAAGAAGACTAAAAAGATTTATTCTATTCTCAGTTCTAATTTGTATACTGATATTGATGGGATATAAAGCATTCTTATATTATAAATACACGACGACTGATGAGTATAAACTAATCGATAAAGGATATGAAAAAGATACAGTCGAGTTATTTTTTGACAAATTGTCTGACCAAAATTTAGAATTCATCTATGAAGAAGACAAGATAGACTATTTAAAGGAAATCGTTAAACAAGAATTTTTTATCGAAGAACGCTTTAAAGAATACTTAGAGTTTTATAAAGAAAACGGCAAAAAAAGTTTTGAGGATGTCGTAACTCTAGTAAACGTCGGTGCGACAAAAGATTGGTACGAAGATGCAATCATCACAGATATATCGAAAAACGAACTCGTCCTAGTCAATAAGTTTTACAGATTACCAGAAGATTATAATCCTGGTGTTATAAAGAAATTCTCGAGTACATACGCTTATGGTGAAGTAAGTGCCGAAGAGACTTGTTATAACGCTTTCATAGAGATGGCAACCGCAGCAAAAAAGGACGGTATAACTTTAATACTCACTTCTGGTTATAGGACATATGCTTCTCAAAAAGCAGTTTACGACGACTTCAAGAGAAAAAAAGGCGAAGATTATGCCGATGAATATGCAGCACGACCAGGACACAGCGAACACGAAACGGGCTTGGCACTAGATATTTTCACCTATAATGGTTTGATGGAAACTTTCAAAACGACGCCGACATACGCTTGGCTCAAAGAACATGCCAAAGAATATGGGTTTATCGAAAGATATAAAGAAGGCGAAGATTATATGACTGGCTATGCGCCAGAGGCATGGCATTATAGATATGTCGGAGTAGATGTAGCTATGAAAATGGAAAGCATGGGCATGACCTATGACGAATACTATGCCTTTTATATAGATAGATGAAAGTAATCCATACCTTAGATCCGATATTTGACGAAAACAGTAGGACTTTAATTCTAGGTTCGATGCCCAGTATAAAGTCCCGAGAACTAAAAAAATATTATGGACATAAGACCAATCGCTTTTGGAAAATATTAGAACGTCTTTATGGAGAACCGATTGACGATTGGAAAAAATTTATCCTAAATCACAACTTAGCCTTATGGGACGTAATAGCAGAATGTGATATACACTCATCAAGCGATCGCACGATAAAAAATGTAGTCGTTAACGACGTATCTTCTTTGATTGCAAAGACAAAAATCGAAAACATATTTCTTCTCGGTAAAAGTGCTTACGATTTATATAATAAATATTTAATAGAAAAAACGGGAATAGAAGGAAAATATTTACCGAGCACCTCTAGTGCGAATGCTTCTAAATCTTTAGAAGACTTAGTCGAAGAATATCATATCATCAAGGAAACTACTGAAAATTCAACAAAAAAATAGTCGGCTGACTATTTTTTTTCGAGAAAATATTTAGGATAATAGTGTATCTTTCTCGCATATTGTAAACATACGATGAATTTTCTTTTCCAAGAATTATCTTTTGCGTAGCGTAGAGTATGATATATTTCCTTGCGTTTTTTGAGTTTTTTTACTTTTTCTAAGATGTTGCCTTTTTTTACATATTTTTTAATTATATATAAAGGTACGTTCAACCAAAGTACTTCTCTGTCGTTACCTATCGTAGGTGTTAAATTGCCATATATTAAATCCCTCACGTAGGCATCTTGTATAGAAGCACCTGCACAGGTAGTAAAATAAGAACTGCGTCCTGGGCGAGGGTTTATTTCAAATAGATAATATTCTCCAGTTTTTTCGTCTAGCTTGATATCAAAATTTGCTGCACCTTTAAATTTTATATCTTCTAAAAAGGCTTTAATTTTATTCATTAGCGGTATTACACCTTCAATCGATATTATAGCGGCATAGTTGCCGAATGTTGAAGGATGATATTCTTCTAAAATAGGTTCTCCTAGAGACATCACTTGTACTTTGCCAAATTTATCCGAATAGACATTTAGTACCCTCATGTTCGTATCGTCTCCACTTACGAATTCTTGAATCAGAAGTTCTTTTTGATAACTAGAATTATATATGGCCTCTATCTTAGAAAGAAGTTGATCTTCATCATCGATAAAATACACCTTTTCCTTCTCGTCGAAAGAGGAGTGTAAATATTCATAAGAATTAGAATTGTTAGGTTTTAAGATCAAAGGATAGGAGAAATCGACTTTTTTCATATTCTCTTTATAGTCATTTGGCGTTACGACTATTGTCCTAGGATAGGGAAGATCGTATTTTTCACACATAGAATAAAAACTGATCTTATCATTAAAGCTTTTTAAAAGCTCATAATCTATAAAATCGTTTTCATAAGCTGTCAGTCTATCACTACCTTTAGAAATCATCTCCATATAAAGGTCTGAACAAGGAATCAAAATCAACTTTTCGTATTCCTTTTTTAGTTTAGAAGCTAATTCCTCTAATACTTGCATCAAATGTTCTTGATCGTGTAATTTTTGATCGACTAGGACATCGAGAATCTTCGTAAATTTACATACTTCCAAGATAGTCGTCGTAAGCGCTATAGGAACGATACCATATTTTTCATAAAATACTCTACCAAAACCATAAGCATTCTCGTCATATCCCAAGATTACAGCCATAAATTCTTTTTTCATCACAGTCACATCCTAGCAAAATTATATTACATTTTTTACAAAATGACTAGAAGATAAATGAGCTAAAAAAATATTTTCTATTCTTTTCTAGAATTTTTAGAGTATCGAAGAATTGGAGTAAAAAATTGTGTAAATTAGTATTCCATTTTAAAGAATATTTTGTTACAATGAACATGTATAAAAATACTTGTGAAGGAAGTGTAGTTTATGGCAGGGGCATTGGAAAGATTTTTTAAAAAAATAAACTTCACGGATACAAAAAAATTTGAAGATACAGAAGTCGAAAGAGTAGTAGTTCACAAACTGGATAACACTTGGACTATCTATATATCTAATAATACTCCTTTGAAAGTTGAGGACATCATGGGCCTTAAAAACTTCTGTAAAAAAGGTTTTGAAGATGTAAAAAGGGTAGATATAGAGATATCGAATAAAAAATACAATGACGACGACATCCTATCTTACTTAAAATACTATCTAGAAGAGTTATGTAACAAAAGTCCTGCCTTAAAAAGTTTAAAGGGAAATGAAATTACGGTAAATGATAAAAAAGCTAAAATAGAAGTTACCAATGTAGTCGAAAGAAACTTGATCGATTCTAAAAAAGAGAAGATCATTTCTTGGCTTTCTAAAATGGGTTTAGGTTCAATTTCTATAGAGACATTTCAAAACGAGCAAAAGAGAAAAATGGTCAAGGAAGAGATTAAAAATATAAAGACGAGTATAGAAAAAGAAGTAAAGACGCCGATGATCGCCTATGAAGAGAAAAAAAATAGTCCCGTTCTAGAGATAAAGGGAAGTGCTCTTTTTGGAGTTCCATTTGATGATTCAAAACTTACTAGAATAAAAGATATAATAGGGGAAAAACGAGGCGTATCTATATGCGCCTATATAACAGAAGTGAGAGCTATAGAGTCTCAAAGATCAGAATATAAAATATTTACTATAAAGGTTAACGACGGTGAGACGTCTTTTACATGTAAATTGTTTACTACAGATCAGAGTGTCTATCAATTCTTACTTAAAAATCTAAAAGAGGGAGCTTGGTATAAATTCAGGGGGAGTGTCCAAAACGATTCTTACATGCATTCTTTAGTCCTAACTATTAGGAGCATCATGGAATGCGACGAAAAATCGATGTTAAAACCAAACATCGAAAAAGAAGAATCTATAGATTATGGATACATTCCAGAATATATTCCAGAGGAAGATGAAAACGCTTCCTTTTCTGACGCCGGTTTTTTTGCCTTCGACGACGAAGTACCAGAACCGATCTATTCGTTTTTAGATGTCGATTCCAATTTGCCGACGACGTTTGAACCTCCTAGAGAAGAGAAAAAAATACAAGCACCAGAAGAAAAAAAGGTTGAATATACAGAAAAACAAGCCAGTGATGGTGAAAAAATCGTTTTAGGAGAAGAGATAAAAGGTGTAGTCGCCGAGATGAAAAATGTCGTTGCACCTGTCAATTCTGCGATATTTATAGCAAAAATATTTGGTGTCGACTTATTCGAATCGAGTAAGAACAATTTTAAAATTTTGACTCTAAAAATAACCGACAATACTGATTCATATTTAGCAAAGTTTTTCACAAAAGACTCTAATGAATTCTCTCGTCTATCTAAAGAACTTAAAAAAGGTAAATGGATAAAAGTAGAGGGACAAATAAAATACGACGAGTATGCAAAAGATCTCGTTATGACTATGAGGAATATTGCGATAGTTGAAAGTAGAGATCCTTATATAAAAGATGAAAGAGCTAAAAAGAGAGTCGAATTACACACTCACACGATGATGAGCCAAATGGATGGAGTCTTAAATGTCGAAGATTACCTTGATAGACTTCACGATATGGGATATAAAGCAGTTGCTATAACAGACCACAACGGAGTTCAAAGTTTTCCAGATGCTTTCCATAAAGTCAATAAGTTCAATAAAGGTCTCGAAAAAGAAGAAGACAAATTCAAAGTTATATATGGTGCAGAACTGACGATGATTGAAGATTCAGTAAATATTGTAATAAGACCAATAGATATGCCATCTATAGACGCAACATACTGCGTATTCGACTTCGAAACGACTGGTTTTAATGCTGGTGGTGGAGACACTATAATCGAAATAGGGGCAGTGCTGATAAAAAATGGCGAAATAATAGAACGATATGACGAACTCATAAACCCGGGAAGACCACTGCCGAAGACTATAACTGAGATAACATCTATCACGGATGAGATGCTTAAAGATAAAGATAATGAAGAAAATGCAGTAAAAAGATTTATCGAATTCTTTAAAGACTATCCTATGGTTGCCCATAATGCCAAGTTCGACGTTTCGTTTTTAGAGATGGCCTATAAGAAATATGGCTTAGGCGAATTTAAAAACTGCGTAATAGATACTTTGGAACTATCTAGGACTTTAGATAACGGATTTGCAAGACACGGTCTTAGCGCATTAGTAAAAAGATACAACATCGAATGGGATGAGAACGCTCACCACAGAGGTGACTACGATGCCGAAGGAACAGCTCTCGTATTAGACAAGATGATTAAAAAGTTGTATAACCAAAACATCGAAAACATAAAAGACTTTAACTCTTTAGTTGCGAGTGACGAAATATATAAATATGGAAGACCTTATCACATAAACATTCTAGTTCAAAATAAAACTGGACTTAAGAATCTGTTCAAATTGATAAGTCTTGCTAATACGAAATATCTTTACAAAACTCCAAGAATACTTAGAAGTGAAGTAATCGCCCACAGGGAAGGACTTTTAATCGGAAGTGGCTGTTATCAAAGTGAAATATTCTCTCAAGCTAAAAGGATCAACGATGAAGAACTTTCTAATTTGATAAGTTTTTATGACTACGTAGAAGTACAACCACCTGATGTTTATTCTCATTTGATAGATACGGAAGATTTTCATAACATCATAGAAGTTCAAAATCAAATAGAGAAAATCGTCGAATGCACGAAGAAAAGTGGCAAATATATAGTTGCTACAGGTGATGTGCATCACTTCTTCAAGGAAGATAAAATAAGTCGAGAAATAATAGTTAACCAAAAAGTACCCGGTGGAGGACTTCATCCTTTAGCAAAATCTGAGATTAGAAATATTCCTTCGCAACACTTTAGAACGACCGAAGAAATGCTTAACGATTTTGCCTTCCTAGGAGAAAAGCTGGCTGAAGAGATAGTAATAGAAAACTCAAATCGTATAGCAGATTTATGTGAAATCGTCGAAGTAATAATAGATACACACGGAGTTCCTTTCTCTCCAAAGATAGAGAATTCCACTGAAATCGTAAAAGAGATGGTATATAAAAATGCTCATGCTCTCTATGGAGAAAAGCTGCCACAACTGATAGAAGAGAGAATAGAAAACGAGCTAAAAGGAATTATCAAAGGTGGTTATGACGTCATATACCTAATAGCTCATAAGCTAGTAAAACACTCGAATGAGGAAGGTTATCTTGTAGGTTCGAGAGGTAGTGTAGGTTCTTCTTTCGTCGCAACTATGATGGGTATAACGGAAGTAAATCCACTCCCTGCCCATTATGTTTGCCCTGACTGTAAAAAAACTATATTCGATAATGATAATGGAGAACCTCTATCGTTAAACTATTCTTGTGGATACGACATGCCAGAAAAAAAATGTCCAGAATGCGGAACTGACATGGAAAAACAGGGCCACGATATGCCGTTTGCAACATTCCTAGGCTTCGATGCCGATAAAGTGCCGGATATAGATTTGAATTTCTCCGGTGAAAACCAAGCTTCAGCTCACGAATACACGAAAGTTTTGTTCGGAGTCGATAACGTTTATAGAGCGGGGACGATAGGTACTGTTGCAGATAAAACTGCCTATGGATTCGTAAAAGGTTACTGTGAAGCTAAAGGGATTGCCAACATGAAATCGGTCGAAATAGAAAGGCTAGCACTTGGTTGTACTGGAGTAAAGAGAACGACAGGACAGCATCCGGGAGGAATAGTAGTTATTCCGGATTATATGGACGTATACGATTTTACACCATACCAATTTCCGGCCGATGATGCATCGAGTCCATGGAGAACTACACACTTCGATTATCACGCAATCGACGAAGACGTTCTAAAACTAGACATACTAGGGCACGATGATCCGACAGTATTGAAGATGCTTCAAGATTTGAGTGGATTGGATGTCACTAAAGTACCACTAGGTGATCCTGATACGATGTCTATATTCCAAAGCCCAGACATTCTCGGCGTCACTAAAGAAGATATATGTTGTGAAACTGGAACACTTGCTGTACCGGAATTTGGAACAAAATTTGTCATCAAGATGCTTACAGAGACGAAACCTAAAACTTTTGCAGAGTTAGTAAAAATATCTGGATTATCACATGGAACAGACGTCTGGAATGGCAATGCGCGAGATATAATAATCAGCAAACAAGCAGAGTTCAAAGACGTAGTAGGATGTCGCGATGACATAATGGTCAACCTCATAAACTATGGAATGGATCCAAAAAAAGCTTTTAAAATAATGGAATTCGTAAGAAAAGGGAAGCCGTCTTTCGATCCTGAGACTTGGGCTGGTTTTGCCGAAGAGATGGCAAATTGTAACGTCCCAGCATGGTATATAGAAAACTGTCGACGAATCAAATACATGTTTCCAAAAGCCCATGCGGCAGCCTATGTCATAAGTGCTTTTAGAATAGCATGGTTCAAAGTACACAAACCTATATATTATTATGCAGCATACTACAGTGTTCGCTGTCATGATTTCGATATCGAAGTTATGTGTTCGGGATACGATGCGATAAAAAAAAGGTTCGAAGAGATCAACGAAAAAGGATATGAAGCTGGACAAAAAGAAACAGCTTTAGCAGATGAACTACAGCTCGCTATGGAGATGTACAAAAGGGGAATCAGCTTCAAAATGATCGATCTTGAAAAATCTGATGCCAATAACTTTATAATCGACGAAGACAACAAGAGCTTGATATTCCCGTTTAGAGGCTTAGATGGTCTCGGTGAAAACGTCGCTAGACTTATATGCGAAGAAAGGAAACAAAATCCATTCATAAGCATAGAAGATGTAGCTTCGAGAGCTAAAGTCAATTCAACGACTATCGAGAAGATGCGTGCCTTACACATTTTTGATGGAATGCCCGAATCTAATCAGTTAAGCCTATTCGATTAGGTACTGTATCTAGAACAGTACCTTTTTCTATAAAATTATGTTAAAATTTTATTATGTGGAGGTATTAAAGATGGA
The DNA here is from genome assembly GCA_910587535.1 of uncultured Bacilli bacterium. GTDB lineage: Bacteria > Bacillota_I > Bacilli_A > RF39 > UBA660 > RUG11867. The sequence goes on from CAJUKM010000003.1 coordinate 12,688, forward strand.
CGAATTTTTAACAAAAAGAAAATTTACAAAAACAGATATAAAATCGATAAAAGAAAAAATAAAATCTTCTGGAACTAATAAAAGTGAACAAGAAATCATAAGTTTAATATCTTTCTTATTAGATTTGATGAAATACACACCTAAGGAAGTTGCTCAGATGATAAGGATGGATCACTATGTATTATTTTTAGATAGCAACACTTTAAACGATGCCATCACCAAATTATATGATTTAGGTTATAGCGAAGACCAATTAAAAAAGATGCTTTTACTTTGCCCAAGCATTGCGTTGATTCCATCTGAACTGATCGAAAAGATGGTAACATATCTAGAAAGATACGGATTTACGAAAGAACAGATCACAGGTTTTACTAGTAATGAACCGGCTTTCTTTAAGTTTAGTGTCGAGTACGTCGATAGAAAACTTCAAATGTTAGAGAGGCTAACGTTTACTAAAAAACAGATCATAACGATGATTTCACTTTCTCCATTGACTATTAAAGATGAGGAAGAAGATTTCTTGAGAATTATAGATTTTTTAGGAACTTACGATTTTAACTTAGATCAATCTCTACATTTGATCACATATTTATCAGATCGGTTTAAAAACGATAAAAGTGGCTATGCAGAAAAATTGGATATAGTTAAAAAATATAGTTTAACAAATGTGATTTTAAATTCTCCTATGTCACTAATTTTAAGAGCAGAGCTGATAATGGCAAGGATATCATTTCTTGAAATAGAAGGAATACCTATATTTGGAATGGTTAAATATCATGTATTCCGTGATAACAAAGCATTTAAATCGTTATATGGAAGGACTAGCTCACAGCTTATAGAATCATATAGACTTCATCTTGAGTTGTCTAAAAAGAGAGAAAAACCAAAGAGACATAAAATTGAACCTAACAAAAATTAAGCTTTAAATTTCGACACCTATTTAAAGCGATTTTTTTGTTGCAAAAGGTAGAATTATAGTGATATAATCTTATTAGTGCAAACGGAAGGAGGGATTTTGAATGACAAGAGTAGTGGTTACAAACGACAATATCGACAGTGCATGGAAGAAGTTTAAAGTTAAATTCGCTCGTAGTGGTGTCCCTTCTGCATTAAAGGAACATAAATGCTATACCAAGCCTGGAGTAAAAAGGCGCAAAAAAAAGGAAGAACAGATTAGAAACGCCCACAAGAGGAGAAAGAAAAGAGATTAAGGAATAGCCCATTTTTGGGTTCCTTTTTAGCTAAATATCAAAAAATTTAAAAAAAGTACTTGACAAATTTTTAAAAACGTATATAATAATCGCCAAAGAAAGGGGGATTATTGTCCTCCATCAAAAAGAAGGGGACAAATAAATATGGGAAAAATTAAAAGAAAATTGACTGAAACTGCAGCCGGAGTTATGGCACTATTGCAATTAACTGCTTGTGGTTTTACTAATAATGATATTGATACTAAACTAAAAGATAAAAAAGAAATATTACCGATAGAAGAAAGTGACAACGAGCACGATCATTCACATGGTGATATCACTATAGGTGAAAATACTTTTGAAGAACCTACTATTGAGGTTGAAAAAAGTACAACGTCATCAAAAGAATCCTCTATTATAAATAATATACCAAAAACAGATGGAAGCAAAGATTCTCAAAAAGAGCAAGAAACTCCTGCACCTGTAACAGAAAAACCTGAAGAAAAAACCAACGAAGATGGATGGGTTGCTATAGATGACGAGAATGAAAAAAGAGTTACTGAAAACGGAAAAGAAGAAACTCAAGCTCATTCATATAAAATCTTTAAAGTTCTATCTTATATTAAAAACAATGATGGTACACATTACGAATTAAGAATGTTAAAATGCGAAACATGCGGTCATGTAATGCTATCAAAAGTCAAAGCAGACTGTGAGTATCAAGTAGATGCATTCGATAAAGATCGTGAATATCAGTCTTGTACTGGATGTCATCATTTAAAATTTGAAAAGCATCACTTAGGAACAGGAATTGTCAATAGAGATGGAACTATAACAAAATCATGTCTAAACGAAGGTTGTGATTATACATATACGTATACTCCTTCTACAAATGTTAGACCAGGCGGAGGATCAGGTGGATCCAACGGTGGTGGATCTAGTGACATCGAAAAACCTGGCGATCACATACACAAATTTGGAGAATGGACATCTTTAAACGATAAAGAGGAACATAGAACTTGTGATTGTGGTAAAGAAGAAAAAAGAGATCACAAATTTGTTGTTGAAAGTGTTAAATTTGAAGATTTTTCAAATTCATTACACATCGTGATCACAACAGAAAAGTGTGTAAACTGTAATCATAACATTGTTAAAAAATCTTATTCTTCACATAATCTTGATGAAGGAAAATTGAGCGAAGACGGAAAATTCATGATCTACACTTGTAAAGATTGTGGACATGTAAAAAGAGTACCAGTTGCTGAAGTAGAACATACTCACGATTATCAAGATAGACAAGAAATAAGAAGCAATAATGACGGAACACATACAATTTATACAATCTATACATGTACAAATGCAGATGGTAAATGTGATAAATTGAGCTACGAAGTTAAAGGAGCTACACTAGACTGTAACTTCAATGATGGAGTATTGAGTGAAGATGGAAAATTCATGATCTACACTTGTAAAGATTGTGGACACATAAAAAGAGTACCTGTCGCAGAGCAAGAACATACGCACAACTACAAAGTTACAGGAACCGGAGTTACAGATAACGGCAATGGAACTCATACTCCTTACACAGACTATACTTGTGATAACAAAGATGGTAAGTGTGACAATATTACATATAGAGACACTAAAGATCCAGTAAACTGTACATTGACAGAAAATGTAGTGACAAATCAAAAATACGACAACGCACAACACTACGACGAAATAAAAGGTAATTGTATATGTGGACATGAGATGTCTGAAACAAAAAATGCGGAATCACACAATCTAAACACAGGTAATAAAATATTCACACACGATGCAAACAGTTATTGCTATTCAGTAGAATCTAATTGTACAGACTGTGGTTACTCTGAAAGAAAAGAAGTTGATCACGATTTCCAATTTTACTACGAAGACGATAAAGATATATATAAGAGTTGCTTCTGTGGTGAAGAGCTGATAGAATCAAAAGGTCATAAACATAACTATATAAGTGTTTCAGGAATAAAAGATAACGGCAATGGAACTCATACACCATACACTACTTATACTTGTGAAAACAAAGATAATAAATGTGATGAAATAACATATACTGAAAAGGGGAATACAATTAGCTGTTCGATGACTGAGAATATCAATTCGAATACTTCATATGACTCTAGCCAACACTATACAGAAGTTACAGGAAACTGTGCTTGTGGACATTCTATGTCTGAAAAGCAGGATGCTGAATCTCATAATTTAAATGCTGGAAACAGAGACTATACAGGAGACGCCGATAGTTATTGTTATTCTATAACTACTAGTTGTACAGATTGTGGATATAGCGATACTCAAACAGTAGGTCATACTTTCAAAACATACTACGAAGATGATACGACAATCTATCAAAGTTGTGTGTGCGGTGTTGAAAATGAAATATCTAAAAATGTTGCACCAGTAGTACCGGTTGCACCTATTGCTCCAGAAATTCCAACGGAAGGAAACCAAGGAGAACAGGTAATACCTGAAGGTAATGGTCAAACAGAAGATGTAACAGTTCCACCTGTAGTAGAAGAAATTCCAAGTACAGGAAATGAATTAGAAGAAGAAACAGAGGGCTTTGAAAATGAAAAACCTGAAGAAACTCCTGAAATACCAGTTGAAGAGGAGACAATTAAAGATAAAAACGACCCTAGCGATATAACTGGAGAAACAGGAAATCCAAAACCTGAAGAACCTGTTACACCGCCAGAAAATCAAGAAGAGACAACTCCAGAAGTTCCTCCAGTAATCGAAGTTCCAAAAGAAGAACTACAACCTGAGGAACCTAAAGATATAATTGTTGGAGAAACAACTGAAGAAGTTGAATCAACTGAAACAGTTGAAGAAAAAACACCTATCGTTACTGATGGTGGCATCGAGGAAGCTAAAGAAAACATCGACGGCGATGATGAAGTTGCAGCTGAAATAGTTTTCGAAGAAGGCGGAAGAAGCTATACTTTAAGACCTAAAAAAATGAATTAAAAAACAAGCGAAAGTGGTGAAAGAAATGGAAAAGGGAGAGAAAAAGTGGTACACATCACCTAGCAATTTGGTAACAGTAGTCGCTTGTATAATATTGATACCATTATTGCTGGTGAATCTATGGATAATAGTCCAATCTAAGACCAACAAAGATGAAGTTCCAAGTGTGTTTGGAATCAAACCTTTCATCGTCCTATCTGGATCGATGGAATCCGAAATCCACAAAGGCGATCTGATCTTGACTAAGTTAGTCGATCCGATAGATGTCGCTATAAACGATGTCATCGCCTTTAGAGATGCGGAAAATACAGTCACGACACACCGAGTAATCGACATAGTCGAAAAAGAAGGAGAATCGTATTTTATTACAAAGGGTGATAATAATACGACTCAGGATAGAAACCTTGTCGGATTTAACGACATTGAAGGCTTATACATAGGAAGGATTCCTGGAATCGGTTCTATTATGAGCAGTCTATCACAACCGACTACTATACTCATAATGGTATTCGGAATCACCACAGTGTTTGTTATAGGATTCACGATCTCTAATAAAAAACAAAGAGAATTAGAGAGACAGGAATTCTTAGAGTTCAAAAAGATGAAAGAAGAAATGGCTAATGCCACATCTTCTAAGACCAAGAAAACGAAGTCTATAAAAGCTGTAGAAGACGATGAAGAGCTTCTAGAAGAGGATGAGGAAGAAGAACCTCAACCTAAAAAGAAGAGCACTAGTACTCCAAAAAAGAAAAGTACTAAGACTACTTCTTCAAAAAAAACTAAGTCGACAAAATAAAAGACTTAGGTGTGTAAATTTGGTAAACCCTCGTAAGAGAGTTTATATAGAAAAGGAAGTCTATTAAAATCTTCCTGTGCATAGTACTATGCATTTATTGAAAAATTTGCATACGAAGGAGGTGAAAAAGAATGAAAAAGAGAGGAACAGTCCTAGGCGGATTACTACTAGCTGTTGTTGTTACTGGATATTCAGTATGCGGTACATACGCTAAATATGTATCATCAATGGATATAGCAGACGAAGCTAGAGTTGCTAAATGGGATTTCAAATTAGTTGGTGAAGAGTCAACTGGAAATTATGATATCAACTTATTCCAAGATTCTTACTTAATTAAAGGAACTGAAAATACTAAAGTTGTATCAAGTGAACCAGGAATTAAGGTTGTTGCTCCAGGAACTGAAGGTTCATATGCTTTCAATATCCAAGGAACAGCTGAAACTAACTATACTGTAGATATTTCAGATGTAGTAGTTGCTAATACTATCAAAACTAATAAATATAATCCTATCAAATTCAGTACTGATGGTGGTAAAACTTGGATGACTGATGAAGAATTAGTTGAAGCTTTAGAGAATTCTGTAGCTGACAAAGTTTACCCAGCAAACTATGTATTGAATTTACAATACACTATAGATTGGAAATGGGATTTCGAAACTGTTGTTGATGGTATGGACAGAGACGAAGTTGATGCTTTAGATACTGAATTAGCTAGAAAACAAGGTACAGTTAAAGTTTCACTTAAGATAACAGTTACTCAATCTGATAAAGCTGCTAGCGCTGATTTAACTGCTCCAAAAACAGCTACACTTGCTAAGGCTCCTAAAGAAGCAATCGATGCTCTTAAAGGAAATGCTTTATATACAAGTTTAGATGAAAAGGATTTTGCAAACGTTAAATTCAACGGTAAAGCTTTAATGGGTTCAATCGACGTTAACCATGACTTAGATGCTGCTTTCGGTGAAGGTTATAACACTGGATTCTATTACCCAATCGTTCTTATGGACGTTGAAGGTGTAGCATTCCTTAACAATGGCGGAAATGCATTTAACCTATCAGACGATAACGTTGTATTAGTTCCACTTCATCCAGAAAAAGCTGCAGCTGATCAAGTTATCACAATCGATATCTATAAAGATGCAACTAAAGCTGAGAAGACAGGATCTTATACAATAGATTATTCAAAAGTTAATTTCAATAACTAATATTAGTATGTTGAAAAAGTTGGAAGTTATTTAACTTCCAAATAAGTCCAAGAGTTTCTTGGATTTATTTGGAAACTAAATTCTAATATAATCGAAAGGAGTGAAAGTATGGCTACTAAACAAGCTGTAAAAAAAGTTGGCAAAAATGAGAATAAAGATGAAGAAAAAGACAAACTTAGACGTCGTATAATGATGATCGTAATAATTATTCTTATCATACTATCACTTATTACGAGTTGTAGTTGTACTTCTAATTTCTTCGGAAGAATAGGGGAGCTTTTCAGAAATGAAGGAGATCACCCCATAACTGGAGAAGATAACGATCCAGAAAACATTAAAAATAAATACTTAAAATTCGACACAGATAAGATGGAAATTTCTCTATCGGACTCTAAAGCAAAATTAAGTTTTAGTTATAGAAATATAAATCCTAAAGAGTTTACATGTACTACTAGCGATGCGAGTATCGCAACGTGTTACGTCGAAAATGGATATGTCGTAATCAATCCGAAATCTGCAGGTACTGTTACAGTTACTTTAAAGACTACTGCGAATGGAAAAAGTTATGAAGCTACTGCTACAGTAACGATTACAGATCCTAATAAATACATTAAACTATCTAGTACAAAAGGTACTATCAATATGGCATACACTAAATATAAGTCTGTCAATTATAGTTTAGTCGGAATAACTGGAGATGTTACTGTAAATATCAGTGACGAATCTATAGCCAAAGCTGTAGTTAAAAATGGTGTACTAAAGATAACTGCTATCAAAACTGGAAAGACAGAGATAACAGTATCCATTAATTATAATGGTATAGAATATAAAGATACATACTATCTTACTGTAATTAATGAAAAAAATCCGAGTAAACCTAGTAAACCTGATGATAGTGGTCAAACAAAACCAGAAAAACTAGACGATAACAATAGACTTAAAGAACTATCTATGCCTTGGACAGATCTTCACTTTGATCCAGAAACACTAGAATATAGAGTCGGAGTAAAATGGAGAAATAAAGTATCCTTAAAAGCAATACCAGAAAGTTCTAAAGCTACAGTTTCTTACACCTTTAACGGTAAAACTGTGAGTGACCTAAAAGATCTAGAACTGAAATTAGGGGATAATATAGTTGCGATTACGGTTACAGCAGAAGATGGAAGTACTAGAACTTACAAAGTCATCATCAATAAAGTTAAAAATGATAATAACTATCTTAAGAGCTTGACTACGAGCGAAGGAACATTGACTCCTAAATTCAATAAAAATCAATTATCATACCAAGTAGACGTCACAGCAGACGTAAATACGATCGACTTAACTGCGATTCCAAAGAGTAAAAAAGCTACCTTAACATATACTTTCAATGGTAAAAAAGTTAGTTCTTTAGATAACTTAAAATTGCGCACAGGACCTAACTCAGTTAGAATAACGGTTACGGCCGAAGACGGAAGTACTAGAACTTATCAAGTTATCATCAATAAAGATTCTAAAGGAGAAGTCGATAGAAATAGCTTACTAGAAAGTTTGACAGATTCTTTAGGAAAAATCGATTTCGATCCATATGTAACTGACTATAATATCGGTGTAAAATCTGATGTAGATAATATATCATTAAGTGCAATACCTAGTAGTAAAGATGCTACTATCAAATACACTTACAATGGTAAGGAAGTAACTGATTTGAGCGATTTAGATTTGTTACCTGGAGATAATAAAGTCATTATCACTGTAACAGCTAAAGATGGTCAAACTAAAACTGAATATACGGTTACTATAAATAAAGAATTAGCTGACAATAGCAGTTCACTCATGGATCTAAAAGTCTTATGTAATGATGGAAAACTAAATCCTACATTTGAAGAAAATGTACTTTTCTACGAAGTTAAAGTAAACGAGACAGTAGACAAGATTAGCCTAGAGGCAACTCCTAACTCTAATGCTAAATCTATAAGTTATACACTTAATGGTAAAACTGTAAATGATCTATTCGATTTACCACTACATTATGGAGATAATACAGTGACTATAACTGTAACGGGATCAGATGGAACCAAGAGAACTTATAAAGTTGTTATCACAAGAATCTCTGATAAATCTAGTGATGCATCTATTAAAGATATTACAGTAGATGGAGAATCTATTCTTAGTACTTTTGATAAGACAGTCGATAACGATACAGATTCAGTCATATTAGTGGCAACTCCAAACGACCCTAATGCGACAGTTACATATTATTACGAAGGAAAAGAATATAAAGATTTAGACGAGTTAAAGGTAGACTTAAAGACTGGCGCAAACGTCGTACAGGTCGTAATAACAGCAGAAGATGGCATAACTAAGAATACATACGATGTCACTATTAACAAAAAAGATGTCGAGCCTCCAGCTCCTTCAGAAGATGCAACCCTTAAAGACTTGATCGTCAATAACGAATCAGTATTAGGTTCTCTAAATGCGACAATTGGAACAGACTCTAAGATAAATATAGTGGCAACTCCAAACAGCGATAAAGCTACCATCAAGTATATTTATGAAGGTAAAGAATATACTTTAACTGAACTAGAAAACAAATTAAACGCCGATTTAAAACCGGGAGAAAAAGCCGAAGTAACGATCAGAGTTACAGCAGAAGATGGAACAACACAGAAAGACTACGATCTTACTATTAATAGAGATAAAGAAGTATCAGAAGTAGACAACAATTTCTTAGACAATTTAGAAGATAAAGATAAGAAATACGATCTATATCCGATATTCGATAAGAATACTAATAACTACACGATGACAGTAAACTATAAAGAAACTTCTATCTCACTAGTGGCAACTCCAAATCCGGATGCCAAGAGTGTTACATATACTTATAAGAGTGCAAACGGAACAGAAAAAACTGTAAATTCCTTAAATGATTTAAAACTAGAAGATGGAAAGAACGTAGTAACGATTACTGTAACTTCAGCAACTGGTGAAAAAAATGTCTATACAGTTACGATTATCAAACCAGTTCGTACTATCGAATTAGATAAGAGTACATACGAGTGTAATATCGAACTTGGAACGTGTACTATCGAATACATTGTAAAAGACGATGGAAACCCAACAACAGACTACGATTTCGAAAAAGATATCACTATAGATGGACTTCCAAAAGGTGTAACGGCATCAAAAACTGAAGCAGGAAAGATAGTTCTTACGATCGATCCGAATGTAGTAACAGCAAACTCAGCTGCTAATATCTCGCTAGGAATAGAAGGTTACAAAGACAATCTTGCCAATGCAACAGTTAAGTTCACATCTAACGCTCACTTGATAACTTCCGGTTCATACGAATACGATATGAGCTATGAAGGTTCATCTGGAGACAATACTAGATCTATCATATTGAAGACAGATGTCTTAATCGGAGATGTAAAAGTAGTTGTAAAGGATGGAAACGGAAACGTCGTCTATCCGACTGATGCAAATCCTAATCCTAAAGGAAAACACATAGAAATTTGTACTGGAAATAACTGTGTTAAAGTTAATGCAAATGGACCTATAAACATTGCTTACACGGGAGAAAAGACTGGTCCTACTAGTCTACCTTTCGAAATTACAGCAACTGGTCCTACAACTCCTGGTAATCCAGCAACTATAACAGTCGATGGAAGTACAGCTTACGGAAAAGAAATCGGATTCCCTAATGGCATAGATGCGATAAAGATCAACATAACAGAGAAATACATCGTATTGATCAAAGCCAATGGTGGTATGTTCAATCAATTTACAGATGAATACGAATTCAAAATTTCTAGTTTAGAAGAGATAGACTTGGGTGCTTATGATGAGCCTTACAAGTTAAATGATAAAGACAAATGTGAATCTTACAAGTTTGTCGGATATAGCAAGGACGAATCTACTAGTCCAGACGGTCCATTCGATTACAATAGAACGGACAACAGGATTATCAAGAATCTGACTGAAAATTTAACTCTCTATGCTATATACACTAGTGAATCTTCAAAAATAGACCCTATTACAAACACGATGTGGGTAGTAGATGTACCGTTATTCCATAACGAAGAATACTATAAACAGTACAACAAAGATAAGATCATCTATCCAGGTGCAACAGGAAAATATACGATGAATATTACTAATAAGAGCAAAGATACTATAACTCTTACTGGTATGACATTGATCGAAGATAAAACTGTTTGTATCAAAAATGCAGATGGTTCTTACATGGGATGCTTGAATATGGGATATATTATAAAAGATTCATCTAACGCATATCATTTCCATAACATGCAAAATTATCAAATCCTAAACTCATATAATAAAACTGTTAAAGACTGGCCAAACGACTATAACGAATTGACTTTCGACTTCGAAAGCGATGAGAGTACTAGAACGTTACTACCAGAATCAGAAGACAGAGATAAGAGTTGGACAGAGATCACTATTCATTGGAAATGGATAGACTATGAAGATGGACACACGGATAGGCTTGATACCTTAATTGGTAACAAAGCTGCCGAAATGGAAGATAACGACCTTCTATACAGTTTAAAAGTTGGAATTCATTACACTACTGATAACAGTTGTCAATTAGACTAAAAAGAGTAAAAGAGGTAATAAGAGATGAAGATTTTAAAGAAGATAATAGTCACGGTAGTTTCGATTTTCTTATTGTTATTGTTGACTTATAACGTCTACAATTTCATAAGTACTAAAGTTTTGAAAAACGATATTGCCCCAGTATTCGGCTATGCCGTACTGGAGGTAGTATCGGGTTCCATGGAACCTACTATTCATGTAGGAGACATGATCATAATTGACATGAACGATACTACTTATGATAAAGACGATATAATCACTTTTTACGATAAAGAAGGATCCTTCACTACACACCGCATAATATCGATAGAAGACGGTGAAATAATCACGAAGGGTGACAATAATGATAGTTTAGATAGTGAGCCGATTATAGAATCAAAAATCGTAGGAAAATATAAATTTAAATTAGATGGTGCTGGTAAGATATTAGCGGCATTCAAAAGTCCACTTACGATGGTGATGATATTGATAATAGGCATTTTGGTATGTGTTCTTATGAGTACTGATAAAGATGGAAATCCTATACTCGAAGAAGAAGAAAAAGAATACGAAGAATTCTTAAAATACCAGAATCAAAAATCTAAACAAAAAGAAGAAAATATCGAGACGTCAGCTTCTCCAAAAAAATCTTCGACTGAGAAAAAGAAAAAATCCGAGCCTAATCTCGATGCAAAGATTACTGTAAAAGAAGTTAAAAATGATAAAACAAGAAAGAAAAAAACTAATACAGAGGCTAAAATGTCTGTTAAGACAGTAGAAGAAAAGCCTAAAGCTAAGTCTTCTACAAATACTAAAAAGAAAACACAAACTAAGGCAAAAGTTACAGTCAAGACGGTTCCTGAAAAAAAATCTACTAGTGATACCAAAAAGAAGAGTCAAACTGCAACTTCTGCGAAAAAAAAGAAAAACACAAACGACACGACCAAAACTAAAGGAACAACTCCAAAAAAGAAGTAGGTGAATAATTATGAAAGGATTATTACATAGTAAGAGATTTAGAACTAATTTATATAAATGGTTATTTATGTATGTAGGAGTAATGGCACTTCTTACTACGGTAATAACCTATTCGAAATATATTTCGACTTTCATGTCAGGCGATGAGGCTAACACTACGAGATTTGAAATGAAAGTAACACCTCAAGGATGTACTGGAAGTATCTGTAATTTAGGATCACATCGTCCAACTAGCGATATCGCATACGATTTCGATGTCGAAGAAGAGTTCGAAGTAAATACTTACTTAATATTGAGTTTTATTACTGAAGAAAACTTCAAAATTAAAAAAATAGAGGCAACAGAATTCATCGATGGCAATATCGATGAAGAAAAACTCGCTCCGATTTATACAGTTTCATCTGATGGAACAGTGACTTTTGGAAGTGGGTATGAAAACGCAAAAAAATCGAAGACAGAAAACGTTCAACTTGGACGAAAAGTTGTTGCAGCCACTAAGAGAAAGACTAGATATAGGGTTACATTAGAACATAAGATCGATGAGTATCTAACGACAGATGAAAATGGAAACATCTATTACGATTACACAGGCACTTCTACTGACAATACGATAAATAAAGAAGTAGTTCAACTTGGCTATTCTGCAATGCAGATAACTAATTAGAAAGGGGGCTGGTTGAAATGAAGAAAATAAACGATAAACGAGTTTTTAAAGTAGCGACAGTTACAGCACTAGTTTTGGGGACGATCAGTTTGACCACATGCCCTACGACTAACTCGAGATATTGGACTGAATCAGAAAAACCTTTTTCTTACAATGCCGATATCTACACCCTGAATAAACAAAACGAGAGATTGAGATTATTGACTTCTATTACAGATGACAAGATCTCAACTGAGGATACAGCTTATTTAAGACTAAACTTTACTCGTAACAAGAGCGAATTTACTGGAAGTATCTTAGATAAAAATACTGAAAAATACACGCTTACTATGAGTAGTAATAAGTGTAGTATTTACAGCTCTACTAGTTCTTTTGGAAAGTGGAACGGAAACGTTCTTACACTTGCACCAAAAAAATCTGGAGATAAAGTGACTCCTATCCCAGATAATGCAAATGGAGTAGTGATACTCGCTTGCGATTTGAGTGAGCCAGATAGCAATGAACTTTTATCGAAAAACGATGAAGGTAAATACGTTTTAAACGTCACAGTAAACGTTCGTGAACAGATCGATAAAGAGATACCGTTTAACTTTAAAGATTATACGTTTGTAGGAGAATACGATCCACTAAATGTCGAAAAACCTACACCTCCAGATCCAGTAGATCCGGACATTCCAGATGATGCAATATTGATAGATGCCAATAACTTAGGAGAGTTCTCTACCTTTAGAGAAGCGCTTATATACGAAATTCTAAAAAGCGTAGAGGGATTAAATGGATATACGAGTGAGATAAGACAGTATATAAATAGTATCGACGATGACGCAATAAAACAAGCAGGAGCTTTAAAAGGTTTAACTCTAGTAAACCCTAACCCATCAGATGGAATATACGCATTCACAGTAGATAACAACTTTGCTGGTTATGCTAAGACTTTCGTCTATAAAGACATAGCAGAAGCTGGAACATTCTATACGACTGGTAAAACAGAAGAAGAGATAAACGAAGCATTTGTTTATTATTTAGAAGAATACTACTGTAAAGAAGCAGGAACTATTAACTATGATAATGCATATATGGTATTAAACTATATAAAATCGACTACTGGTCTTAAAGCATTCATAGAGGGAAACGCCATTCCAGGATTGATAACTTATGAAAGTGAACCAGATGCTATTAGAATAGGTAATGCCGTTTTAAAAGTTATCGCACCCGCATTGTTTACGACAAAAGAAATCAAGATATATTCTAACGATACGTTTGAAAACGATAGAGAGATTATGAAAGGCACATTCGTAACAGCTATGAACAGAATTTATGGCGAAACAGTTGCCGATAGCATAATTTCAAAAGATATCCTCGAATCAATAGTAAAAGATGAAGCTATATTGAGTGCTGCTTCTAATACAGAAAGTACATCTCCTTCATATTTTGCTAGACAAGAAGATGGATATGCTATTTTGATAGAAATAGTACCTAAGACAGTTTCACTTACTGCTACTATAGATGGAAAAGTGGAAACTGTAGAAAGGATCTACAATTCTATTACCGTATCTAAAGTTATAACAGATACAGACAGTGTCACAATCGAATATCCTAATCTCGATGCAAAGAAAACTACTGAGACAGATGCAGATTATGAAGCGAGAATCAAAGCTGATTTGATTGCTAAATTCCAAACGGAAGAAGCATTAAAGATCATAGGAACAGTAGATGAAACTAGAGATTACGAAGTAGAACTTACAAAAGATGCAAGTGGAAAATACACTGCAAAATGTATAGTGCCTATCAAAGTTACTGCTGATACTCCAGATAAATCTGAAGAATCAGATAAGGAAGTAATAGATCCTATCGTAAATCCTCAAGATGAAATAATAAATTCGATGCAAATTCCAGAAGATGAAGTAGGAATAATAAAAGATACTGTAGAACCTCCAGTTATAGAGAATCCAATCGAAGAAGCAATAGAAGAAGATCCGATAAAAGATCAACCTCTAGAAGAAATAGAACCAGAGAATACTCCTATAATTTCTAAAGAAGAAGACTTCATAGAAGAGGCTAACAGTAACGCAGAAGTAGTAATCGAAGAGGAATAAAAAAAGACAACCTGAGAGAGGTTGTTTTTTAGTTAGTTAATTTAAGCTAACTCGATATCGAATATTTCTCTGATAGGTATCAGCTTTTGACTTTTAGTAACTAAGTTATTGCTAGTTTTACCTATAATAGTATATTTAGCTTCATTGTTTTCAAAAGTAATAATACAATCGATAGAATATAGTGTTGACTCACTTTTAAAGATATTATTTATCTTATTCAACACCGTTTGCTCATCTCTCGATTTTCTTTCTTCTTCTAACTTACCATAACTATAACTTCTGTTATTATTCAAACTTTTATCAATCGGATTAGCGAAAACTTTAGGTAACTCTTTCAAATTTAATTCCCCCTATAATAAATATATTATTTTTGTAAATAATAAGAATATGAAAAAGAAATCTTTAAGAAAAAATTTTACTTTTCTTTTGCCAATAGTATTTCTGTTGAGCTTAAGTGTCCTAAATCTTTATGGAGCAAAGTACATAAGTCATCTTTATAGCACTAATTTTATGAAACAAATCTTATGGATCGTAATAGGGTCTGTAGCGCTGTTTTTAATCTATAAAGCGGATACAAAGACATTAGAAAAACTTAGTTTTCCATTCTACATTGCGGGAATCATATCATTAATACTAGTACTCTTTTTTGGAAGCAACATAAATGGAGCAACATCGTGGTTTAAAATAGGCCCTTTCTCATTTCAACCGAGCGAACTTTTTAAATTCTTCTATATAATCTTTCTTTCATCATTTGTGAGTAAATATAAAAATAAAAATTTCATACTTTTCATAAAGATCTTGATACTGACATTCATGCCGTGCATACTCATATTTTTAGAACCAGATACAGGAGTTGTCCTTATGTATCTGTTGATGATGTTTGGGCTGATAATAGAGAGTAAAATACCGAAAAAATACCTAACATTTACTATAGGAATGGGCATACTATTTATATTGGGATTCTTTCTCATTTACTTTTTTAAAAGTGATGCTTTTATAGAGATTTTTGGTACGTCTTTTTTCTATAGGATAGATAGAATACTTAATTTTCACGATGCTTCTTCATATCAAATCAGTAACGCCCTAATAGGAGTAGGAGCGAGCGGTCTTACCGGATTTGGTATCCTGCACGAAAAAATATATGTTCCCGAAGTTACTACCGATTTCGCCTTCGATTTGATCATTTTGAACTTCGGCTCGTTTGTCGGAATAACTGTAGTATTGACATATACCTTTTTGCTCTGGAAGATGTTCGATGAGATTAAAAACACCAAAAAAGAAAAAGACAGATTGATGCTCTCGATGATATTTTACATGATGCTCTTTCAGATCTTCGAACACGTCCTGATGAATTTGGGATTGACGCCGATTACTGGCATAACATTGCCGTTTTTATCTTACGGTGGATCGAGCTTGCTGAGTTACTTTATGCTATTTGGTTTAGTACTAAAAATAACTACTAATAATAGTAGTTATAATTAGAATATCCGTAGCCTCCACCTTGATAAGGATATGGATAAGGTCTTGGCGGATATGAAGGTCCATAATAAGGTGGTTGGTTTACATAGACAGGTCTAGGTCTAGAAAGACCTACAACGGCAGCTCCTCCTAATCCACCTAGTAAGAATGGTACCCAAAAACGATCTCCATCTTGGGATACGTAGTAACCATAATTGCTCTGCATAAATAATACACTCCTCAATATACACTATGATTATAGAGGTCCTATGAAATAGTAAAAACGCCTACAAAAAGACATAAAAAAGGAAGCTGATCAAAGCTTCTTTATTTTGTATAAAGTCTAAATACTGATATGCTAGGGTGACTCATCAACCTGACGTTATATTTTGAAGTGCCGAGTCCAGAAGATATATATAATTCTGTGCCACCGACGTTGTAATTTTCACTATAATACTCGCTAGCGCCTCTTATATTATAATAATCTCTCAAAAAAGGGATATTTATTTCACTGTTGTGAGAATGTCCAGAGAGCATGAGCGATATATTATAATCACCAATTTTAGATACTGTATCCGGTTCGTGAGCTAACAACAATCTAAACGACGCCATGTAGGTCGTGTCTTCATCTTCCTTAGGATATGAAAACGTACTTTCGAAGTTTTGAGCCCCAGCATTTAGAGAGTCTAATCCGTATAATACTATCGGAGTTAGACCTTTATAGTAGATCAGTTCATAATTATTAGAGATATCTTTAAAGTTTGAAGCATCCATGACTTCTTCGTAGACACCATTATATTGATCATCATCACCTTTAACAGAATATTTACCTATAAGAGGATCCATTTTAGAAAGATGCTCTATTAACAATTCTTTTTCTTCATCGGATAAAGTGTGCTGAGTAGAGACAATGTCACCCGTAAACACGACGATATCGGGTTTTAATTCGTTCACTTTTTCGACTAATTTCTCCATGTCTTGTACTAAAAAAGTAGAACCTAGTTCTAAATCGCTAAATTGTACGATGGAAAAACCGTCAAAACTAGAAGGAAGCTTTTCGTTTATAATGTTGTATTCCCGTACTTGGATTCCCATAGTACCTACATATCTGGCGTAAATATATATCAGTCCAAAAAATAAAAATAAAATTATAAATTTCGATAAGATAGACCTTCTCTTAGGCTTCTCTTTTTTTTCTTGTTCTTCGATTCCTTTATTTAATTCTTCTTTTTTCAATTTTTATCACCTCTATATTTCTAATAAGATTATTATGACAGCAAGAGAGTTATGGAGTATGTGGATGAATGAAGACGAATATACGTTGTCTGTATCGTAGTATGCAAGTCCCAAACCCAATCCTAAGAAAAAATAGGGAATGCTATATATTAGTTCGACCAAGTTAGAAGAAGATAACATGTGCATGCCGGCGAATATTAAACTTGTGATAATCACAAAAGTCGATCTTTTCTTAAAAACGTTTTTAAAATTGAGCCTGAATAACAACTCTTCCGTAACTGGGCCTAAAATGCAAATGTTTAAAATCGAGTAGAGTGGATATAACTCCAATACTTTTCTGTTAGAAGCCTCGTTCGGTGCTATGTCGCCAAAGATAAAGTTAACGATTAGAAAGTTGCTCACAAACATCGCTACAAATCCAATGAGCCAATATTTCAATGCTTTTCTAATATAAACTTTATAATTCTTCTTAAAATCGTTCCATTGACCATCTAAGTTACTTTTTGTTTTATAAATACAAAAACACAATATAACTAATGAAATAAAGGATAATACTATATTGTCGATGAACTTATTACCTATGTTAAACGACTGATAAAAAAAACTTAAAGTTAAATTCAAAAGTAAATATTCGCCGATAGTCAATAGGGAATTAGAAACAGTTTCTTTTCGCACCATTATCACCTAAAGACATTTTATCACATTATCCTCTTTTTTTCTTTAAAAAATATTGTTGTTATGCTATAATTGTCTATAGAGTAGGTGACTAAGATGAAAAAATACGTCGGATATCTTTTCCTTTTTATATCTTTAATGTTACTAAATATAAGGGTTTCTGCCGCGACTATCTCATGTCCAGCAGCTCTAAAAAAGGATCTTTCACAGTTGGCATCTCATGTCAAGCTCAACTACGAAATTAAAGACGAGAGTGAAGAACAAGAGATTACGATAGATGGAAATACTACCACTTATAAAATACCGAAATACTATTTCGAAATAACCATATACAATATAAAAGAAGGTCTAGTTTTAAACGTAAGTAATACGGGAAGTAACAATAGGGGCTTTACAGTGAGATCTAGCGATGCGCCTAACGGAACTTACACGTTTAAAGATTATGACATTGGAAATATTTATAATTACAAAGTGATCGTCAACTCAGATAATCCAGATTGCCGATCACAGAAACTAAAAACTTTAAAGTTTACTAAGCCGAGATATAATGCCTACAGCGAATTCACTTATTGTCAAAATAGTTCAAACTATTACTGCCAAAGATTTATCGGTACAGAGATTAATATAAAAGATACTGACGACTTTCTAAATAAGATAAAAGTCAACAACGACAAAAACGATCCGGATAGAGATAAGATAGACGAGAAAAAAGAATTATCTAAACTGTTAAAGAATAATTGGAAATTCTATCTCATCCTCTTTACAGTAATAGCCGCTCTAGTCACTGGCCTCATTTTCTTCCTCAAGAAAAGGCAACAGAAAAAGGGGTGGAAACTATGAAAAAAGTTTTATTAACGCTTTTTGCTCTAACACTCAGTTTAGACGTCTATGCCGATAGTTGCCCAGAAAGACAGATCGTCGAATCACAAGAGGCCTTAAAAAACACGACATATACTCTCAATTATTCGAGCAAATACACCGATAGAAATGGAAATTTCCAAGAAGGATACATGGAATTGTTTCCCAAAAATTTGCCATCTGGGTATAAGATGGTCGTCTACTTAGATGGAGGATATGCCGAACTTCCGAATAACGACACATATATAAACGTAACAGGTGGAGTTTATAAGATCGAATATTATAGAACAGATTGTGAGTCCCCTGTAAAGACATTTGAAATGAGAATCCCATATTATAAAAAATATTGTGGTGTATCTATCAAATGTTCAGATAATGCTTGGTTCGACGGAACGTTCGAGAATACTGCATCTAATCAAGAAAAAAAACCTACTAATAAAGTAAGTACAGCTCTAGTCGTAATTTTAGTTCTCTTAATCATCATAATAGTAGGATTTATAGCAATCAATATAAAAAGGAGACATGATAGTGAAAAGTTTAACGCATAGAACAAAATTTTTACTGATCTTTACAATAGCTTTTACTCTCTTGTACTCAATCGAAGTAAAGGCTGCGACCGTTGCGAGAGTTGCAAAACTTGCATACGATATAGAATCTGTATCTATAGATAGTGCAGATGAAACTCTTAGAATAAAGGGATGGGCATTTAACACTGCATCTGATGTCGGATTTGCAGGACATACCTCTCTACAATTCAAACTTTCCTCTTCCGACGGAAGTGAGTCTATTAGTCCTAAAGCTGTATTTTTACATTCTAGCTACAGCTTAGGTAGATGGTTGTGTGATAAAGATATTAACCCATCTACTGGCGCTCCGTATGACTATTGTAAGGAGGGATCCTTAGCTATAGGAGGAACAGGGTTTGAAGTTGCCTTCGATTTGAACAGTTCAGAGATAAAAGACGGTAAAACGTATAAAGTCATGATGAAACACCCAGGGATGCTCAACAGTTCTTGGAAAGAGATATCCGTTGCTCGTGCTGTAATCGCAGACAACGTAATGGAATTTAATAAACGAAGAAAAGATCAAATGGCTATGAGCATCGGCGGAGGAACTAATACGATTAAAATCACCGAGCGTAGTGTCCAGATGGTAGGTAGTGATGGAAAACCACTATCGCCAAGTCAGAATTTTACCGGAGCTTCCTATAGTATAACTGGTCAGCCTATTAAAGTGGACATCTCAAATGGAGGAGGAGGAATTAACCTCTACCCAGTTACTGTGAACTCTGGTATAGCGTACGTTCCTTCAGTTTTCGGAGAAATTTCTGGTGCAAATGGCTCGAACTGGCTCGTCATAAAAACTTCTAAAAGGGAAGATGAAGGTTCAAACGAATTACAGTTTAATAATGGTACTCCGAGATTGCCAGATCCGGAAGGCTGTACTGGAGAAGTTTATAACTTTTTCTACTTCTTCTTAGGTGGTTGGACGGATATGCCACAAAATTGGGTTTCAAACTCGGCTGGATCTGCTGGATTCAACGACGGTGAAATATTAAAACAGCTCGAAATAGATACGAATACAGTTTATAGAAAGTTTGTGGTTCCGATCGATAAAGATTCCATCGGTTGGTTCTATACAGCGTATCCTAAGGCGATGAGCAATCACGAAAAAAAATATTTTAACGAAGGAAATAACTATTTCTTTGCTTACGACTGGTGGTGTAGAGCAAATGGAGAGTGTTATGATCAATATTCTGGTTGTAAATTAGATGCATCCAAAAATCCTACAAGCGAATGTAATCCGAATAAAGCCACACAAGGTGTTTTATCGATGAGTGAATACCAAAATGCTTCAATAATGCTTGGAACGCCGTTATCTGGCGGATCGGCATTGAAGATAAACGAAACACAGTCGGAAGACGGATTTAAATTTTCGATACAGAGATATTTTTCTGGTAACCCTTATCAGATATCCAATCCTAGAAGTTTAGCTGTCCAAGCTAAAACCGGAAAAAACGATCAATATTTACATCCAGCAGTATATGCGATGTCTATATGTAAAGGTGACAAACCTCAATGTGACGATTCGGTAGACCCAGCTGTATGTCTATCTGGAGATTCTGGTACAGAAGTAATATTCCACGAAAGTGACGAACTTGCTACATGTACTCTCAATAAGGAAGTTAGCTCGGGATTTACGATAATCGAAAAAGAAGAGACTGGTGGATATTGTGAAGTCGCTTGTAAAGACGATTTAGATATCAAACTTCCATCTGGAAAAGAGACTGCTGCAGGTCAGTACTTCGTTTTAGATAACTACACGCCAGAAATAAAAGCCAAAAGAACGTGTGTGACTTCTCAAATTGATTCTCCAAAGTTTATAGAAGACAAAAAAGGAAAAGAAGTCGACGTTTCTAAGTTATATAATATTTGGCGCGACTGGGTTGAGATAAACGGTCAAGAAGACGGCAGTAACTACGAAGATGGACGTTCTAAAATAAACGGTCCTAATGAAATAACGAGTGATGTAAGGACGTGTTACACTTTCGCTTACACGACGAACGAAGATAACGAAAGAGTAAGAGACGAAGAAAACGACGAAGAAGTCGGAACATTAAGACATTACGAATGGAATATCAACTCATCTACTGGTCCAAATGGTACTAGATATGATGGAAGTGAAGCCAAAGGAGATTTCTATAAATTGGATGAAGGCGGTTCACTCGGTGACTACTGTATAACTTCTTCTGAGAGCATTCCAGATGAAGCAGATGACGAGGATGAATACAATTTCGAAGATAAATCTAAAGAAACTTACGATAGAGAAATCGAATACGAACTATCAGACGCGAGAAGAAATTATGAAGACAGCTTAGCGGAATATTCAGAAATGCTAAATAACTACAACAAGTGTTATAGTTGGACAGATAACGTAATGAATGCAATCCAAGACGGTACTAATCTAAAATCTGGTACAGCAGGATCTGAAAAAGATCGATATCAGTTCACCTTTAAGCCTACTTTGACATTCGACTATGGTTATGAAAACCCACTAGAAAGAGATCGAGATGTATTTGCTCCATTTACATGGGGTGAAGAACAATATGACGACGATAGATATGTCGAACAAAGTGCTTTAAATACTTCCAATACATATTGGGCTAAGGGTGTGACGACCGATACTAAATATACTGGGGGAGTTCAGGCAAATGGAAACAGTCCGAAAGGTCTAAATGCCGATCCTCTAGGTTTGTTAAAATGTGAAGGCACGACGTGTTCAGCTACAGGAAGTCTCGATACTAACCATTACTTCTATACTAGTTCTTACGTAAAACGTGAAGAAGACATACAATACACATATCATTTGCCGACTGTGTATGCAAGTATTCCAGTTGGATCGGTAACTACTGATGAACATAAATATGATCCTCGACTGCAACTAGCGAAAGACGCTGTACCAGTCAACATAAATACACCTTCTGGAACCTATCCTTATAAATTGACTATCGACAATTTAAAAGATGAGTTGAGAAAAGAAAAATCTAGTAACAATCCTAACGACGATTGGGACGATAGATTTAAAGGAAGTAAAGGAGCAGGTGCATTAAACGAAGCAGATGCCTATGTATGTAACTACGACGTCATAAACGACATTTATATCCCAGGCAGTCCTGGTAAACTAAATTTCTTCTATAGAATAATAGATCCATATGAGATAAATCCTTTGGGTAGAACTCTCGGTTATAACTGGGCTAATCCAAAAGGAGATACGGCGAGAGAAGAAATTAAAAAGATGGCAAGCGATTATGGAGACATGTCTGATCCAAACGATGGAGAAAAAGATAAATTCATATTTACTCTGACACCTCTCATCATGAAAGAAATAAGAAATCACAACAGCGACGTGATGGTAAATGGCGGTTTTGCCAATTTCGAAATGGCTTGCACGCCATACATCGACGAATACGGAAATAGGATGAATCAAGGATACCATTGCCGAAGTCAATTCCTTTCTTGTCTAGCAAGTGGTGGAGACGGTTATGGTGAGACTAAATCGTGCTATAACACATTTAGAAACAATCTGAACAATTATAGAGCATCTGAAGATAATTACGATTTGGGACGTTTAAATATCAATCGAGATAAATTGATCTCCAAACAGAACAAGCTAGACTGCGACAACGGCATCGAAGACGCATGTGGTTAGAAGGGGAGTAATATGATATGAAAGAAAGTATATGGGCTTGGTGGTTCTTAGTACTAGGCCTGATCATGATAGCGGTCATAATCTTGATAACTGATATGACGACTACTCACGAACAAAACTACTTCATGTTAAAAGAGATATCCGAAGCTTCGATGATCGAATCGGTAGATTATGCCTATTACAGAAGATATGGCGAGCTTCGAATAAATAGTGAAAAATTCATGGAAAACTTCATCAGGAGATATTCTGATGTCGTGTCGATAAATAAGACTTCCGTAATAACGTTTTACGACATTTACGAAAGTCCACCTAAGGCAACTGTAGAGGTACGTTCGCGTTCCTCACAGATGGTAATAAATTTTGGGAATATGTCATTCGATGTGACCAACAGGTTGGATTCCATCTTGGAGATGTATTCTACAACAGACCCAACGAATTATAATTAAGGAGGAATAATATATGGGTAACATTGGAACAATGATTAAAAGATTTCTTTCGAACAAGAATACTGTAACATTGATCGCAATCATCGTTTGTACAGTCATACTATACGGCTTTTATAACTGGCGAGTTAAAAGTGCTGTAACTACTACGCACGTCTGCTATGCAACACAGACTATTCCAGCAAGAACTGAGATAACTAAAGACATGGTTTCTACTATGAAAGTCTTATCTAGTCAAGTATCTCAAAACATGATTACTAGTTGTGATAAAGTAATCGGACAACATGCAAGTTATGCAACAGAGATTCAAGAAAATAGCTTTTTCTATAACGGTTCTATCATGAAAGAAGAAGATATGCCTGACTCTGCATTCGATAGTATTCCAGATGGCTTTACTATTTACAACTTGAAAGTAACATTCGAATCTACTTATGGTAACTCAGTTTTCCCAGGAAACTTCATCGATCTTTTCTTGAGAACAGAAGATGAAAATGGACAATTAGTCTACGGAAAATTTATCCAAAGTATCGAAGTTTCAGGTGTCAAAGATTCTGAAGGTCAGAACGTATTTGAAACTACAGTAGAAAAAAGAACTCCAACACAGCTTCTATTTGCGGTGCCAGAAGATCTCTACTTACTTCTTAAAAAGGCTGAATATTTAGGAATTGAAATAGTAATAGTTCCTAAAAATAAAAACTATACAGCTGAAAAAGGTGACACGTTAGTCAGCAGTACATGGCTAAAAGAATTAGTCGAAAATCAAACTGCAGATATTCCAGATGAATGTATTTTACAGACGACAGGTACAGCTGAGTGCCGAATTGCTGATGATACAGAAAACGACAATTCACAAACTGGAACTGGAGACAACAACGATAACACGAACAATCCTAGTGATAACGATTCACAAAGAGAATAGGGGGAAAACGAATGAATGAGGCAATATTCTCTCAATTAGATTTTGGACCTCTTCAAGAATTCCTAGATGACGACGATATAACCGACGTATCCTATAGTAACGATGGACAAATACATTTGAAAACATTATCTAAAGGTATCTATAAAGTCGAAAGACCTGATATCAATAATGCTTTAATGGAGAAATTGGCCTTCCAGTGTTCTAACGTAATGGGTAAGACATTCAATATGGCTCACCCATTGCTCGATGCTGAGAGCAGTGAACTGCGTATGAACTTCATACACGAATCCATTGCAACAAACGGTATAGCGTGTGTTATCCGTAAAACTCCAGCTAAGATTCGACTAAACAAAAAGAAACTGCTAGACGAAGGATATGTAACTCTCCAGATGCACGACTTTTTGATGAAATGTGTCGAAGGACACTGCAATATAATAGTCTGCGGAGAAACTGGTTCAGGTAAAACTGAGTTAGTTAAATATTTAGCAAGTCATATAAAAGAGAATGAAAAGATCATCACGATAGAAGATACACTAGAACTCCACTTAGATAAGATCTTCCCTCACAGAGATATAGTAGCGATGAAGACTAATAACGTCGCTACGTATTCCGATCTTCTAGAGGGATGTATGAGACAGAACCCTCAATGGATTTTGCTTTCAGAGGTTCGTAGTGCTGAAGCCGTAATGGCTGTGCGTAACTCGATCTCTTCTGGACATAACATCTTATCTACAATCCACTCCGACAAAGCAGCGAGTGTTCCTATGCGTATGTACGCATTGATGGAAGGAAGCCAAGACGTCGAACAATTCTTAAGAACGATCTATAGATATGTTCAGTTGGCGATCTATGTCAAAGGTTACTTCAGTAAAGAATATAATAGATTTCAACGTGAAATCTTGGAAGTGTGTGAATTCTACGTCGAAGATGACACGAACGAGGCAAAACAGAATGTCATCTATAGAAAAACATTAGATGGCAAAATATCCCTTAAAAATCCGACGAAACATCTACTAGATTATGTTTCTATTCAAGGGGTATATCTACCAGAAGATACATTCAGAATAAATCAAGAAATGGAAGGTGCATGACGACATGGAACTAATTATTATGATTTTTACAGTCGTATTCATATATATGTATAGACAGGATCCAGGAAATACTCCTTATAAGTATTTTACTGGTATGGCTAGTACAGTATACGAGAAATATGCGCCTTACAGTTTTAAAGTTATAAAAGAAAAAGCAAAAGAATTAGGACAAGATTTTACGACTAGACAATATATTGTCCAGATATTCCTATTTGGCGGTGTAGCTGCTGCAATCGCGTTCCTATATTTCTATTCACTGCTTTGGGCTATTGCCTATGCTATCGCAGCAATAGCATTCATACCATATATCAGTTTCCTTAGATATAAAAGAATTTATAACGAATTCATTTTTGAGGAGATACAGATATACTGTACTAACGTCATAATGGAATTCAATACGAGTCAATCCTTCGTCAAATCTCTTGAAGGTGTTAGAGAATCAGGAATCCTCGAAGAGCCCATTTTAGGAGATGTTAGTACGATGATAGATATGTCGTACGCGAACGGTACGATAGATGAAGCTCTAAAATTTATGACGGATAAATATCCATATTACATGGTAAAAAATATGCATCAATTATTCTTACAGATTACTAATGAAGGTGCAAAAGATTCGGGAGAATCTTTAGAAAATATGATGCAGGATATAGATATGCTCGTAGAAGGTGTCTATAGAGATAAGATGGATAGAGCAGCCTTCTATAAAAAATTCGTCATATATGGTCTAGCTTTATACCTTCTGGTCATGATGATGCAACTGTTATTAGGACAGGCAGCCTATATCAAAATGATTAACGAGTGGTATATCCAAATAGTATTACACGCCGTAATATTGATAAATTCGTACTTCCTGTTAGATGGAACGAGATTCTATAATCAAGACGTAGACGCAGAGTAGGAGGAGAATAAATATGTATATAGAAATAATTATCGTAGCAGTTATAATCTTCTTTGTCTGCGAATACTCGGGTATTGTGAGCACTTCTCGTTTCGTAAACGACTATCAAGGAGTTCTTCTTAGATTCAAAGAGTCAGATTACGACTTTTTACTAAAAGCACGTTATGGTAGTGAAATAGACGTCAACGAGATGTACAATAAAAGAATTAAAAATGCAATATTAGTATTGGGATTCGTCATGTTTATTCTGATCGCTGACATGAGTTACCTGACAGTCATTTTAGCAGGATTGGTTGGTATAGCAGTTTTCAAACTTCCTTATATGGATTTGAAAAGTTACAGAAAGAAACACATGCACGAAATTGATGTCCAGCTTCCTTACTATCTTAAGGGATTAGAGATTTTGATTCAACACTATACAGTGCCTGTCGCAATAGGTAAGTCGGTCGAAACTGCTCCGCCTATCTTCAAAGAGGGATTACAAAAACTTATCGATTCAATAAATGCAGGTGACTCATCTATAGAGCCATACATGCAATTTGCAAGAGATTATCCCGTTAGAGATTCGATGAGAATGATGAGACTTCTATATAGATTGGGATTAGGTAAACAGGAAAGAAAGCAAGAACAGTTGATGACTTTCTCTCGTACTATTTCTAATCTACAACAAAAAGCTCGTGAGACGAAATATAAGACGAGATTAGAGAAGATGGAATCTAAGACTATGACGATGTTAGTATGTACTGGTGTCGGTGTCATGATCTTAATGGTTATCTCTATCTTGATGACTTTCGGTTCATAACGATCCATGTAAAGCATACGATACAAACTATTGATAAAAAAAAAAAATTAATTTATAATAATAATAGAAAATAATAAAGGAGGAATATATTAAATGAAAGATGCAACAGGTGAACTTAGTACAACAGTAATCGCAATCGTTGCTATAGCAGCAATCGCAGCCATTTTTACAGTATTCTTACTTCCTACTTTGACTGCACAGATCGCATTAAGCCAAGCATGCTCTTCAGGTCCAGGAACACATATTACAAACACAAATGGATCAAAGGTTGACTGTGCAGATGCGTCAGGAGCAGTAGGACAAAGATCTTGGGAATGTACTTATACACCAGCAGATGGTGGAGCTACAAATACAAAAACTTGTAAAGACTAATAAAAAATAAAAAGGATGTGAGTTAACTTGAGAGAGGCTATTGGAGCAACGTATATATTTGCTATATGCTTAGTATTCATTCTATTGTTTACTGCTTATTTAGCTATATCGGTTAACTACGCAAAAGCATTCAAGATAAAAAGCTATATAGTAGGGCTTATCGAAGAGGAAAAAAAGATCGATGGCGAAATAGAAGAAAAAATCGAAACTTATCTAACCGCTCAAGGTTATGCTGCTGCAGGTTCTTGCCCACAGTCAGTTGATGGTTGGGAACTTAATCCTCAACACGGCTGTTTAGGAAATGCTCCTAGTGGTAAATGTGGCGTCTGTGTCTACGCTACTGATGTAGATTCAGAAGATTTAGATGACATCGATGCCGAAAAAAAATACTATAAGGTAGTGGCTTTTTGGAAATTCGATTTGCCCATTCTCAATATAGTTTTGCCACCATTTGAGATAAGTGGTGAAAGTAAATACGTAATAGGGGATCAACGTTAAAAAGGACGTGATTAAAAGATGAGACACGCAACAGGCGCAGCTTGGATTTTTGGAATTTGTTTGACATTCATCATAATGTTCACGGCTTATTTAGTGGTTTCTCTAAACTATGCAAAAGCGTTTAGAATAAAAAACCGCATAGTGAGTTATTTAGAAGAAAATGAAGGGTATACTTCAAGCCTCGATGAGAGAATATCGGAATACCTCTATAACCAAGGATATAACGCCTATGGACAATGTGAAAACTATATTGAAGTAGATGGATACGATCGCGAGTGGGAAATGGTTGCTACTATCGACAGTGATGTCCCAGCGGGAACAAATCAACACAACGCTTGTATTTATCAGTACATATCAAATGGTACTGGCGAAGAAGATATATGTGCGATGAGATCGCGCTACCGAGTAGTCACATTTTTTAAATTTGACATACCGGTGGTGAGATATTTCTCTGCTTTCCAAGTAGCTGGAGAGAGTAGGTATATATACGATTTTGCTAATTCGCCGGGATGTTAAAAAAGAAGAGAAAGGATTATTGTAATGAACGTCATAATCGCAAATAAATATAAAGACGAATTATCTTCATTAGATATAGATGTTATCAAAAGATTAGACGGTGAGTTCGATATCGAAACTATCACCGATACTTTTGCTAACTTCTACTTTAATAGAATGATATTGGATATTACCGCTATAAAAGATTCGTATAACATTGCGACTATACAGAGGTTGAGTGCCTCTTTAGACGCGACAAAGATAATCCTTTTTTTAAGTGACGATCCGAGATATAACAATACGTATCTGTCTAAGCTTATAAGCCTCGGTATATATAATTTTACTAAAGATTTAACTGGGGTTTCATATTTGATGGAAAATCCTAACAGTTATCGCGATGTCGCACAATATCACGATCTAGCGATGAACGATCAAAAGAATTTAAAGAATGCCCAGTCTAATCAATTTGCTGGTAAGCAACAGCAACCTAATCCTTCTAATAATGCTTTTGCACCTAACATGCAGACGCAAAGAGAGTCGGACATGATTACTCCTACACAGACTGTCTTCCAGCCTTTTATGGGACCTAGCTTCAATAGTGTTCAAGAGCCACCCAATAACAGTATGTATAACAATTTTAATAACAATGCTGATAACGGGTATATGAATAATAGCTATAATGAGTCGATCGAGTCTAATACTAAAATAATCGGCTTCAAAGATCTCACTGACGACGCTGGAGCGACTACTCTCGTGTACATGTTAAAGAAAAATCTGTCTAGAAGAAAAGTATTGGCAGTCGAGATGAACAAAAATGATTTTAGCTATTTTAATGATAGTGAGCTCATGAGCGTTTCGGGAAACCAATTATCGACGGTTAGAAACAAATTCAATCAATTTGACATCGTTTTAATCGATCTGAACAATAGCAATTTAGATACCGATGGAACGTGTACAGATGTCATTTATCTATTAGAGCCTAGTACTATTAAACTCAATACATTGATGAGAAGAGATAGACAGGCATTGGAGAGAATAAAGGACAAGAAAATAGTTTTAAATAAAAGTTTACTTACCGTAAGTGACGTAAAGGAATTTGAATATGAGGCCAAGATTAAGATGTTTTACAATATTCCTCCATTAGATGAGAGAAAAGACTCTCAAATGGTCTTAGATAGCTTTTTAGAAAAACTAGGAATATACTCAGACAACGGCGGATCTTCAGGTGGCCTTTTCGGAATATTTAAAAAATGAAGCTCAAAGCTTCTTTTTTTTATCAATATAAGTTTGACATTTAACTTTAACTACATTAAAATAATTAATTATGGAAGTAAAAAATAGAGGGATGATGGTATGAAAAATAGTTGTGGGTGGACATCTGAATATAGAAGAAAAAAGTTTGAAAAGAGATATTACAATCAACCAGACAAAGATTTGCTGCCATTAAATCATCTCGCCATACAACGTTCTATTTCGATATTGTTAGATATACAGGGAACATGTGATAACATCGACGATGAGAAGGCAAAAAGATTTGTATTATACTTAGATCGGTTAAGAAAAAAATTTAAAGCAGACTATGTTACTATTAGTATATCTACACATTATACCGATGGTAGAGAAATAAAGAATATTCTCGACATAATTTCTAGAAACCTGATAAGT
Source organism: uncultured Bacilli bacterium (assembly GCA_910587535.1). Lineage (GTDB taxonomy): Bacteria > Bacillota_I > Bacilli_A > RF39 > UBA660 > RUG11867. The sequence goes on from CAJUKM010000003.1 coordinate 42,823, forward strand.
AATATCAGAATAGGAGACAATTTCTTTCTTGGTGGAATATATAATTATGATAGTGATAAAGAGATATCTGTATTTCCAAATTTTAATTACGACAAGATAGAGACATTTTTGATCAATCTAGTAACTTTAGGAAGAAATGTAGTTTTTATGGCAGTATTCGACGATTTTATTAGTGATGAAATTTTTAAACGTATTTCGCTAAATAGTCCAGTATTAGTGGGAAAACCGTCGAGTAAAAAAAACGATCTTAAAAGAAATTCTCTTTGCCGAATTGCTACTGAAACTAAGAGTTTTGATGGAGTATTAGAAATTATGACGACTTATTTAGAAAGCATAATCCGATTATCAGTTTCTGAAATAGTAGAAACTCAAAAGAGAGAGACACCGTATTTTCCCATATCTATATTAATCCAAAAAATCGCAAACAGAGAATACGAAGCTCTCAAAAGATACTTTACTATGGGTTTAGCAGATGATAAAGACATCGAAATCATATTAGACCTACTCATCTCTATTAATATGGCTCAGAAAATTCCACCTGAAGAAAATAGACAAGTAAAAACTTTATTAGAGATAATCATCAACCAATTAGAAAAACAAGAAAGTATAATACCTAAAGGTAAAATAATAACTCTCCAAAAACTTTTAAATACTGACTAAAAAAACTAACCAGATTGGTTAGTTATTTTTTAAGTGGTGTTCGCGGGGGGATTCGAACCCTCGACCCTGCGCTTAGAAGGCGCATGCTCTATCCAACTGAGCTACGCGAACATTTGCGTTTTGCTAATTAATTATATAATAAAAAGCCCAATTATTCAAGGCTTTTTAAATCAAAAGTTATAATTTCCTTATTGTCTACAGTGTAAGATACATGTTCAACATCGTAGTTATCTTTGATAGATAGATTTATTGCATAGGTTACTTCCTCTAAAATGTCGTTCTTTGTAACATCGGACAATATGGCATTATTAAAATCTATACTAATTTCATTATCTAAAACTTCATAGTTTTGTAATGCTGCTTCACTGTTCAGATAACTCATGAGACTAGTCTCGTAAACGGGACTACTAGTAAGCTCTTTTATGATAACTTCTATCTTTTCTTTGGAATCGTTAGATACTTTAGTAACAGGAACATAATAATAATTTCCATCGTACTTCGACAAATAATACATCGTCGTTTTAGTCGTTCCCTTTATATTTTCCACGTCATATTTTTTATTTATTCCGTACGATCTATCCAAAGGGTTTTCTAAATACTCATTAGAATGTGGGAGTTTATTTAGGATCTTTCCATCTACCAATATAGTTAGGCTTTTAATTCCCTTGATACTGGTAAGACTATAAACTAAAGATTCTAGCATCTTGACTTCGTCTTTCTCTGAAACGTTTAAAATCTCTTTACTAAAGTTTATTTTAAAATTTTTATCATCTAAGCTTGAAGATATGACTTTAGTTCCCGTCGGAATGATCGGTTTAAATCCATTTGGAATCAAATTGGAGTCCTCCGATCCAACAGTGAGATAGGATATCATAAGTAGTGCCTTCTCTTCGACAGTATCGCCTTTAATCGCAAGATTTACTCTGGCTACATAATCGTTCTTATCTAATAAAAATATAGTATCTTTGACGTTGGTCATAGTATAAGAAGTTTCTGGAATTACATTATTAGATTTATCCATTTTTTTAGGAAATAAATAAAGTATGAATAAGATCAAAAGACAAAATGCAGCTAGACAAATTTTTCTTATAGAACTTTTCTTAAACATAAAATACACCCTAAATAATCATATTCTTATGTAATTAAAAAAAGTCTAAAAAGACTTTTAAAAATTTATTAACCCCAGTTTTACGAGTTCGATTACTGCTTGTGTTCTTCCCTTTACTCCTAATTTTTGTATAGTATTAGATATGTGATTTCGAACAGTCTTCTCACTTATATCTAAAAACGATGCGATTTCTTTGGTAGACTTATTTAAAACGAGTAGATCGAAAACTTCTTGTTCTCTACTGGTCAATATGTTTTTCTTCATTACGTGATTACACATCCTCTTCAATAGTAGTATATGAAGAAGAGGCGAGTAGTGCTACTCTGCCTCAAAACTGACTGTAATATACACATTTTTATCGAATTCTTTTTGTACAGAATTCATAATTTTATTCGCGAGATCATAAGAATGATTTTTCGTATCTATGACAACTTTTACATTAGATCCATCGATTTTAACGAAATTTTCATAGTTAAAATTTTTCTTTATCATCTGTTCTATCATTTCTTCTTTTCCTTTAGTAACATTTAATTCTTTTAAAGCTTCATATGCATCCGATTTTTCCTCGGTAGATTTAGATGCATCCATCAATATTTCCTTAATCTGAGATACCTCGTTTTCTAACGTTTCATCACGATTTACTCGAAGAGCATTTATCGAATTCGATTCGTCTACTTCGATCGATGTACCATTAGATTTATTGACTTCTTTATTTACTAAAGCTGAATCCGGTGCTGGTACTGAAATATAGTAAATAGCCATTATTAAAATAATACTGAATAGAGTTAAAAACCATAAATTCTTTTTTGTAAGCAATTTCATCATTCCAATCTATTAACATTATAGACTGGAAAGTTAAAAAATATTCCTAAACGTTTTGCATAATCATCAAAAAGATTTCTCGACTTACTTCAAATTTATCTATATCTATTTCATTGATATTATTATCGTTATCATTTTCTCTAATAAAATTATCTATGAGCTTTAACATATATTCTTCTTCTAGCTCACTACCTTCTAAATACAAGACCGCATAGTGCTTAGAGCCAGTTCTCACTATAAGACCTGCATATATAGAGACGCCTTCTGATGTGAAATCTACATAACTATTAACGACTTCGTAAAAAGATTTATCGATCTTATAAAACGGTTTGATCTGTTTTATTATTCTTCTGACAATTTTCTCGTTCTCACTCAAGACGGCATTTAATAAGATTTCATCTCGTATTTTAAATTTACGAACATTAGTTCCGACGTTTAAATCTATAGTAATCATATATTACCTCCATTTAAGAACATATTATCACATTTTTTTTAGTATTTGGATTTTTTACTTAAAATTAACAAAGTTTCGTGAATTTTTAAAAATCTACCATCATAGATTTTTTTAGGTGATAACATGGACATGATTTTGATCGTTTTAAAGGTAATGACGATTGGTACTCTAGACTATTACTTATCAAAAATTTTCGATAGACAAGCAAAGAAGGGGGTATTGGGAATAATATCTCCGTTTTATATTTTATTCGGAATTTTGGCATCTGTCCTAGAAGGAGAAAGCATATTATTCGTCTTAATAGCAGGCGTCGTATGGGGGTATTTTCTAAATCTTTATTTCAAAACTTCCTTACCAAAAATGTACGAGAAGAAAAATATTCTATATATAGGATTGTTAAATCTCTTCAATGTATTCATTTTAAATCGTTTTTTAGACAATCTACTATTTAACTTAAATACATATTTCTTGATAATTCTTTTTGCTGTAAGTCTTTTTCTAGTTTTAATTGATATCTCTTTGACGATGAGAAAGAACATATGAACAAACATATGTTCTTTTTTTTGGCAATCGAGACGAAGTAAAAGAGAAAAGAAAAATTAGCCCGGTAAAATATAAGTAGAGAGGCTAAGAAAGAAGGTGAGAATCAATGAGATTGATTAGAGTTTTAAAATTCATAAAGTATCTAATCGTAGTATTCTTCTAGACAAGGAGTGAAAACTGACTTTGAAGAAAAAAGATATATATATTCAAGAAGATCAGAGTACTTGCGGTGCTTCTTGTATCCAAAGTGTCGTATCACATTTTGGCGGCTATGTGCCTCTTGAAACTGTCAAATCTGATACACAGACAGATAAAAATGGAACTGATGCCTATCAAATGATTAGAGCTCTAAAGAAGTATGGCATAAAATCGTACGGAATGAAATTGTCGTTAGAAAATTTTCAAAACGTATCTCTACCTGTCATCGCCCACACGGTCGATAGAGGTTATGAGCATTTTGTCGTAGTTTATGAATGTAGAAAAAACTCAGAAGAAGTCGTAACGATGAATCCCGAATGTGGCAAAAAAATCTATCATAAAGAAGATTTTACAAAAATCTTTGACGAAAAAATCATTGTGCTATTAAAGGAAGGGGAAATCCCTAAATACAAGAAAAGTACGACATTACTAAAAGTTATGTTCGAAATGTTAAAAAAGAATAGAAAAAAAATAATAATAAGTTTTCTTTTAAATTTAATAGTAATCGTACTGACGATATTTACGAGTCTCCATTTAAAGTTGTTAAACTATAAAATGGATCCATTATCCATAACGTATATATTCATTCTTTTAAAATTTATTACTTATCTTTTAGAGATGATTAAACTTAAAAGAGAAGAGGATATACTACATGCGATAGACGTAGATATTAATGCAACGATCTTAGAACATATTTTTTCTCTACCACAGAGATATCTTAACAATCATAGAGTAGGAGAACTCATAAAAAAGATTGAAGGCTCGAGTTTTTTCAAAACGCTTTTTACTAGAATAATAATGATTAATATTGTCGATTTATTATCTATTATTTGCTGTGTTATTTTGATGTTTTATATAAACCCTAAAATTACAACATTACATATTTTCTTTCTAATAATATATTTAACACTTACCCCAATATACGAAAAAAACCTAATTAAAAAAAATAAGAAAAACATCGAATTACACGAGCAACATAATGGATATTTAGTAGAGGATCTAGAAGGAATCGAAAGTATAAAGAACTTAAATGAGGAGGAGAGGTTCTTAAAAAATCTTCAAGGTTCCTTCATCACTCTATCTAAAAATTCTAGACAAGTTAACTTTTTAAATGGTTCGAAAGTGATATTTAAAAATTTCATTTGCGATATAGAAATGCTGATTACGAGTCTTTTAGGTTTTTTACTGCAAAGCGAAACGTTTACATACATAGATCTTATGATGATGATATCCCTATTTTCTTTAGTATATCAAAACTTCGAAAGTATTATATATTCTTACTCGAGTTATTTAAGAGGAAAATTGCTACTTAGAAGTATCAGTGAATTCTTAGATTTAGAAACTGACAAAGAGGGATTTACTCTAGTTGACCCTTTTGAAAAGCTGCTAGTAAAAAATCTCACGTTCAGTTATGACAATTATAACTATAAAATCAGAGATCTTACACTTGAGATTAAAAAAGGAGAAAAATACCTGTTGACTGGACCATCAGGAGCAGGGAAGAGTACTTTTGTTAAATGCATGATTAAAAGGTTTGATAATTACTTAGGAGAAATTTTTCTAAATGGTAAAGAAATTAAAACTATTTCGCCAAGTTCTCTTAAAAATTATATATCCTATATCGGGCAAGAAGAAAAACTTTTCTCTAAGACCATAAAAGAAAATATAGTAAGTGGCGATTTAGATTTAAAGCTTTTAGAAAAAACGGTTAAAACCGCCGAATTGGAAGAAGTCATAAAAAGTCATCAAAGTGGAATAGACACAGCTATTTTAGAAGGTGCAACAAATTTTTCGGGAGGAGAAAAAGCTAGAATATATTTAGCTAGAGCTCTCTATAAAAAACCGTCGATTTTGATAATCGATGAAACCTTATCGGCGATAGGAGAAGAACTAGAAGATAAAATAATCCGTAAGTTACTCGATAATAAAGACTTAACTTTAATATATATAACACATAGAAACAAAGAAAAGTTATTTAAAAACCAAATAATTTTTAGAAAGGACGGATTATATGAGATTAAATGATACAGAACTCTTAAATATAAGAGGTGGTGCAATCGCACTAAAGCATGCACTTCTATTAGGTATAGGCGGATTGATTACACTCCTTGTGGGCGTAATCGACGGATACGTCAATCCACAAAAGTGCAACATGAGAAAAATAAGATAGGAGGTGGAATATGCTACTTACGGAATTAGAACTTATCGATATTAAAGGAGGAGCTTCATCTGGAATTACGAGTACATTTTTAAACTCAGTAGCCAGACTTATAACGACGATTCTCGATTTAGGAAGAACTATAGGATCATCTATAGCTCGATATAAAACCAAAAATTATTGCTACTAATTTACTTGTTACATAATAGATAAAATGCTATAATAAGTATGCTGAATTTAGAAAGATGGATACTTATGGATGTTACAGATTACTTAAAAAAAATAGAGTCCATAGGATATGAATGTTACATTGTCGGAGGATTTGTAAGAGATTTCTTATTGGGAAAAACTTCTTACGACATAGATATCGCTACGAACGCTCAACCAGAAAAAATTATAACGATTTTTAAAGACGCTAAAGTTGATCTATGCGGATGTGTCAAACTGATAGGTGGATGTTATACTGTAGATATAACTACTTATCGTAAAGAAAAATCGTATAAAAATCGCCGTCCAGAAAAAGTAGAGTATATAGATGATATTCGCGAAGATTTAATGAGAAGAGACTTCACTATCAATGCGATATGTATGGATAGTAAAAAAGTTATTTATGATCCTCTAAATGGCCAAAAAGACCTTCAAAATAAAGTAATTAGAGTCATTAAAGACGTCGAAGAGAGTTTTACTGAAGATCCATTAAGAATTCTAAGAGCCATAAGATTTAGTGTTGAATTATCTTTCGAAATAGAAAAGCCCGCATTAGAATTCATAACATCACACGGGCATCTTTTAAGAGAGCTTTCTTTAGAAAAAAGAAAAGAAGAACTCACTAAAATCTTTAGCGTTAAGGATGCTAATAGAGCACTTAAAATGCTAAAAGAGTTGTGCTTATTAGAACATTTAAGTCTCACATATGATAATGACATGATTCTACCGACAGATCCATTAGGTATATGGGCAATAGTCGATTTATCTCGAGTTTATCATTACTCTAGGGAAGAAAAAAAAAGAATAGAATCTATTCAAAATATCGTTAATTCTAAGTTCATAGACAGTTATACTGTTTTAAATTACGACTTAGAGGATATTTTAATCGCAGCAGAGATCTTAAATATCGATAAAGAAAAAGTTTTAGATCTTTTTTCTAGAAATACTCTTCATAAAAAAGAAGATCTCGCCATAGATGGAAATGAAATCAAAAAGATACTCGGAATAGAATCTGGAAAAATGATAAAGGATATAAAAGAATGCTTGCTTAATGAAGTCATAAATGGTAATCTAACTAATGAGAAGAAAATATTGATAGAATATATCGAAAAGAATTGGAAGTGATTAAAGATGGGCGACACTATTGTTAAACTATATCAAAAACAAAATTTTGTTATCGGTGAAGATATTCTTCGTACGATAAAGAAAAATGGTTTAACTTTAAATGAAGCTCTATTAATCATATATTTTTGTGGCAATAATAATCATCCTATATTAGATATTGAAGAAATACAAGCTAAATTCATGATGAGTGAATTAGAAATAATGCAAGCATTTGCAAGTATTACTGATAAAAGCTTAATTAAAATAAAGATGGTAAAAAATAAAGATGGAAAAGTCGAAGAACTAATTGACTTAACGCCTTTTTATGAGTCGATCGCTTACGATATCGATATCGAAAAGAAAAAAGAAAACGATACTAGTGTATTTTCACTATTTGAAAACGAATTTGGAAGACCGCTTTCATCGATGGAGTTTGAGCTTATCAATAACTGGTTGGATAGGGGCATAAGTGAAGAACTTATAAATAGTGCCTTAAAAGAGGCTATATTTAACGGTTCGTTTACTCTTAGATATATCGATGCCATTTTGACAGAATGGGTCAAGAAAGGCTTTAAAACGCACAAAGACGTGGATTTATATTTAAAGAAAAGAAAGGCACCGAAAGTTCGAAAAAATGAAGACTTATTCGATTATAATTGGTTAGATGATGAAGAGTGAAGAAGTTTTAAGAATACTAGATATTCTAGTTCCAAATCCGAAGTGCCCATTAAACTATAAAAAAGATTATGAACTTTTGCTTGCGGTCATGTTGAGCGCTCAGACGACGGACGATAGAGTAAACATGGTGACAGAAAAACTTTTTAAATATGATATCGCAGAACTTGCAAATTTAAAAACAGAAGTTTTAGAAAATATCATTAAACCAGTCGGGACTCAAAAAAGAAAAAGTGAGTATATAAAAAAGATCGCTATGAAACTTATCGAGGATCACAAAGGCAGAGTTCCACACGATAGATCTTATGTCGAGAGCCTTCCGGGAGTAGGTCATAAAACCTGTAATGTGGTCTTTTCAGAATTGTTTGAAGAGCCGAATTTAGCTGTCGACACACACGTCAGTCGTGTGAGCAAGCGTCTAAGTTTAGCAGCCGCTGCAGATGACGTCTTAGAAATAGAGCATAAACTTTGTAAGTTCTTTCCTGAAAGCTCTTGGTCAAAAGTTCATGTTCAATTAGTTTTATTTGGAAGATATAGATGTAAAGCTAAAAATCCTCTCTGTGACGATTGTCCATTTAAAAATAGGTTATGTAAAAAGCCTCTAGTTTAACTAGAAGCTTTTTTAAATCTAATTAATCGGTTTCTTCTTGATCAGTATCATCATCGGTATTACCATTTCCCTCAGGTGGTGTTGGAGGCTCAACAGCTACATCGAGTTTTACCGTTACTTCTCTACCTGAACTTGCATTAGCACCAAATATAGAGTATCTACTTCTAACGACATATGTCGCACTAGATGCATTTGTTATAGAAGTTGTAAACGAAGTAGCGCTCGTAGTACCTATACTGTACAGTGAGCCATCAGTATTTTTGACGAATATCTCATAAAGGACAGTACCTACATTTCCAGCGTTGTATTCTAGTCTTTGTTGATAATACTTTTCTGCCCATCTTCCATATCCCTTCTCAAAATAACTTTGTAAAAACTCATCGTTAATAGCCTCCGGAGTATCTATCGGACTCCATGATAGATGAACTTGATTTCCTACAGTATTGTAAGTAAGATTGGATACATCGTCTAATTTTTGGAATCTAGTAGAGACTTCTGTAGGCTCTGTTCCTTTTCTAAATACTTCTGTACTTCGCAGATTATCTGGTGTATACTCACTTGCTAACTGAGTAGGGAAAGTTCCAAGTTCGATATCGACGAATGTGACGCCGCTAGGTTTTTCCCAACGAGAATTTTTCTCTAATATTCTAGATGTGATAGCCCTCGAGATATTTCTTCGAGCAGTCCAACCCTCATTAGTAGTCAAGTAATGCTCTTTGACCGTCGATTTGTATCCGTACCAGAATGCTATAGAATAATCTGGAGAATACATTACCTGCCAAGAATCCTTTATCGCACTGCTACTCAATCCGAGCTGCTTCTTTAGACCTTCATCTTCGCTAGTCGTTCCAGTCTTACTTGCAACATCTGTACCACTAGGCGAGCTCGTTGCAACTTCGCCACTCGTTACTGCATATTTCAACATGTAATTTATTATATAAGCGGTTTCTTCGCTCATGACTTTAGTTTTCTTACGAACTGGAGAATATGTCTCATTTGTGTCGTTAAATTCTATTTTAGTAAAAGTATAAGGTTCAATATAATATCCACCTCTAGCAAAAGCGCCATAAGCAGCAGATAACTGAAGTGGACTTACACCGTTAAATGCACCGATCGAACTACTTTCTAATATCTCTCCATTTATAAGTTCTGGAGTTATTCCTAAACTAGTTATAAACTCATATTTTTCTTCTTGACTTGTAGCTTGAAAGGTTTGCAATGCTGGAATATTTCTACTCTTAGCCAAAGCAGTTTTAGCTGTCAAAATCCCTGAATACTTCTTATCGACGTTGAAAAGAGAAGTGCCATTACTATAAGTGTACACATCATCTATTATAGATGTCCCAGATCCCCAACCTTCATATTCGATAGCTGGACCGTAGTCGAGTAGAGGTTTAGCTGTACTTCCTGGATGTCTTCTTATGTCAGTCGCATAGTTATATAATCTTTCTCCCTTTTGGTTTCGTCCAGCACCGATCGCTACGACAGCACCAGTATCGACGTCAGTAACGGCTATTCCACATTGGACAGCGTCGTTTCTCCACTTATATGAATTTCCCCAAAGAGTTCCATCGTATAATTGGTTTATAACTTTTTGTTTATCCATTTTAAGTGTAGTATATATATTCATAGATGTAGTGGCAGGATCTAAACCTGTCTCCTTTATGACATCTACTACTAAAGCATCCAAGAATCCTTGAACTTCGGAATAAGAATAATTATATCCAGTCAACATGTCTTCTAATTTTATCGCTTTAGCAGTTTCAGCTTCCTGTTCCGTTATATATCCGTGTCTTACCATCAGATTTAAGACGATATTTCTTCTATTCTGAGCTTTCTCAGGATATTTATAAGGATCATAGGCACCAGGAGCTTGGAATAGACCAGCTAGAGTGGCAGCTTCTGATAGGTTGATTTCACTTACAGATTTTCCGAAGAAAGTTTGAGCAGCTTGTTCGACTCCATAAGCACCACTTCCGAAGAATCCTTGGTTTACATAGAACTCCATGATTTCTTGTTTAGTATACGTCTTTTCTATTTTGAAAACGGCCATATATATATCGGTAAATTTACGAATAATACCTTCTATACCAGTAGAAATCGTACTACTATAGTTATTCTTAACTAGCTGCATTGTAAGTGTAGATCCGCCACCAGCATCGCTGTGGCCTAAAAGCTGTCCTACAACGGCCTTACCAAAACGCAGTAAATCTATTCCACTGTGTTGAAAGAATTTCGAATCTTCTGTTGCTACTATTGCATCGATGAGCACGTCTGGCAATTCGTCATAAGTGACGTTATCGCGCCTCTTTGCACCCATCTCAGCGATTACGTTCATGTCGGCATCATATACGACAGATGAACCGGATCTGTATAATCTTTTGACATCAAATTCTGGAGATGCGACGATTATATAGATACAGAAACTCAGGCATGCAAGGGCACACGCTATCATAAAGCCCATAAAGACGATCAATACTTTACGTTTAGTACTTTTAGGCTTTTTCTTTGATACTTTATCTGTATTTTCTGTACTCTTTACTTTCTTTTTACTTTTAATATTTTGTGTTATGTTTTTAATTTGTATTTTTGGTTTTTTTCCACTGTTAGCTTTCTTTGTCATTTTTTTATTCTCCTTTGAAATATATGCGATCGACAACTTTTAAATAATCTAATGTCGGTCTCAATTTTTCTTCTATAATTTCACAGTTGTCTAAAAAATAAGAGTAGGGAATACTCTTCCTCTTTGCGCTATTGATAAAATCTATAAGATCTTCTCCCTTTAATAAGAAAAACTGATCTCTAATCGATACGATTAAAAAACTGATCGCATCGTGCCTCAAAATTCTTTTCAAGTGCTCTATTTGATGTGGATGGATGTTTGCAAGAGGGAACGAAGTTTTAGAATGAGACTCTTTAGCCTCAAAATCTATATATTTTCCTCTATAAACACCGTTATAGTCGAATGTAGACTTATCTTTAAAATATGCATCCCTAATTCTATTACGGCTATAATCGACATCCAATATACCTATAGGCGTAGGTTTCTTATATATGACAGCTTTATCTGTCTCTAGATAGTACTCATTTGCTGAATTTATAAGTCCTTCTAAGTTCATCCCACGGTTTCTGTAGTCGATGACATTTTTCGAATATTTTTCTTTTTGCTTTAGGGGATAATTCAACCTGATCACCTTATAACATTATACTAAAAATTTGATGGTTTTTCCATAATAACTATATTTTATTTGATTTTTTTGACACTTTTTTATATAATGCTATATACGAGGAGAGAACTTATATGAAAATTGAATCGGCAGAACTTACAAATATTGCCGTAAGAACAAATCAATATCCAACCGGAGAAAACCCTGAATTCTTATTAGTTGGAAGAAGTAATGTAGGTAAGAGTAGTTTTATAAATACCATCATAAATAGAAAAAACTATGCCCATACGAGTAGTACTCCAGGAAAAACTCAGACACTCAATTTTTACTTTATAAATGAAACTTTTTATTTAGTAGATGTTCCCGGTTATGGCTATGCCAAAGTTGACAAGCCGACCCAAAAAAAGTTTGGACTCATGATCGAAGAGTACTTAAAGACTAGATATACTTTAAAAAGAGTCTTTCTTATGATAGATTTTCGCATCAAGCCGACCGAAGACGATGTCTTGATGTACAATTATTTAAAATATTATAAGATACCTGTGACTGTTGTCGCTACCAAATTCGATAAAGTTAACATGAAGACGCGCGAAAAACAGATAAAAATCATCGAGGACACCATCCACTTAGAAGACGGCGACAACATCGTATACTTTTCCAGTATAAACAAAAAAGGTAAACAAGAGATATACGATATCATAAAGAGTTATTTAGACGAATAATTCTTTTTTTTTCTTGGAATTTATGTTAGAATAACAAAACGAGAAAGGAATGACTTATTATGAACGTAATTAAAGATAATAAAAGAAAAAAGGGAGTTATAACGACAGACGACCTAGATTTCTTAGAGTGGTTAAACATTCAAACTAGTTGTGGCTATTTGCCACCACTTCCAGCTATCACGGATTTTCAAGAATTTATAGATAAGGCTGTTTTTTGGTACGAAATTAGAGTTTTATATAAAGACGGTTTCTTATCTGAAAATGACGTGACAAAATCTATGAGTTTCGATGCTTTTTATGAAAGACTAGATGACTACGAAAGAACTTTCATAGACTGCGAATACAGAATGGGACATTTAGTAGATTATTGGACTTTAAAGATTCCAATATATGATGTACAAAGAGATTTAAAGGTATCCATTTACATAGATTTGTTTACAGGTGCAGTTAAAAAAGGAGATGCTGGGATTCTTTCGAAACTATATAGTCAAGAACCAAGAGAAATCACTATAACAGATATATATAATCTTTTAAAAGATGACAGTAATTATGAGATCGATAGCTTAAAAAGTTTATACGTTCATCATCTCCTAGACCTAAAGTTGAGAAGAACGATATTCGAAATGATAATCGTAAGATTGGCAGAATCAGACCGCTATAATTTAACGAGTGCGTATACTATAGCAAAAATGTTTGCTAAAGATGTCGAAACCAAATATGGCATTCAGTTTGACATACCAAAATTATTGAGTAAAAAGAGAAATTCCAAACCTCGTGTAACTGATCCTATTAAAAGAATTTCTTTTAAAAAGGGAATAGCAAAAAGAGTTTTAAATAGAGAATTAGGTATATAAAATGTCGAAAAAAGATGATTTACGTCAATCATCTTTTTATTATTAAAATTGTAGTATAATATAAAATAGAGGGTAATAGTATGATATATAAAAAAGGTACTAAAAAAAGCTATTTATATTAGGACTATGTGCAATAACTATAGTACTCGCAAGCACTCTAGGAACATATGCCTATTTCATGACTAATTTGGGTAGAGAAGAAAAACAAGAATTGACAGTGACAACAGGAACTCTCGCTTTGATATTTGAAGACAACTCAGATGGAATAAATGCGACTCTTTCGTTAAGAGAAAGTGTAACAAAAGAATTTAAAATTAGAAATACCGGAACACTAGATGTCACGACTAATATGTTATTTAGTGATATGATAAATACCTACATAGAAAAGTCTTTATCGTACAAATTAGATTATAAAAAAGAGTCAGATGAAGAATGGGTTCAGCTTGAAACAACAAGTATTAATATTCCGAGATCTGAAGTTTCAAGTGATAAAACAGGAAATTTTCGTTACTATCTATATAAAGGAAATTTTTATTGGCTTCTCTCTCCTTTCAATATACTGGATCACTTACTCGTATATTTGTGATTAATAATACTGGTAAACTATCCTATGATTATGGTTACAATACTAACGGAGCGATCGCTCCAGTAATAAACTTAAAACCAGAGTTTGTACAAACTATGATAGGAACTGGTTCACTCGATAATCCATACAGGGATGCAACCTCCTCAATTTAAACGATTAAACTGTTTTAGTCGTTTTTTTATGAAATGATATAAATAACAACTTTAACTCGCTTTTATTGTAAGCTTATGTTAAAATACACTTAATCGAAAGGGGTGTTCGAATGAATACAGTATCTTTAATTGGAAGACCAAATACGGGCAAAAGTTCGCTATTTAATAGGTTGATAAAAGAAAAAAAATCGATAATAATGGATAATCCAGGTATCACTAGAGATCGAATATATGGAAAAGTTACTTTTAACAATAAAACTTTTCACTTGATAGATACTGGAGGAATAGATCTATCTAATGAAGATTGGAATGATCGAATCAAAATTCAAGCAGAAATGGCTATAGAAGAATCAGATGTCGTCGTATTCGTCGTCGATGGTCTTACAGATATAACAGAAAACGATAGGTCAATCGCTTCGATTCTTCAAAGAAAAGACAAAAAAGTGATCGTAGCTGTCAATAAAATCGACAATGAATCTAGAAAAGAAAACGTCTACTCTTTTTACGAACTGGGATTTGAAAAAGTAATGCCGATAAGTGTAGAACACAAATTGGGAATAGATGAACTTTTAAAAGAAATAACATCTGAATTCAATGAAAACCCAACACTTCCTAAAGATGACATATTGAGATTTAGTTTTATAGGACGACCAAATACAGGAAAGAGCAGTTTGACTAATGCGCTTTTAAATGAAGAAAGAGTAATAGTATCAGACGTTGCAGGAACTACTAGAGACGCAATAGACACAAAATTTAATTACGAAGGAGAACCGTATATTGTAGTCGACACTGCTGGTCTTAGAAAAAAAGGTAAAATATTTGAATCTGTAGAAAAGTATAGTTTGATAAGAACTTTAAAAGCCATAGAAGAATCAGACGTCTGTGTCCTCGTAATAAATGCTGAAGAGGGTATAATAGAACACGATAAACACATCGCTTCTTATGCACTAGATGCCGGAAAATGTTTAGTTATCGCCGTTAATAAATGGGACACGGTTAAAGATCAAGATCGTGCACTAAAAGAATGGAAATTGCGTATAAGAAACGAGTTCCAATTTGCGACCTTTGCACCTATAGTATTCTTAAGTGCTCTAACTAAAAAAAGAATTCACACTCTAATGCCGGCTATAATCTCGTCGTATGAAAACGCCACTCGGGAAATCAAAACTAGCGTCTTAAATGATGTAATCGGAGAAGCCTCACTGCTACATCCTGCTCCTAGTTATAAGGGCCGTCGCTTAAAAATATATTTTGTCAACCAATCTGGAACAAAACCGCCAAAGTTCACATTCAGCGTAAACAACAAAGGACTCGTCCATTTCAGTTATGAGAGATATTTAGAAAACACATTGAGAAATAACTTCGAGTTAGAAGGAACGCCGATCGTCATCCAATTTAAAAACAAAAATGACTCAGAATAAAAAATTAACGCAACTCAAAATTAACATTTAGTTGTGTTTTTTATTTGCCATTTGGTATAATTATAGAAAGAAGAGTGGTGAATATCATGTACTTAGCGCTAGTTAGACATGGAGAATCGATATGGAATAGAGAAAACCGTTTTACTGGTTGGACCGATGTAGAACTTACCGAAAAAGGAATCGAAGAAGCATATAGAGCAGGACTTGCTTTAAAGAATTCAAATATAGAATTTGATCTTGCTTATACATCGGTTTTAATGAGAGCCAACAAGACGTTAGAATGCATAAAAGAAAAACTTGGATATGATTTAAAAACGGTTTATTCTTATAAATTAAACGAAAGACATTATGGAGCATTACAGGGCTTGAATAAAGCTGAAACAGCTTTAAAATATGGTGAAGAACAAGTACACCTATGGAGAAGAAGTTATGACGTCAAACCTCCACTGTTAGAAAAAGACGACAAAAGATTTCCGGGTTTTGATTCAAAGTATGATGATATACCAAAAGAAGAATTACCTTTAGCAGAAAGCTTAAAAGATACATATGAAAGAGTAATACCATATTATTTAGACGAGATTAAAAATAACTTAAAAGATAAAAACATCATCATAAGTGCACATGGAAATAGTTTAAGAGCACTGATAAAATATTTAGAAAATATAAAAGATGAAGACATCCCTAATTTAGAAATTCCAACAGGAGAAGCCATTCTTTATGAATTTAATGAAAATTTGTCTGTTATCGATAAAAGAGATCTGACATGAGAAGGATTTGTATTTTATTTATCACATTTATTTTCTATGCCTTTTTAGGGTGGTGTTTTGAGATGATTCACATGGGCATTACTACTAATGAAGTCGTAAATAGAGGTTTTTTGAATGGTCCAATTATTCCAATTTATGGAGCAGGAGTTTTATCCATATTGCTATTATTAAAACCACTAAAGCATAATATCGTCTTGCTTACGATCTGTATTGTCTTAATATGTTCTATCATTGAATATCTGACGAGCTATGTAATGGAGAAAATGTTTGGATTGAGATGGTGGGATTATGAAAACAAACCACTTAACTTACATGGCAGAATATGCTTTGAAACGATGAGTATGTTTACAGTAATGGCTTTATTTATAGTTTATTATCTCGATCCAGTTTTTCAAAAAATGATCGACAAAGTCGATACTACATATGTAGTAATTATTTCTATAATTCTTTTGATATTTTTTATAAGTGATATCATTTTTTCTAATATGATTTTAAACGATTACATACGATCACAGACAAAGACTAAAAAGAAAGATAAAACTCCCTCTATTAGAGATTACACCACCAAACTTTTGAGAGATAGATTTTAAATAGAAATAGTAGCTCTTGAAAAAGTACCCAAAAAGTGGTAAATTATTAAGTAGAAAGTAGTAAGGCTAAACCTATAAAAAACTTTCAAAACTTTAGTAAAAACTC
>CAJUKM010000004.1:0-23473 GCA_910587535.1 uncultured Bacilli bacterium
AATATGGGTGATTTAAATGCTGATGATTTTAATAAAATATGGGATATGACATTCGATATTTTTAAAGAGAAATATAATTTGGAATCTTTATGAATTTTTTTCAATAAAAGTCCGCAGGATTGGGCTTTTTATTTAATCGTATATGAATAAAATTCCGATTTTGGAACACTCTAATAATGGGGAATTTATATGTTGTATTTTTATTTAACTGTAGAAACTTTATTATATGCCTTTATGATATCCAGTACGCTTTTTATAAGTAAAAAAATAGTCGTGCATGTATCACGATTTTTACCGATCGCTTTTGATCTTTTGTTCGTCTATGATAAAGATGTAGATTGGAGAATAAAACTCGCTTTATTTATGAGTGTATGTGCCGATATTTGTTTTTTATTCTTAAAGAATTTAAATGTAGGAGTAGTGTTCTATCAATTAGTGCAATTAGAGTATTATACTTATTTAAATGGACATAACTTTAGCCTGTTAGGAATAATTGTATTTGTTAACATGATCTGGGCAATAATTATGAAGCGCGAAGTAGTATGTGGAGCGATATCTTATGCAGCTTTAACTATCGTAAATCTATTTAATTCTAAAAAAGAATCAATCTTAAAATATGGGGTAAGGTTACTCGCCTTTTGTGATTCATGTATAGTATGGAAGAAGATCTTTAAAAAGAAGAGATTTTTAAATAAATTGTTCGATTTATTGGAGTGGATGGCTTACATTCCTTCACAGATATGTACCGTTTTGTGTGGATTAAAAAAGAATTATGCAGTGGCTGTATAATTCTTTTTACATTATGTCTGTGTTTAAATAGTAGTAATAGTGCAATAGTTCTCTAGAGTAATCTATAACTTTACCATCTGGTAAAACTAACATTCTAGTTATGCCTATTTCTTCTACAAATGAAGGGTTATGGCTAACTAAAATCAGAGTTCCTTCGTATTCTTTAAAATTTTCTCCTATTATACTTTGTGTCTCTGGATCGAAATGGTTAGTAGGTTCGTCTAATATGATAAAATTAGGTCTACTTATGAGTATTTTACATAATGCCACACGTGCTTTTTCACCAGGCGATAGAATCTCAACCTTTTTAAAGACGTCATCTTTGTAGAAGAGAAAATTTCCAAGCAGTTTTCTAGTTTCCAATTCTGTATAAGAGCTGGTTTTAACATTATCTAAGATACTTTTATTTCCATCTAAGATCTCTAGTTCTTGGGCATAGTAAGAAATATCTGCCTTAGAGTTGAAAGTTATAGATCCCGATAGAGGATTCAACTTATCCACTAGAAGTTTTAAGAGAGTAGACTTTCCGATGCCATTTTCTCCTACTATTAAAAACTTTTCGTTTTTCGTGAGGGTGAAGGATAAATCTTTATATAGATAATCGGAGTTGGGATATCTAAAAGTTAATCCGTTTACTTCGAGAGGAATTTTTCCGATTTCTCTATTAGGTTTAATTTTAAGCTTGACTCGATTATAAACTTTATCTCTCATCTCTAATTCGTTTAGACATTTTTCTAATTGTATTTTCCTAGAAGCTCCGAGCCTTTTTAAGTTGTGGTTAGTTCTAGATGCTTGTTCAGCTTTTTTAACAATGGCTTCGAGTTTTTTTATTTTTCTTTCTTCTTCAATTATTCTAGATTCCTTTTGGGCTTTTTCTTTAGCGTATTTCTTTTTAAAGTCATCATAACTTCCTTCATATACTTTTATTTTGTGCGTAATTTTGTCTATAAATAAGATGTTATCGACAATAGAATTTAGAAAATCTACATCGTGACTTATAACGAGTAAAGAACCATGGTAATTTTTTAGGAACGTCGTCACAAACTCTTTAGTGGTCTTGTCTAAATGGTTTGTTGGCTCATCTAATAATAGTGTCTCTGCATTAGAAAATAGAAGATGGGCGAAAGCTACCTTCGATTTTTGTCCTCCTGAGAGTTCTTTTATATTTCTCTCTAAAAGTTCATCATCAATATTCATAAATGACAATAAATTCAAAAGCTCGTCATCTGCTGTATATTCGTTTAATGTATCTAAAGTACTTTGAATTTTAGAAGCTTTTTTCAAGAGTCTTTTTTCTTCTTTAGAATCTCCTATGGCAAGTTTTTCATATATATGGTCTAATTCTCTATGCAGCTTTTTAATAGGACGAGCACTATAGATATACTCTAGGACACTCATATCATAGTTTTCCAAATCTATCTCTTGTGGAAGATATCCTATTCTAGAATCATCTAGTATTAGATTTCCGCCATCTAGTTCTAATTCTTTTAATATAATTTTAAAAAGTGTCGTTTTTCCAGCACCGTTTACTCCAACTATTCCAGTATGTGCGTCTCTTTTCAATTCAAAAGAAGCATCGTCGTATATAACTTCATTTCCCAAAGAAAGTTTAAGATTTATCGCTTTCATATGTCCTCCTTTATTACATTTTTTTGTTTCTCTTTTCGATTTCGGTAGCGAGATCAAAGAAAGTATTTTGATCTATAGAATAATTTTTTAAACGTTCGACATTGACGCGTTCGGCAACATCGGCTGCGACTGCAGCGGCGATAGAAGTATATGTTTTCATGTCTATATCTCTTTTAATAAGGGTAGAGAGGATATTTTTAATCTCGTCATAATATCTATTTCGTGGTCTTATAGTCATTCTTCCATCTATCTCTCTGACTTCTCTAACGGCAATGTCATAAAACAATTCTAAATAGGCTGCTAGAATATGGCGGTGACTGACTTCTGTTTCATCTTCTTTTGAAAGAAGAACGAAACCATCTTTGATATATTTAAAAATACTTTTTTTATTAAATGGTTTTAAGATATTGTCGTAGTATTCGAAAACAAATAAAGCGAGTAATCTTTCTAATGATATATCTTTATTACAAGAGATAATTTCTTCCCATGACGATGTCGGATAAAAAACTTCTATAGATTCTTTGCTGGAACAAGTATCTATAGCGTACCCATGGTTGCAGTTTTTATAGCAGGCAGTATAAACTTTCATAATAGGACACCTCGTAGGTATTATAACACATAATAAAAAGTCTCAATTAGAGACTTTGACTTTTTAAATAAATGGTCGGGAAGACAGGATTCGAACCTGCGACCCCCTGGTCCCAAACCAGGTGCACTACCAAGCTGTGCTACTTCCCGAAATTTTTAAGTGGTGCCCACGGCCGGACTTGAACCGGCACGGGATTTAAAGCCCGCAGGATTTTAAGTCCTGTGCGTCTACCTGTTCCGCCACATGGGCAGGCACTGTCTTAATACATAAGACAAAATGAGTATATAATATTTTATGCTATTTTGCAAGCATTTTTTACTAAAAAGTGGTTTCTAAAAATAGCTTCCTGTCTTCATTTAAACTTCACAAATATGCTATAATATTTTTAGCGAAAGAGGAAGTGGTTTTGCGTATGAAAATAATGGTTGTAGACGATGAGGAACTGATAAGGAGTGTCATAAAAGAATATGCAAGCATCGAGGGATTCGAAGTTGACGAGGCAAGCGATGGGTTAGAAGCAGTCCAAAAATGCAAAAGTTCCAACTATGATTTGATCGTCATGGATATCATGATGCCTAAATTGGACGGTTATCAAGCGGTAAAAGAAATCCATAAAGAAAAGAATATTCCTATTTTGATGCTTAGCGCTAGAGGTGAAGAATACGATAAACTATTGGGATTTGATCTCGGGATAGACGATTATGTCATGAAGCCATTTAGTCCTAAGGAACTCATGGCAAGAATAAAGGCGATTACAAAGAGAGTTAACAAGAGTACTCCTAAGATAGTTTTAGAAGATTTGATAATCGATGACAGTGCTAGAGAAGTCATTGTCGCAGGTGAAAAGATATTACTCACTCTAAAGGAATACGAGTTGTTAAAGTATCTCGTCGAAAACAAAAATATAGCCATCTCTAGAGAGCAATTATTAATGAGCATATGGGGATACGATTTTTATGGAGATGATAGAACTATAGATACTCATATAAAAACTCTCAGAAGCAAGATAGGAAAATATAAAGAGTCCATAGTAACTTTAAGAGGGGTAGGTTATAAATTTGAATATAAAGAGTAAAAAAAATTCTTTCAGTTTTAAGACTACTCTCACTATAACTCTGTTTAGCATTTTCATAATATTATTCTTGTATTTATTTCAAAAACTGTATCTAGATTATTTCTACGAGGTGAGAAAGATCGATCAGGTCGAAAACATCGCTAATAAAATAAAAGATAATTATGACGACTTAAGTTCTTTTTTTAGTAGGACAAGTAGTGAAAATGACGTATGTATTATGTATGTAACCGAAGTAGGTGGATTACTATATAATGAAAATATGAAAGGCTGTCTTTTAAACGATCCGAGTTCTAAAATAAAAAGTCTCATGGAAAGCATGTACTCGCGAGAAGACAATACGGCATTCTATAAAATTAATAATCCAATATACAATGTAAAGTCTTTTTTGTTCGGACTTCGAGTTGGCAGTGAGTACATATTTATTAACAGTCAATTAGAGAGCATGGATGCGACGAATAAAGTTTTACAAAAACAGCTAGTATATCTTCTTATCGTCGTAATAACTTTTTCTATCGTAATAGCGTATTTTGTTTCTCACTCAATAACTAAACCGATCTTCGAAATAACTAAGAAGGCTAAAAAGATGGGAAGTGGCGACCTATCCGTAGTATTCGAACGCAGCAATATAAGTGAAATAGATGAGCTTTCAGATACGCTTAACTATGCCAAAAATGAAATGGTAAAAACTGATGATTATAGAAGAGATCTCATGGCTAACGTCGGTCACGATTTAAAGACACCTCTTACGCTCATAAAATCCTATGCCGAAATGGTTCGAGATATAACATTTAAGGACGAAGAAAAAAGAAATGAACACCTCAATGTAATCATAAACGAAAGTGACAGGTTAAACGAACTTGTAAACGACATCATAGAACTTTCGAAATTGGAGTCTAGTGCGAATGAGCTAGTTATCGAACAGTACGATCTGATTAAAGAATTAAAAGCTATCATAAATAAGTTTGAAATATTAGAACTTACAGAAAACTATAATTTCGTGTTTACAGGACCTAAGGAAGCCTTAATTAAAGCTGATAAGAAAAAGATTAATCAGGTAATATATAATTTGATAGGCAATGCAATAAATTATACTGGCGATGATTCTACTGTCTATATCAATGTCACTAAGGTTAAAAATGGTTTTCAAGTGGAAGTAATCGATACTGGTAAAGGAATAGACGAAGAAACAATAAAGCACGTATGGAACAGGTACTATAAGACTGAAAAAAAACATAAACGAAATAAAGTAGGCACAGGTTTGGGACTTTCGATAGTGAGAGAAATATTGGAAGCGCACGGATTCAAATATGGAGTTAGAAGTACTATAGGAAAAGGAACAAATTTCTATTTTACATTAGGAAAATAACTTGTATTAGAGCAAGTATGCAAATATTTAAAAAAAATCATAATTTTAGTTGCTTTTTTAGATTTCCTTTGCTAAAATGTTTATAGTAAAGGAGGCATCTTAGAGATGGAAAGAGAAAACGGAAATAATGGTAATACTGTATTGTTGACTGTGATTGGGGTGGCTACACTGTTAGTTGCATTAGTAGGTGCTACATTCGCTTACTTCTCTGCTACGATAACTAACGACGCTAATCAGAGCGTAATTATTTCGACAGCAACTCCAGTTGGACTTGAATATATCAGCAACAAGTCTATAACTATAGATAATGGTATTCCAGGAGCTACAGGAGAGGGATCTTTTACAGTAACTAACCCTGCTACTAGTACTGTTGCACAAACTTACGATCTAGATTTAATCATAGACACAAATGAGTTCACTACAGCTTTACATGCAAATAATACTGCTGAAGATACTGAGAAATTAAAAGACCAATTAGAATTAACAATTTCTGCTACTGGTGGAACTAATACTCCTGCTCTAAAGCAAAGTACGTTTAACTTAACTGATGGAACATCTACTACTACTAGTTATAAATTAGTAGATAACCAAAGAATTGAAATCGGTGAAACTCAAACTTATACTGTCAATGTAAACTTTAAAGATTTAGATGTATCTCAAGACAGTAACCAAGGTAAGAATTTCAGAGCTCATATCGATATTTCTGATCCAGTCAGCGTAAGATAATAGAAACTATATAAACCAAGAGACTATGTGTCTCTTTTTTCTTGCCTATTTGAGCTTTTTTTGGTATCATACTTCCGTGTTTAGGAGGGGAAATATGAAAAAAGTCTGTGCCGAATGTAGGTATTTAAATATTCACGATATAAAAGATGGTCAAGCATATTGTGTAGAAAAATGTGAACGAAGGTTTGCAAACGATATATATGCCGATGACTGTAGTAGATTTTTTGGAATTAAATGGGGATATGAGAGTGACTCTAAAGAAGCTATAAAAGCAGCTGAAAAGTATCAAAAGGAATATATAGGTCCTAACAAGGAATCTGTAGAAGTTCATTTAGAAAACAAGAATGGTGTCACAAATGCTGGTTGTTTTATCACGACTGCCCTCGTAAATATCTTGGGTTTTGACGACGATTGTGAAGAACTTGGGATTTTGAGGATATTTAGAAAAGAGTTTTTACAGAAACTATCGGAATATAGGGGGATACTTTTAAAGTACGATCTGTATGGTCCTATCTTAGCTAAGGCACTAGAAAACGATGAGAATTCTTTAGATGTCGCAATGGATTTATATATTACGTTTATAAAAGGATGTGTAACATTTATAAGAAAGAGACAGTTCGAAAGAGCCTTAGAACTTTATATGATGATGACCAATAGATTAATCGGAGTATATGCTCCTAATGTGTTTACTTCACAAGATATGATCGATAAGTATGATCAAGAAAAAGGTGGACATGGATATATTATTACTAAAAAGTCAGGTTGCTGACTTTTTTATTGTCACAAAAAAGATTTTACTTTGATAGTCATTTATAGTATAATTGTTATGAGTAGAAAAATGGAGTGTTTAAAGTGAGGAAAATAATTTCTAGCATCGACATCGGAAGTGATTATGTTAAACTAGTAATTGGCGAATCTTTCGAGAGGCGGCTTCACATTTTGAGTGCTTCAAAAGTGCCCTGCTATGGTATAGAAAACGGAAAAATTATCGATGAAAACTCAGTAAAAGAGTCGATTAAAAAAGCTATAGATGAGGCATCAAATGTCTTGGGAGTTAAGATCGAAAAATGTATCTTAGGGCTAAATATGGCAGGTGCTAAACTCTATAAGAGTGCTAGTGCTATTAAGATAAAAGCTGAAAACCACACGATAAGTGGAAATGACATCAACGACATTTTTATGCGATGTGCAGATGGTAAAGTAATCGATGACCACGTTCTTGCAACAGTCTTACCAGTCGAGTTTACTATCGACGGTGATAAGGTCGTTTCGAAACCTGTTGGAGAAGTCAGTAATAATTTGGGATTAAAAGGAATCGTCGTCACGTCCCCAAAGGACTACGTGAGTTCTCTTTTAGATATCGTCAATAGTGCTGGCTTAAAGGTAGTAGATGTCGTCCCAAATGCCATAGGAGATTATTACAGCTTTAAAACGGTCTCTTTGAGCGAGAGTCTAGGTGTAATTGTAAACTTGGATTATGAGACTACTAATATATCAGTTTTTAACCGAGGGATAATAACGAATACCTACACTTTCCCGTTAGGAATTAAGAGCATAGTAAGCGATATCGCGTACGTAAACAGGATCTCTTTTAGCGATGCAGAAGCGATCTGTAAAGATATAGTTTTAGCTACTAGCAGACTTTCTAACCCTAAGGAATATAGAACCGTTGTCGATTTAGATGGACGTGAACTCAAGATAAACCAATTCGATGCTAGCGAAGTAGCAGCCAGTAGGATAAGAGAGATATTAAATTTAGTAAAAAAGCAAATAAATATCTTAACAAAAAAGGAAATTAGTTATATAATTGTTTCAGGAGGCTTGACCGAACTGAGAGATTTCAGTTTAGCTTTAGACGAAGTATTTGGCAAAGAAGCTCAAATAGGCAAGTTGAACCTCATAGGAGCCCGCGATAATTCATTTTCTAGTGCAGTAGGTATTCTAAAATATTTCGATGAGAGGTTAGAACTCAGAGGCAAGACGTTTTCCATATTTTCGAACATGGATTTAGAAGATATGAACGATATTGGGCGGGAAATCAGTACGAACAGCAATTCCTTATTAGGTAAGGTTTTTGGATATTTTTTTGATAATTAGTTAGGAGATGAATGATATGAACGGATTAGAAATGGACCAAATAGCAAAGATCAAGGTAATCGGTGTCGGTGGTGGCGGTTGTAATGCTGTCAATAGAATGATCGAATCTGGTGTAAAAGGTGTAGAGTTCATAGTAGCAAACACAGATTTGCAAGTTTTGAATAGCAGTAAAGCACCAGTAAAATTACAAATCGGTTCGACTATTACAAATGGATTAGGGGCAGGTGCTAAACCGGAAGTCGGAAAAGAAGCGGCATTAGAATCTAAGTCGGAAATTGAAGAAGCATTAAAAGGTGCAGACATGGTATTCGTCACTTGCGGTATGGGTGGCGGAACAGGGACTGGTGGAGCGCCAGTTATCGCTGAGATCGCTCAAAGTTTAGGAGCTCTTACTGTAGGTATCGTAACTAAACCATTCGGTTTCGAAGGTAAACGAAGAATGGAGCAGGCATTAAAGGGTGTAGAAGAACTAAAAAGAAATGTCGATACTTTAATAGTAATCCCTAACGATAGACTTAGAGATATAATCGATAAGTCGACACCTCTTCCCGATGCATTTAAGGAAGTAGATAACATTCTTCATAGAGGTGTTCAATCTATCAGTGATCTAATTGCTATTACTGGTCTAGTTAATCTCGACTTTGCAGATGTAAAAGCAGTTATGGAAAATAGAGGTAATGCTCTTATAGGAATCGGTCTCGGTGTAGGTGAAAATAGAGCTATAGATGCAGCAAGACATGCCGTCTCCAGCCCATTATTGGAAACGAGCATCGAGGGTGCAACTGATGCAATAATCAACATAACAGGTGGTAAATCTCTCACTCTATTTGAGGCTGAGTATGCTGCTGAAATCGTAAGAGAAGCTGCAAATACCGATATCAATACTATATTCGGTGCAGTCATAAATGAAAACCTAAACGACGAAGTAATAGTAACTGTAATAGCAACAGGATTCGACGACGAAGTTATGAACAGAGGAGGAGAGTTTATACCTAAAGAAGAAAGAAAGATAGAGCAAGAAGATTACGATCTGCCACCTTTCTTGAGAGATAGGGATTATTAAGGTAGCTAAAACTACTTTTTTTCTTTGACTAAATTTTCTTTGTGTGCTATCCTTTTTTTAAGGATTAATTATATGAATAAGAGAAGATTTAAAATTTTAATAACTACATGTATTCTGTTTATCGGAATACTCATCATGCGTAAAAATATAACCGCAACTAAAGAAATCGACAATAAACCAAGTAATAGCGGTTCGATGTTAGCTTTAGAAATGAATTCAGACGTAGTTAAAGATGTATTTTCTAAGTTGACATTATTAGAAGATAAAATTAAAAGTGAAAAATATAGAGATTTATATTTTAAATTTGATGGAGAAGAGAAGTCATTTTCGATCGAAGAAAAACTCTACATACTATTTGAAAATATTTATGAAAGATCGTTAGATTCTAATGATGATGAGATAGTTTCACTTGAAATTAATCAGGAAGAGCTAATCAATGAAGCAAAAGTGATGTTTAACGACGAAGCATTCGATGCTGTTGCAGCTAATTTTAGTACTTCTTTAGATTGTGGTATTGTCGAATATCTCTATACTGGACAGAAATATGAATTAAAAGTAAAACGATGTGAGGGATCTGATGTTATTAGTAAAACGCGTCTTGAGAAAGCCATAAAGAAAGGCAACTTTATCGACTTAACTGTTAGGGCATACAGAATAATTCCTTCTAAGAAAGGAAAAACCTTTGAAGTAAAGAATTTTAATGACGATGAGATATTAGATAAAGACACTTTAGATAATATCGAGGCTAAGGAGAAAACTATTTTTGACGAATATGATATACAAAGTTATATATTTTCTTTCGAACTCAAGGGAGATGATTATTATCTTTCTTCAATAAAAAAAGAAAACTGAAGTCATCGACTTCAATTTTTTTTAGAAGATAAGAATATTTTTTTGTTTTCTAACAATCTTTGATCTTCTGGTCTATGTTTTAGGGCTTTATCTATCCAATAAAGAGCTTTTTCAAGGTCTTTCTTTTGAAAAGCGCATAGGGATAATATATCTTCTATAGTCCCATTAAAACTAAATATTTCGTTGATATAACTCTTAGGATGACTTTCAATTTCGAGGGCTTTTAGACAATATTTTTCGGCGTCTTCCCATTCTTTTAGGTCGTATGCTAAAAGAGCTTTTTCGACATATGGATCTCTAAGGTAAGGAGCTTCTATGATGGCTTTATCAAGCCACATCTTTGCTTCATCATATCTACCAAGATTTTTATACGATCTAGCGATAAATCTTTCTGATGCACATCTTTCGTCTTTCCATGTCGCCGTCGGTAGAGATAGATGACATATAAGCATATCTATAGCTTCATTCCATTTTTTATAATACATATATTCTCTTCCTAGATAATGGACATTTCTATCGTCGTTGGGACTTTCTTGTACAGATAATTCTAATAAAGGTAAGTAACTAGATCTAGATTTACTTTTATCAGGATAATGGTTAAGTGTTATTTCATCTGTCGTTATAAATCTTTCTATTTCAGAACTTTCTAATATCTCATGTACTGGATGAGTCCACCTATAATTAGATCTTTTATGTATCTTTTCAATGTAGAAATTTACAAGAGGAGAGCCGTTGTCATCGAGAAGCCAATTATAATTATATCTGAGTCTTGTAGTGTCTTCTTTCCAGATAGACTCAAGTTTTGCGCGCCAGCCTGGTTCAAAGACTTCATCTAAATCTGTACACACACAAATGTCGGCATCTATTGGAACAAGATCGAGAGATTCGTTTCTAGCTTTGTCGAATCTCCAAGGATTTATTCTTTTTCTTTTAACCTTTACGCCCAATTGTTTTAATTTTTTTACAGTATTATCTTCAGAACCTGTATCTAGTACATATATTTCATCTGCTTCATTCATCGATTTAACCCATCTGTCGACAAATTTTTCTTCGTTTTTTGAAATGGCGTATACGACGACTTTTAACTTATGTGAAAGGGTAGCTTTCTTTTTCATTTTCATCACCTTTAATACATGATATGTATAATTAAACTGTTTTGAATATTTCTTTACCCATAGAGGAATATATTTCTTATAAATCAATATACATTATATATACTTAACAATTTGTTTACACAAAAGAGGTTTTTTTTTAACAAGTGAGTTAACTATGTGGTATAATTATGGATATAACTCAATTATATTAAAATTCTTAAAAACAAATTTAAGTACATCAATAGTGGGGGGATAATATGACAAAAATTGCTATCATGTCTGATTTGCATGCGAATATCCATGCGGTTGAATTAGTTTTAAAAGATAT
The DNA here is from genome assembly GCA_910587535.1 of uncultured Bacilli bacterium. GTDB lineage: Bacteria > Bacillota_I > Bacilli_A > RF39 > UBA660 > RUG11867. The sequence continues at coordinate 11,609 of CAJUKM010000004.1, forward strand.
GGAAAGACGAAATGTCGATAAGATAGTATGTCTAGGAGATCTAGTCACGAAATACTTCTACCCAGCAGAAGTAATCGATGCAGTTAAGTCTACTGCATCGATTGTCTTAAAAGGTAATTGTGATAACCTCGTAGCTTCTAAAGATATATATACATTTGCTAGAGGAAAGATGGGTTTAAGCAGAATCGAATATCTAAGCGAGTTGCCTGTTACTGAACAACTCATGGTAAATAAGACACTACTAAACTTGTATCACTCAATCCCTGGAAGCTTAGATGCCATGTTTAATCCTCTATTTTCAAATAATTCACATACAAAGTATAGAGATAAAATAGTGACAGATTACAGCAAGATGTTTACATCTAGTTTTCCACAGGTGTCTGTCGTCGGTCATACTCATCAAAATTATATCGGCATTGAGAAGCAAGGAGATTTATGTATCACTAGAGATCCAGTGACAATCGGTCCTTCGAATAGAGCTATAATAAACGTAGGAAGTGCTGGCGAGCACAGTGTAATGGCTAAGAAAAATGGTATATATGTTCCAGTAATAGATCCTTATTTAACCTATGCTATAATCGATAGTAAAGGTTTAGAAGAGGGAATAAGAGTGGAGATAATCCATGTGCCATATAGAGACGAATTAAAAAGAGTTTACTACGATATGATCGATCTTCAAGAAAAAAAGGAAGCACCTCATTCTCCAATAGATACAGGCATAGTTTTCGATTCTCTCGTAAATATGGGATATAAAAAATACGAATTAAAGCCGAAGGATATTTAGATTTTATGGATAAAAACTTATTAAATCAAAAACTTAAAAATTTTGGTCAAGAACATTTACTAACTTTTTATGACGATTTAACTGATGAAGAAAGAAAATCTTTAATCGATCAATTAGAAAAAATAGATTTTGAATTTATGAACAGCTTGTATATAAATTCTTATAAAGATGAAGTATTAGATGTCAGTAACGTCAGTGGTCTTAGATGTATTTCAAAGATGTCAGATGATGAAGAACAAAATTATAAAAAAGCCGGGGAAAAGATCGTAAATGCCGGTTCATATGCTATCGTCATTTTAGCAGGTGGTAATGGTTCTAGACTGGGCTTTGCCGGTCCCAAAGGCTGTCTAGAATTGACTGTTGGTGGAAAATCTTTTTCACTTTTCGAGTTGTTTGTCGGACAAGTAAAGGATTATGCTGAGAAAACGGGAGTGTTCATCGACCTTTTCTTTATGACTAGCAAGAGAAATAACGAAAAAATAGTCGACTTCTTTAAGAAAAAAGATCATTTTGGTTATCCAGAAGACCACATACATTTTTTTATGCAAGATGAACTACCTATAATGGATGTTAACGGTAAATTACTTTTAGAGAGTAAATCTAAAGTTTTATTCGGTCCAAATGGAAACGGAAATGTATTTGCTTCTTTAGAAGACAGTGGAATGCTAGATTTAATGCAAAAGAAAAGAATTAAGTATATCTTATTTACCTCTGTCGACGACGTATTAAACGATCTTATTGATATGTCTTTTATCGGTGCAGTTGTAGAAAACAACTATGTTTTGGGCAGTAAGACACTATTCAAAGAAGAGGCGAAAAGTAAAGATTGGGTTTTTTGTAAATATGATGGAAAACCTTTTATACTTCCATCTAAATATATATCAGATGAACTATCTAATGAGAAAGACGATGAGGGAGAATATGTTTATCGAGAAAAGAATGTCTTATATCATTTGATAGATATAAATTCACTTTCCAGTTTTGCTTGTCTTTCTATGCCTTATCACCGAGCTTATAAAAAGAGTTCTTATACAGATTTGGATGGAAATTTTATAGTTCCAAATAGTCCCAATTCTTTTAAGTTTGAGCAGTTCATATTCGACTCTTTTTATCACGTAAACGACATGTTATTATACAGGATCTCCAAAGATGAATTTTGCCCTATAAAATCAAAAGATGATGTAGAAAAAGCACAGGCTGTATTGGAAAGAAAGCAGAAAAACCTTTAAGTAGGTTTTTTAATTTTGCATTAAATAATTCTTTTAAAAGTTTAAAGTTATTGATATAATTAATCTATAATCGGAGGAATGTATTTTTGGGTACAGTAATATTGTGGTCAGTTTGTATCACATCGTCGATAATCGTCATGAACATGATCGTAAATTTCACAAAAATATTTCAGTTAAATAGAGAAATAGATTCAGAATTTGTGATATTAGAAGGCTATATGAAAAAAAGGTGGGATTTAATTCCAAGATTAATAGAAAACACTAGAAAATCTCAACAATATTCAAAGGACATTTTAGAAAGTATTATTTTAGTGAGGAATGCGACATATAGAATTATGTCTAAAGAAAAAAAGGTTTATGTAGATAATGTACTGAATTCTAATATCGATAAACTGTTTAAAAGTTTCGAAAAGGGCGATAAAAATATGGGCAAACTTCGCGATGATTTAATAGAATTGGGCATGATTATAGAAAGTTTTAAAATAAACTATAACGAAAAAATAGAAATATATAATAATAGAATTGAGAGATTTCCTTATAATTTAATCTCTGGCATGTTTAAATGCAGAAAAAAAGAATTACTATTTTGATAAAAAGAATAAAAAGGTGTATGAGATGAAAAAAATATTAACAATATTTACAATTTTTATGTTGATGATTCCATTTTATGTCAACGGTGAAAATTATACTAGTTACAAAAACGACATAAAAAACGAATTAAACTTTGATGTAGGACGATTGAAAATAGAATCGTTAGCGTTTGTAGATAATTCGGATACGGACTTGCATTCGTTTGGACTCTATGGCGATATAGATAATGAGTCCGATAAAGAGGAAAAAATAACTGTAGTGGTAGATTATCTTACGAAAAATGATAAAACTGTCGCGTCCTTAAAAAGAAGTTGGACCATTCCAAAAGGAAAAGGGCAAAAATTCAATCTTTTACACAACTTAAATGAAATAAAGGGAAAGTATGAAGTAGACGATATAAAATTCTTTACTTTGAAAATTGATATTGCAAGCGATTCACTGGACGATGAAAAGCCAAGTTCTAACTCTTTTTATAAAAGATATGACTATGTGGTAGATAGTTATGACATAGTAGTAGATATGTATGAAAATAATACTTATGATGTAACTGAGAAAATCGTTTTTTTCAATAATATCGGCGATATTCGTTTGACAAGAGATATATCTTTTAAAAATAAAATTGAAACCTCGGATGGCAGTTTATGGACGAAAAGATTATCTATAGATGGTAGTGATATCGAAAAAAAATATGATACGATTAAAGAAAACAGTCTTTATCGCATCATTTTAGATGAAAATTCAAAAAAAGGGACAAACGAATACCAACTTAAATATAAGGTAAATTTAGGCGAAAATGCTAAGAGACAATTTTTATACATAATAGATTCTAATTGGAACAATCCTGTTGGTGGGATTAAGTTTAGGATAAATTTCCCTAAACCGATCGATCGTGAAGATGTTAATATTACTGTTGGAAGAGAAAATAGGGTCGATGAAAAACTAAAATATGAGCTTATCGGAAACTCTATAGTGGGATCTTATAAGGGCATATTAGATTCTAAAGAGAGTATAGTTATAGAAATGGATTTTGAAGATGAATATTATGCCGACATAAATAGGGATAATCAAATTTCTTTATTTATCATGTATTTAATTCCTTTATTATGTATGCTCATAAGTTTTGGTATGTGGTTCTTCTGTGGAAAAGATGATGAAACAGAAGATAAATTGAATCCTTATCCACCTAAAATGTTAAACAGTCTAGAATTGGGATACGATTATAAAGGATATGCTGATGGTGAAGATGTTGCATCCTTATTGTTATATCTTGCAGTTAAAGGATATTTGAAAATAGAAGAAGCTAAAGATAAATATAAAATAGTTAAACTGAAAGATTATGATGGAAAAAACAGATTTGAAAAAGAATTTTTGAACAATCTCTTTCATGATAATAAAACGGAAGTCTTAGAAGAGGCGTGTATAGAATCTAAAAGGTTCAATTCTGCGACTCTAAGAAAGGTTAATTCTAAAAAGAATAGAAATAAGATCTTCTATGAAGGGGAGACGTTTAGAAAAGTAATAGTGGCATTATTGATGTTTATATCAGTCATGATTATCTTTGCCATTCCACTTTACGATTTTGGAGCATTAAATTGGATACTTCCAACAATAGGAATAATCTTCATATATATCCCCGCTATGTACTTAACGATTAGCGATGATACCCCATCTTTAGTGAAAGTGATATTTGGAGTAGTTGTATGCATACAGATTTCTACTTTTGTAATATTTAACGACGTGATATTCGATTCGATAACGATAGATAGCGGTTATACAAAACCTTTTATATTTGGGCTTTTAAATATCGTTGTGATGGGTATATGCCTTAAAGAAATGCCTAAAGGAACCAAATATGGTAATCAAATTTATAGTAGTATAAAGGGATTTAAAAAATATATAGATTCGATAAATATCAGCGAAATAGAAAACTTAGTTACCAATAATTCTTCATACTATTACGACATTTTACCTTATATTTACTCGCTTGGAATGACGAAAAAATGGTCACAAAAGTTTAAGGAAAAAGTTAAGGAAAGTCCAGATTGGTTCGAAGGAGATAAAGAATTCATTTTATCCAAATTTATAAAAATAATCGACGATATTATGGATGATATAAAACCATGAATAAAAACAGTATCTTATAACGTGAAGTTGTAACGGTATTGTTTTTATTTTATTTGCAAATCAGTAGTCAACATTTTGTAACAGTCAAAATCTATTTTTTCAATTAAAATAGGATCTTCTTGCTTTTTAATGTGTAAAAGAAAAGTGTCTGCGACAGTTTTAATTTGCAAAGGCATGTGTAAATATACATTTTTATAGACAACTAATTTTTTAATATATTTAATGAATATTTGTCTCAATTATGGTATAATATGAACTATTAAAGCAAGGGTGATAGATATTGTTTAAATCATATAGTAGGATATTGGCATACCTATTGGATTCATTTGTCATTTACTTAGTGGCCATGGCTCTCAGCGTTTCTCCACTTAATCCCAATTATGAAGAACAACTCATTTTACGAGACGAATATGAGAAAGTGAGTAGTGAATATTTGGACGCTATAGAAGACGATCCTGAACAAGGAGAATTGGATACCTTAAATAGTGAATATACTGAATATGCAGTTGAGACTATCTATAGTCAGAGTAAATTATCTATATACGATAATTCGATTATGCTCGTGCTTATGATTATGTACTATGTTGTATTCGCTTATATTTTTAAGGGCGAAACGGTTGGAAAAAGGGTATTTCATATTAAAATTGAAAGCAAGAATGGCAATAAAATTAAAATATGGCAGTTATTTATAAGAACAGTGGTGCTATTTGGTATGCCTTTTACGATCTTAAATATGGTATTACCTTTTATCGTCGATGCTAATCAATATGCCGTATTCAGTTTAATATCGAATATGTTAAGTGGCATTTTATCTTTATCGATCATAATAACATTCTTCATAAGAGCTGATAAGAGATCTATTCACGACATCATAGGAAAGACTGTCGTAACAGAAAGGAATTAATGATATGGATTATTTTATATACTACGGTTTGACTCTAATAGCATTTTTAATAACGGTCGGATCTCAAGTTTTTATAAGTTGCACTTTTAATAAATATAAAAAGGTGGCAAATATTAAAGGGAAAAGTGGCGGAGAAATCGCAAGAGAAATTTTAGACAAGTACGATCTTAAAAATATATATGTCGTTGAAACTAAAGGTAATCTCACAGATCACTATGATCCAAATAGAAAGGTTATCAGGCTTTCTACTGATGTATATAATAAAGAGTCAATAGCCTCTTTAGCTGTGGCTGCTCATGAATGTGGTCACGCTTTACAGGATAAAGATAATTATGTGTTTTTGAAAATTAGAGCAGCTCTTGTACCTATCGTCAACATTTCTTCTAAACTAGGATATGTCGCTATAGTTATTGGATTAATAACTAGTATGTTGAACCTCATATGGATCGGTATAGGATTGGAAGCTGTAATATTGATATTTCAAATAATAACTTTACCCGTAGAAATCGACGCCTCTAAAAGGGCACTTAGAGAATTAGAAGAGATGAATGCTTTAGAAAAAGATGAATTACAAAAAGGAAAAGTAGTTTTAGTTTCTGCCGCACTTACTTATGTAGCGAGCGTTGCTGCTACAGTTTTAGAGTTGTTGAGACTTGTATTGATTTATGGAGATAGAGATTGACGATATCGAGAATAACGATATCGTTTTTGTAGCTTATGAGAAGAAATTATAGTGTCATTAGAAATTATAAAAAATTTAAAAAAGAATATCCAGAATTTATAGTCTTTATTAAATGCGATAAGTATTATTATACATACGATAGCGACTCGCGAATCTTGATGTATTTGTACGATGCTTTTAGAGAAGATATGAGCTTTAGAATAGAAAAAGACAGGTTTAATGACGTTTTAAGTAGACTTTTAGAAAGCAATTTAAACGTCGTCTTAGCCGGGAGTAAAGTGGCAAGAGAGTATTATTCTTCTAAAGAAAATAAGTATGAAAAGATGAAAAAGATGGGAAAAGATTACTATAAAGCCACCATTTGTAGCGTGATAGAGCACTGATATTTTGGTACACTTTCTTTGGTGAAGGAATATGAATGAAAACTTTTTACTATATAAACATGTTAAGGACTTTTCATTTGAGATGATGCGGTATACAAACAACATCCCGCGCAATCTGATGTATATAAAAGTAAATATGCAAGAAGCGTTCGATAATTCGATTAGGCTTATCAGGTATTATATAGTAAACATGAACGATACTCAGAGAATTCGTATCAAATATCTCAAAGATTTAATAGTGGAAATATCCATGTTGGATTATTATTTAGAAAGTCTTTATGTATTTAAAGCTCTCGGAAAGAACAAGTTTAATGCCTATTCAACTGAATTAGAAAATATAAGAAAAATAGCTTACGGAGTTATAAACAGTGAAAAAAAATCATGTTAAATACGACGAGATCTTATCCTATGAGGTTATCGAGAGCAATTATAGAGATATCTGTTCTAAAACGAGGCATCGCAACAAAATAGTAAAATTTGATCTGTTTCACTCTACAAACGTAAATTCGATATATAACGAGCTGAAAGATAGAAAGTATAGGCATTCAAAATATAACATTTTCTTGATAAAGGAGCCGAAATATAGAATCGTGATGAGCGAATCTATCAAAGATAAAATAGTAAATCATATAATAAGTAATTCTTTTTTGAAGCCAGCACTGTATCCAAAGCTTATCGAAGAAAATGTTGCAACTAGAGTTGGAAAAGGAACAAATGCTGCTATAGAACTGTGTAAAAAATATTTTGTTAGGATGATGAACAAATATGAAAATTTCTATATTTTAAAATTTGATATCTCTAAGTATTTTTATAACATCGATCATCAAGTATTAAAACAGATGTTAGCGAAGATATATACCGATCAAGAAGTCTTAAGAATTCTATATGAAGTCATCGACTCCACAGATGCAAAATATATAAATGGTGAAATAGATAACTGCATCAATAAAGAAATAGAAAGATTAAAGGTTATTGGAAATAAAGAAGCCTTAAATCAAATCGGTGAGCTAAACAGAATACCTCATTACTACGATGGTAAAGGATTAGGAATCGGCTCTCTTTCAAATCAGATATTCGCAGTATTTTATTTGAACGGTATCGATCACTATATCAAGGAGGATCTCGGAATTAAAGAATACGTACGTTTTATGGATGACGGAATAATTTTTAGTCATGATAAAGAATATTTAAAAAGAGTTAAAGTCATAATTGGAGAAAAATTAAAGGATTTAAAACTCAATTTAAATGATAAAACAGCGATATATTCTGCTAAAGGTGGTTTCGATTTTGTCGGATATAGATTCTCTCTAAAAAATGGAAGAATACTAATACGTATAAAGAATCAAACTAAAAGGAGGATTAAGAGGAAATTCTTAAATTTAGAAAAACACGATCCTGATAAGTTGGTTAGAGTAAAAGCCAGTTATAAAGGGATGCTAAATTATTGCACAACAAAAAGTTTTTACAACAAGAACTATGGTGAAAGAAAATAGTTTTTTATTTAATCTTAATAGGGGTAATATAGTACCTCTTTTTTCTTTTTGTTGCAAAGTAACTATTTTTATAATATTCTTGTGATGGGAATAGGTTATTAATAAAGCACTGATTCTCGTTTTATTGTTTATTTTGGATCTAGTTATAGCATTTTTATGGTCGCTCTCGCCTTATAATTTCAACGGGACGAACTCTAATGTATTTGATGTAAACAACACTGGGCAGCTCAACAACAATAACGTTCATAACGACGGTGCGGTCGCTCCTAGCTACCTGTTAAGATTAGAAAATTCTAATGTCACCGAGAATCATCGGGAAAATCCTTATGATGAGAGGAAACATCTAAAAATGGAACTTTTAGAATATTGGTAACAAATCTATTTCCAGCGAACTTTTGTTCCAAACACTTGTGAAGTACTATGCTAAGTGTAACTTTGTTATGCAGGCATTATGAGGCTTCATTTTTTTTAATATATATATATATATATATAGTACTCAAAAAGTGGTAGATAATAGATGAATGTTATGATATACTTGTCATAAGAAAGTAGTAGGAAGATCAACTTGCAAATTACAAAAAACTTTCAAAACTTTAGAGAAAACCCTTGACAAGAGAAGCCGTGAGGTGGCAGCATTTAGAGGGAAGCTAAAGAATAGTCCGGAACAGAAGAATAGTCCGGAACAGAAGAATAGTCCGGAACAGAAGAATAGTCCGGAACAGAAGAATAGTCCGGCAGAAGAGAGGACTTTTTGTATGCAAGAAAAAAGAAAGAAAATGATAATACTTACAGTGTGTGCAATAACTTTGATGTTAGCTAGTATCTTAGGAACTTATGCTTACTTTATGTCTAATATAAATAACGATAATAGACAGGAAGCTGAAGTCGATACTGGTACTATGAGGTTAAGATTTGCCGATAATGATGAAGGCATAAATGCAAAGTTGATGTTAGGGGAGTCAATAACAAAGAAGTTCACTTTAGAGAATACTGGAACACTAGATACGACAGTATCTATAGAGTGGTTAGATATGATAAACACATATACAGAAGGAAGCCTTACATACACTCTTGTATATTCAGAAACAGAAAATGGAGAATACACTCAAATAGTATCTTCTACAAATGTCCCAACATCCAGTACAGAATTTACAAGTACGTTAGTACCAGATATAACAATCCCAGTAGGGATCACTTATTACTATAAATTAGTGGTAACTCTAAATAATCTAAATGATATCGATCAAACAGAAGATTTGAAAGCAAGCTTTTCTACGAAATTTGTAGTAAGTCAACCATCGACAAATAGAAAATATACACTTACGATTGATCCAAATGGGGGAACTATTGATGGATCTAGTGAGATACAGACTTTAAGTATGAACGTAGGAGATACTTACGAACTAGGTACGAACGATACAACTGGATATAGAAAATTTGAAGGATGGAGAGTATCAGGTTATGATAGCACATTAAATGATACTACAGTAACTATTGGAAGATCTAATGTAAAGATAGAAGCAAAATACGGAAGTTTTAAGATACAAGAAGCTATTAAAGCTATAGAGAGTGGAACTGTTCCAAAGTATGTAAATACTATGAGCCCAAACTTTTCTAATCTAGCGATAACTGACGAAGGGATTTTCGCAATGGAAGACGATTATGGAACGAGTTATTATTATCGTGGAGCAGTAGTTAACAACTATATAAAATTTGGAAACTTTTGGTGGAGGATCATTAGAATCAATGGAGATGGGAGTCTCAGAATTATTTATGATGGAACTAAAGGATATGAAAATGGTGCGTCAAGTTCAGATAGAGTTATTGCACAAAAAACGCCTTGGGTAATAAATCAGGCACACGATGCAAAGTATGTCGGATGGATGTACGGAGGCGCTTCAGGACAAGCAAGTACATCAGAAGAACAAGCTCAAACTAATCAAACCAACTCTAATGTAAAAACAGTTACTGAAAAATGGTATGAACAAAATATTCTAGGAAAAGATTTTGAGAAATATATAGAAGATTCCATTTTTTGTAATGATAGAAGTATTCCAGGTAAAAATGTTACTAACGTTCTTTGGGATACAGGAAAAGGCTATGGTCCAAATCCCCAAATTTTTGGACCAGCATATCGTATAGCTTATTATTCAACGAATGAAGTGACACCTACATTTAAGTGTTCACAAAAAAATGATGCTTTTACAGTAAGCGACGAAGAAAAAGGGAATGGAGATTCGACATATCCTGTAGGATTATTTACAACAGATGAAATAGTGACTGCTGGAGGAACTCATTATTTTACAGATAAATTTAATCCGAGTTTTTATTTACACGATCCAAACTATAAGATATGGACCATGAGTCCTATAGGAATAGGATCTAATTATGTTACAGGAGTAGGAGCTTTACATCCTCAAGGTAGAATAGGTGCAGGAGGAACTAATGCAATAACTGGTCAGACAGGTATAATACTAGCCTTAAAACCTGTAATAAATTTAAAATCAAGCTATTTAAAAACTTTGGTAGGAACAGGAACTATAAGTGATCCTTATAGAGAAAAAGATATGGCAGTGTAGATCCATATTGCTTTAATAATATTTTTATATAAAATAAACCGATTTTAATATACTTTCAACTTGGTCTTTAGAAAAAGTTTTTACATTTTAAAGTAGATGCAGTAGAATAGAAAAGTAATTTGGAGGTTTTATGAGAATTAAAAATGTAAGAGAACCGAGTGAAAAAGAAAAAACAGAAATTATACCTTTGTTGATAACTATGGGAATTTCAACAGCGTTGATTACTGGTGTCATATATCTATGTTGTTTTCACTTTAAAGAAATTGGAGAGAGTTTATATGCTGCCGAGAAGATTCTGTCTTCTAGATCTGCTGCTTATCAAAATTTGATAGCTAAGTTTTTTGAAACTATATATAGTAGGGATTATATGCTCTCTAAATTTGAAGGTATTCCAATATCGCTTATGCTAAGTGTTGTTACAGAAGTCATCGTAGGAATCGCTTATAAGGCAAATAAAACTTTAAAAGGATTGAAGTAATGGTAGAAAAGGGAAAAATAATAGAACTCGAAAATGGTGAGGAGTACTATATTATAGATTTGTACGAACTTGAGAATAAGTGCTACCTCTATCTTGGTAAGATCGAGCCATCGGAAAGTGATTCTTTGCTTTTTGTCGAATTGGTAGATGGAAGTATCTTTCCAGTGAAAGATGATGAAATAATAAAAAAACTACTTCTATTGATAAATAAAAACGCATCTTAACTTTTTGAAGATAGACGTTTTTTTTATTTGAGAAAATCATATAATTAGTAGGTGGTTTTATGAATATCAGAAACAACATTATAAACTACTTATGTGATAGAGAATATATAGTCTGTATGTACGATGATTGTATCTATATTTTTAATTATAGGTATTTAGATAGATTCGACGACGAGAAAATTGTAGTAAGTCTTTGTGATAGGAAGATCACTGTAAATGGCGAACATCTCTCGATCGTACGAATGACAAAGGAAGAACTTTTAATAAGGGGGAAAATCACTAGTATTGAAGTGAATTTTAAAGATGAGCAAGGTTAGAATAAAATTATTTGAAGATAATCACTATTCTCTCAAATTTCTTTATAGAAAAAAGATAGACGTATATAACATCGAAT
>CAJUKM010000004.1:23483-49859 GCA_910587535.1 uncultured Bacilli bacterium
TGAAGAGAAAGACTTAGAAAAATTGGAATTAGATAATCCCGAAATTTTATCATATAAAGGTATAAGAAGTCTCTTTATAAAGTTAAAACGAAACTTGTATTTTTTGATTTCTATCGTTTTAGCGATCTTTGTGATGTGTATTTCTAGCAGAGTCGTAATAAATGTCAACATAGTACATTCGAATAAGGACATCAGAGCATTAGTGGAAGATGAGTTATATGATCTAGGCATAAAGCCCTTCATATTTAAAAAATCTTTTAGTGAACTTCAGAAGATAAAGGAAAAAATAAAAAATGACTATCCAGAAAATATTGAATGGTTAGAAATAGTAGACGATGGGATGAGATATACGGTCAGAGTAGAAGAGAGAATCATAACTGAAGATGAAGAAGAAAAACCTTACTGTGACATAGTAAGTACAAAAGATGCTGTCGTTTTAAACATAGTTTCTAGTAAAGGACAATCGGTAGTGGGGCAGAACGATTTAGTAAAGAAAGATAGTACTTTGATAAGTGGACAAATCATGTTTAACGAAAGTGTTAAAAGCCATGTGTGTGCACAAGGAGAAGTATATGGTAATACTTGGTATAGGGTTAATATCTCTGTGCCATATGAGCACGAAACTAAAGAGTTTTCTGGTAAAAGCAAATCGAATGTCGGATTTGAATACGGTTCGACATATGGAAGAGTATTCAAGGTACACTATAGTGAATACGAAGTAGCAAAAAAGAAAATATTCTCGCTAGGTAGTTTTGCCATTTATAAAGAGAAGGTAAGTGAGTATCAAACTAAAAAAGACGAATATACTGAAGAGGAGGCGTTAGAAAAAGCTTTAGAAGAAGCAAGAGAAAAATTACTCTTAAAACTCGATAAAAATGCAACTATCTTGAACGAAAAAGTTTTGCAAAGTAGCACTTATGATAGTATAATTAATGTTGAAGTATTCTACTCGGTTAAAGAACTTATCGGAAAGAGAGTAGAAAGGGAAATACAAATAGAAGAAGGCAAAGAGGAGTTGGAGTAATGTTTAGTTTACCAAAAGAAGCATTCACAATAATTAATGGGATATGGCCGATGTTGCTCATATTCATAGTAGTTTTAACAACTATCAGAATAAATTATATCTTAGAAAAAGGCGAAAAGTTTGTGTTATACAAAGAGTTTTTTTCTTTAGCATTTGTGATATATATACTTCTTCTGTTCGAATTAGTTACAAATACCGATGTTCAGAGTTATTCACACAATTTTGTCCCTTTTAAAGAAATTTTAAGATATGAGATAGGTAGTAAACATTTTTATTGGAATGTGGTCGGCAACATCATGATATTCATGCCTTTTGGATTCTTTATAAGTCTATATCTGAATTCTCAAAAGCTCAATCGACCTCTTATCATAACCTTTATCACGAGTTTGACTATCGAATTAGTTCAAATGTTCATTGGTAGAAGTTTTGATGTAGATGACATCTTATTAAACTGTGTCGGTGGAGTCTGTGGATTTTTATTATTTATAGGTCTATCGGCAATTAAGAGACATTTACCAAAATTTTTACAGAGAGATATAGTCTATAATATATTGACAGGTATTTTAATAATATTTATAATATTCTATATTCTTAAATTTTGGGGGATTAAATTTTGATGAATTTGTACGGGATAACTGATGAGTTCGGATATGATGAAGATTACTCATATCTTGAAGATCTTATCGATTTAGCAATTAAAAAGCTCGGCGTTGCGGGCATATTTTCCATAACTTTTATCGACGATGATAAGATGCATGAGATGAATTTAAAGTACCGAAATATCGATAGGACGACCGATGTATTGTCATTTGCTTTAAATGACTGTAAAGATCCATTTGAAAAAGAGATAGAAGTACTAGGAGATATATTCATATCCATTCCGAAGATGAAAATTCAAGCAATCGAATATGGACATAGTGAAAAAAGAGAATTGTCTTTTTTGACAATACACGGCTTACTCCATCTTCTAGGGTATGATCACATGCAACCAGAAGATGAAAAAATTATGTTCGATTTGCAGAAAGAGGTGTTGAGCGATGCAGGTATCACGAAATAAAAGTAAACATAAAGGATTTAAAAGAATCTGTTACAGTACAAAATATGCGATAGATGGACTCGTATATGCGTATGCTCATGAACACAGTTTGTGGCTACATGGATTTATGTCTATAATTGCAGTCGTTCTCGGATTTTTACTAGATATAAGTCTTATGCAATGGAGTATGATTTTAATAACATTGGCAGTTATATTAGCGTTTGAGCTCGTCAATACTGCTATGGAAGCCTGTGTCGATATGGTAACCCTCGAATATCACGAGTTAGCTAGAATAGCAAAGGATTGCTGTAGTGGGGCAACATTTGTCGTCTCTATAACGGGAACTGTAATAGCGACTGTAATTTATGGTCCTAAACTATTAATGTTATTAAACTTGATGTAAAAAAAAAAAAATAAGTCTTATCATTGATTTTTTTTGTGATAAAGAACATTTTTTAACTTTTGGCATATAATACAACATGAAAAAGATTGCACATAGAGGATATAAAACTAAAATGATTAAAGAGAATACGGATGAAGCATTTAAAAATGCTATCGCAAACGAGTTCGAAGGTTTCGAATGCGACGTCCACATGACTAAAGATAAGGAGTTAGTCATAATACATGATTCTTTTATAGATCGCGTATCCGATGGAAGCGGACTAGTAAGAGATATGAATTTGAATGAACTATTTAGTTATAATTTTGGATCTACAGAAGTACCAAGTCGTATTCCACTTTTAAAAGATGTTTTAAGTAATTATAGAGATGTGATAAAAGTAATAGAGCTCAAGGGAGACATCGATATAGAATCTGTAAAAGAGTTAATAGATTCTAATACTTATTTCATCAGTTTCGATACTAGTTATATGAAAAAGATGAAGAAAAAATATCCTAAGTTTAAGTTTGGGACATTAAATTACGTCTTGAACTCTGTAGATCATTACGATCTAGACCACGTCTGTCTATTAGATAGTCTCGCAACAGACGAAATAGTTATGAGCCTTCTAAAAAGAGGAATAACAGTTTTTATATACGGAGTTTTTGGAGATATCAATTATAAAAGAGATTATAAAAATCTTTATTACATAGTCAATAAAAGGAATTAGTCTCGAACAGTCATCGAGGCAGTCTTGGCATAGGCCCTCAGCAGTGGACCACTTCCGAGTTTTACTCCTCCAAAATAGCGTATTACTACTATTAGGGTGTCATCTAAATCGTTTCTCTCTATCACATTCCATATAGGAGTTCCTGCTGTTCCAGACGGTTCTTTATCGTCTGTCTTTTTTGCCTTTGGGCCGATTTTATAGGCATAGGGAAGATGTCTTGCTTTTTTATGTTCTTTTTTTAGTTCTTCTAAAATGACATTTACCTCTTCTTCGCTTTTTACTTCATAAAGTAGCCCCATAAATTTAGATTTTTTTATAGTCTGTTCACTCGTGTTCAATAGTTTCATATTAGGTATCCTCTATTTTTTCTCGTCGATTAAATTTTATCATCAATTTGAATAAATATAAAGTTCAAAAAGGTTGAAGGAATATTTATAGTTAAATTTGTTCTCGTTTGTAGTATAATAATTTTAGTGATGCCTTATGTTTAAAGAAAGTTTAAGCTTGGTTCCGCATCTGCCAGGATCTTACCAGATGTACAATAAAGATGATGTAGTCATCTATGTAGGAAAAGCTAAAGATTTAAAAAATAGACTTACTTCATATTTTACTGGTCGCGTTACTGGTAAGACGAAAAAGTTGGTAAGCGAAATAGCCTATTTTAAGTATATTGTAACTTCGACAGAGAACGAAGCTTTTATCTTGGAATTAAATCTGATAAAAAAGTACGATCCTAAGTATAACATTTTACTTAGAGATGACAAGAGTTATCCTTATATCGAATATGTCAACAGGCCGTATCCAAAGTTAAAAATAGTTAGATATTTGAACATAAAGAGAGCAAAAAATAGAAAGCTTTTTGGGCCATATCCTAACCAAGGTGCTGCTAGAAGAGTAGTCAACTTGATAAATAGGTTGTATCCTTTAAAGAAATGTGAAGGTGTTCCAAAAGAATTGTGCCTTTATTATCACATCGGAGAGTGTCTCGGTTATTGTGTGAGGGAAGTCGATGGGGAAAAGATAGAAGCTATGGAGCAAGAGATAATATCCTTTTTGCGAGGAAATGATACGGTCATTAAAAACAAAATCATGGAGAGGATAGAGTTTCACAGCGAAAACATGAATTACGAGTTAGCTTTAGAACTCAAAAGAGAGCTCGACTATATGTCGATGATATTGGCAAGACAAAAAGTAGAGTTAACCGATTTAATCGACAGGGATATAGTAAACTACTATATCAAAAACGGATATGTAAGTATAAACTTCTTCTTCATTAGGCACGGAAAATTGTTGGGAAGTAAGAATGAAATATTTCCGATCATGGACGAATACATCGATGAGATAGAATATTTTATCGGTTTATACTACGCTAAAAATGAAATACCTAGCGAAATAATCGTAAACGAAGAATTGGATGTCGAAGTGTTGAGTGAAGCAATAGGCACTAAGGTTTTATGGAGTCAAAAGGGCAAGAAGAAGAAGCTTTTGGATTTAGCTCTTACGAATGCCAAGATCTCTCTAGAAAACGAATTTGAAACGATCAAAAAAGACGAAACGAAGACGATAGATGCTAACGAGGAATTGAGAAAAATATTGGGATTAGATAAATTATATAGAATAGATATTTTTGATAACTCGAATCTGTTCGGAGAGTATTCTGTCAGTGGAATGGTCGTCTTTAAAGATGGAAAGCCTTCGAAAAACGATTATCGTAAATTCAAGATAAGCTTAGAGAAGAACGACGACTATAATACGATGAAGGAAGTCTTATATCGCAGATATTATAGAATGCTCATGGAGAAGAGTGAGAAGCCTGATCTCATCATATTAGATGGCGGAGAGAATCAGATAAATGCAGCAAGGGAGATCATAAGCAGTTTAAATTTAGATATAAAGTTGGCGGGATTAAAGAAGAATTCTAAACATCAGACAAACGACCTTTTGGACGAAAATTTGAATGTCATACCCCTCGATCGTACGTCTAATCTTTTTCACTATCTAACGAGAATGCAGGACGAAGTTCATAGATTTACGATAAATTATCATAGGCAGATTAGAAGTAAGGGCTCTATTCAAAGTGTACTAGAAAACATTGAAGGATTAGGAGAGAAAAGGAGAAAGTCGCTAATAAAAAAATTCGGTAGTCTTAAAAATATGAAATCCGCTAGTGTGGAAGAATTATCTAGTGTAATACCTGAACACATTGCAAAAAACTTAAAAGAATATTTGGATAACATGTAATAAAGATCCATAAAAAAAGAATCGGCTTTTTCTTAGAGGATTTCCTCTTCGAAACCGATCTTTTTTCTCGCAATATAGACAGGTCTTTTTTTCGTCTCGACAAAAGTTCTAGCCATGTATTCACCTAATATTCCTAAGCAAATCAGTTGAATACCTCCGATGAATAAAATCAAACAGACGATAGTTGCAAAACCAGGAGAATCTATTCCGTATAAAACTGTTTTAATAATTATATATATGAGGTAGATAAAACCACTTAGAGAAGTTAATGTACCTAGGAATGTCGCAATTCTAAGAGGTCGTATAGAGAAACCTACGATTCCGTCTATTGCGTATTTGAAAGACGATTTGAAATTGAATTTCGTAACTCCGTGAGTTCTCTCTCCAACTTCGTATTCCATAAATTTCGTTTTAAAACCTATCCAACTGAATATACCTTTAGAAAATCTGCTCTTTTCAGGAAGACTCAAAAGGGCATCCTTGACATTGCTTCTAAACATTCTGAAGTCACTTGCATCTTGAGCAAATTTGACATCGCTTAAGATATTCATAAGACCATAGAAAGCCTTTCCACCGAGCCTCTTTATAAAGCTTCCAGCTTTTCTCTTTTTAATAGTCATCGCCACTTGGTCATAATCGTCGTTCTTTTCTAAGAAGTCTAACATTTCGACTAAATAGCTAGGATTTTGTTCCATATCTGCATCTATTATAGCTATATATTCACCCTTAGAATGTTCGAGTCCTGCATATATAGCGGAGTCTTTTCCAAAATTTCTACTGAAGCTGATCGCTCTTACACTGTCCTTATATTTTTTATATAATTTCTCTAATGCTTCATATGTTCTATCTGTAGATCCGTCATCGATAAATATAATTTCGTAGTCTACATCTTTTAAAACCTTGCTTATGCATTCTACGACATCTCCGACATTTTCTTCTTCGTTCATAGCAGGAACGATAATACTCAATTTCATGTTAACCTCCACATAAGCTTATTATAGAGCTTTTTTTCTGCTTTGTAAATAAAATATAGTTCCAAGAAAGCCTATTAAAGAGAGGCTAGAGCCCAATATTATGCCACGAGGAATATAGTCTATCGTTATCTCATGTGTACCTTTATCTAGTGGAAAGCCTATGAGGGTTCCTAAGACAATATCAGGTTGAATTTTTTTGCCGTCAACCGTTACTGTCATACCTTTTTCATATTCTATAGTCGTGAACATGTAGTCGTAATCTCCAGTGGAAGTAAT
The DNA here is from genome assembly GCA_910587535.1 of uncultured Bacilli bacterium. Taxonomy (GTDB): domain Bacteria; phylum Bacillota_I; class Bacilli_A; order RF39; family UBA660; genus RUG11867. Next base: position 30,144 of record CAJUKM010000004.1, read on the forward strand.
CGTACCTTTTAGTATATGGCCATCTTTATTAGTTTGAGCTTTTAAAGTCGATTTTTCTAGAGCTTCCATGTGTCTTTCATAATTATCTATATCCATGAGCATCACATAGACGTCACCTTCATCGAATTCACTCATGATTTCATAAGTTATTTCTACTTCGCTGTCTTTTTCAATCTCTATATATTTTTTGTCTAATGTTTTTTTTATTCCGTCTATCTCGATCGAACCGTCGAATACTGGGATGAGCAAGTAGTTTTTGTCGCTTATAAATTTATAGGAAAAGTCTGTCTTTTGATTCGATATTTTTATATTAAACTCTTCATATGATATCTTTTTATAAATTATATCGTCTATTTTCGAAAGAGCTTTTATGAGTTCTTGTCTATTCTCATAAATATCCTCATCATTTAGAGCAAGGTTTTTAACTTTGCTACTACCCATGAATCCTAAGGCAAGTGGGTGAGGATTCTCATAGAGTCTTCTATCTATCTTTTTAAAATAAGCGTTTTCTTCACCATAGAGATATTTGATGTTCAAAATACTCATAAGTACTGGATCAAATTCTAAAAGTTCTATGTGACATTTGTCATATACTTTTACTCCCAGTTTTTCCATCAATTCTATGACAGATATGTTTCTGACTGAATTGAAATAGTTTATTCCATTATATCCGAAATATAGACCATCATCAGAAGTGAAGTCATCCATAAGTTCCATCCTATAGAAAGAGTCGTTTTCAGAATTCAACTTCTCGATATATTTAGGAACTTCTTCTTTAACAAATGCAAAGTCTGTATATGATTTATAGCGGTAATTATTTTTAAGACTGTTAAAAGTGTTCAGGGAGACTTCTACTAGTGTGAATACGATTAACATCGTCAAGAAATTCTTTTTATCTATCAAGAAAATCATCTCGATAAAAATTAATGTGCTTAGTCCTAAATATATATAAGTATATATTTGTACTTCTGTGAGGACAGCCCATTTAAATTTTGCTCCTATAACTATAGAAATTATAAACAGAACACATGCTAGAATTCTATATTTTAACTTCATGTCTGTCTTATCTATATTAGAAAGAGTTCTATATGCTATCGTGATGAGAAAGAAACTAAAAGCGAAAGAGAACCTGCTTTGCCACCATATAGGTTTTTGAAAAAATTGCCAAGCATAGTTCATAAGGTTAAAAGAGAAAGAAATATAGAAAAACAGTATTATAACAAGGGTTGCTATCTTTTCTCTTTTATCAAATTTTTTATTGAAAAAATAAAGTGTTGTGAGTACTATGGAAATGATACCGACGTAGATAAGGGCTGGTCCATACATTTGATCAGTTGCTTGATAAGCACCCGTCGTGAGAGTGTAAAAGAAGGTAAAAATATTTCTCGAGAAACCGATGTAATCTACTTTATCGTAAAGACTTGCTTTTCCAGTCATCAAAGCAAAGAAACTCGGGATAATCGATATCGCGCCTATCAACCCAGCGAGTATTGAACTGATAGTGAAAGTTTTTATCAACTTTTTCTTTTCTTTAGCATTTACGAGTTTGTATAAGAACCATATCAGTGAAAAGACACAGATCATGTATCCTATATAATAATTTATTATGATCGTTATAGAAAGAGCGATTATGTAAAACTTTGGACTTTTTCCCTCGATCAGTTTATCCAATCCGTGGATGACTAACGGCAACATTATCACTGAGTCTATCCATATGAAGTTGTAATAGTATGTAGAGGTGTAGCCCATCAAAGCATATAATGTACTAAACAGTACGACATATAGAGGTTTGACATCTTTTTTTTCGAGGTAGAAGCACATCGCGCCGCCTAAAAGTGCAAATCTTAAGAAAGTCATAATTGCAAAGAATATATGGAAGTTCGAAGGTGTAGCAAAAAGTGATAGCAAGTTTAGCGGACTCATCGCATAATAGGTGAGAGTTCCGAAAAAGTTAAATCCGAGTCCAGCACCCCAAGAATAAAAGATATTTCCATTTCTTAATAGTCTTGCATATTCTAAAAGCATTCCAGGATATTGGGTAAAAGAGTCGTATGAATTTAATAGTTCTTCTCCCATAGGGACGAACCCATTTATCGTTGCACAGATAAAAAATATCAGTACTGGTATCGACATAGACAGTGCATAAGTTAATAGCTTTTTCTTATTCATAAATGACCTCGCTTACAGTAAAATCATACAGAAAAAATTGTATTATGTCAAAAAAAATGTTATTATGATAAAGGAGATGTATAAGATGGGGAAACTGAGAAAAAAAACGAGACAAAGATTACTTGTCTTTATAATGATAGGAATATTGATAATAGGATCAGGAGTCACTTATTTCTTCTTGAGAAAAGATCGAAGTGAATCGAAACCGAACGATAACGGAGAAGAGAATAGAGTGGTAGACGATCCTATTGTCAAAAAGGTAAGCGTAATCGATTTAGACAGTAAAACTAGACCTTATGCTGTTATGATAAACAACAACAGTGCCGTGTGGAAATATCAATCTGGCATGAACGAAGCATATATAGTTTACGAAATGTTAGTAGAGGGCGGTATCACGAGAGAGATGGCTCTATATAAGGATGCAAGTACTGCTAAGATAGCAAGTGTTAGAAGTAGCAGACATTACTTTTTAGATTATGCACTCGAAAACGACGCCATATATGTTCATTGGGGTTGGAGTCCTAAAGCACAATCTGATATCAGTACTCTCGGCATCAACAATATAAACGGTTTAACTTATGAAGGTTCATACTTTTTTAGAGATTCTACTGTTAAAGCAGGGTACGAGCATAGAGGTTATACGAAGATGGAAAGCTTAAATAAAGCTACCGAAAAATTAAAATATAGAAGTACGACCGATCAAGGATCACTTCTTGCATACAGTGTCGATCCAATAGATCTTGGAAGCATGGAAGGAGCAGTCGATGCCAAGTACGTCGAAGTACCTTATTCGAGTGGATTTACTGCTAAATTCTTCTATGACGAGGAAACTAAAATGTATAAGAGAAGTCAGAACAAGACAGATCTCATAGATTATACTTCTAAAGAGCGCATTACGACAAAGAATTTAATCGTCTATAGTGTTAGTTATAGTACGATGGATAACTATGGAAGACTCGATATGAAAAACGTCGGATCTGGAACAGGTTATTACATAAGTGAAGGAAAAGCAGTGCCAATAACTTGGGAGAAGTCTTCTAGGGCGAGCAGAACTAAATATAAATATAAAAATGGTGACGAGTTAGTCGTCAACGACGGAAGAACTTATATCGGTTTACAACCGAATGGTAAAGTTCCGAATATGAACGCCAGTTTGCCAGTTTAATGCAAAAGAAAGAAGGATAAAAAGTGAACAGTTTTGTAGATATATTGATGGAGTATTATATTGTAATCGTATTTATTGCAGTACTACTAATCCTAGCACTCATCGGTTATTTGATCGATTCTGCTAAAACTAGTAAACTCAAAAAGGAACTAGGCAAAGAGGAAGAACTGCCTCAAAATGACATACCTATTGTAAAGTCAGATGCTGGAATCCAACTAGGGGGAAATGTAAATAATATGACTATTAACAATGGGAGTGTAAATCAGAATGTGCAGACTACACCTCCTCAAACAGCGCCTACTACTGAGACTAAAGAAGAGCAACCAAAGTTGGGAACTCTCAAATGAGACGAAGTACAAGTAGAAAAAAATTAGTCGTTTTGTTATAATGTGAAGAGTATCAAGGAGGAATATAATGACTTTATCGACCGTATGGGGCATCATATCGAACATATTAGACATATGTATCTTATGGTATATGGTGTATTTCTTATTAAAGAATCTTAAAAACAACATAAAGATGGTTCTCATTTTTAAGGGAATAATCTTCATAATAATCATCAAACTACTCAGCAATTTCTTAAATCTATATGCCGTAGGTTTAATCTTAGAATATGTCATAATGTGGGGACCATTAGCCCTCATAATAATCTTTCAACCAGAGATTAGAACAGTTTTAGAACAGTTGGGACGGAGCCAGCTATTAGGTAGACATAAAGTTCTATCTGGTTCTGAACGCGAAAGGTTAGTTACAGAGATCATGGAAGCTGTAGAATATTTAAAAAAGAACAGGTTCGGAGCTCTAATCGCCATAGAAAGAGACGTAAGTTTACAGGAGTATATAGCGCCAGCTACTAAGATCTATGCCGATATCAGCAGCCAGATTTTGGAATCGCTATTCTATCCAAACAGTGCTCTACACGATGGAGGAGTTATAATCCAAGGAACAAAAGTGACATGTGCTGGATGTGTATTTAAAACGAGTATGGATAACAAGCTTTCTAAGAATTTAGGAACGAGACATAGAGCAGCTCTCGGTTTATCGGAAGAATCAGACGCTATCGTTTTAATAGTCAGTGAAGAGACGGGTAGAATAAGTATTGCATTAAACGGAAACATGAATTACAACTTGACTTACGACGAATTTAAAAAGATGCTATATAACGAGCTCACGCCGAAGACCGAAATCTTCTATGCAGCCGATGACGGAGGTGATGATAATGAGTAAGAAAAAACGAGGGCCTTTGAAAAAATTAGGAAGAGGTCTATATAATATAGTTGACAAGCTCATAGTTACTCCTATTAGCAGTATAGTCTATCGAATAAACAAAATATTAAAAAATAATGCTGGAGTATTCGACGGATTGTTCAACAAACCACATTCTCTATTGATCATATCTCTAGTCGTCGCAGTATGTGCATTCTTATTAATCGATTATAAAGCTAATAACTTGGTCGAGACTGAAAGTGAAATTTTATCAGGCCAACCAGTAACAGTTCTTTATAACGAGGAAAAATACGTAGTCGAAGGAATTCCTGATACAGTCGATATCATACTGATGGGAAGAAAGAGCGATCTATATTTAGCTAAACAGTTAGGTGAACATAAAGTAGTTTTGGATTTAAGCGACTATAAGACTGGTGAATATTCTGTTAAATTGAAATATAATCATTCAGTAGAATCGGTAACATATAAATTAGATCCATCTACTGTTACAGTAAAAATCAGCGAGAAGGTATCTTCTATCAAAACTCTTACTTATGATTTATTGAACCAAGATAAACTCGATAGCAAGTTGAACATAAGCGAAGTTAATTTGAACGAAAGCGAAGTTTATGTAAAAGGTTCTAGCGAGACACTTGCAAAAGTCGCAACAGTTAAGGCACTTATAGATGTTTCTACTCTAGAACTCACTGAAGCAGGTACTATAGAAGTAGACTCATTACCGATGGTAGCGTATGACGAAAATGGTAAGTTAGTCGAGAACGTCGAGATCGTTCCTGGAACAGCTTCTGCTTCTATTAAAGTAGATTCGTTCTATGTAGATTTACCAGTTAAAGTAGTTCCTGTAGGATCGTTTGCCACTGGATATGCCGTTAAATCTGCTAATTCAAGCGTATCTTCTGTAAGAGTATATGGTGATCAAGCTATGATCAGTAAGTTAACTTCTATTACAGCAGAAATAGATGTCGAAGGACTTAATGCCGATAAGAAGTTTGTATCTACTCTTATCAAACCTAGTGGAGTCAGATATATGAGTGAAACGACTACTACTATCGATTTAAAAGTCGGCACAGAATCTTCTATCGAAGTCGCTGGGGTATCTGTCGAGACTAGAAATTTGAGCAGTAACTATATCGCCAATGCAGTAAACGAAGATGAAACTACGTGTGTAGTAATCTTGAAGGGTGTCAGCGACGTAATAATCGGAATCGATGCTTCGTCGATCAAAGCTTATGTCGATCTTTCTGGATATGGTCCAGGTACATATGACGTGCCAGTCCAAGTCGAAGGACAAGATCTCACTGTAACATATACTGCTAAGATCAAGACGATAAAGATAAAGATTTCAAACAAAAATTAAAGAAAGGTTTGGGGACCTTTCTTTTTTTATAAACCTAAATATCTACTCTTATAAACGCTTATCAATTTGACTATCTTTGTGTAGTTTTCTTCGGTGAAATTTGCTTTATATTTCGATAGGTCTATATTTGGATTTGCATAAAGAGCTTCGTAGTTTTTCTTTATGAATCTGTAGACGAAGTCTAGTTCACTTTCGTTTAGATATATGTCATTTTTTTGAGTGAATTTTATGACGTCGTCTTTTGTCATTTTTGATACATAATTTTTTATCAGTTGAAACATACAATCACCTATATGATATTATATGATTATTAAGTTTAAAATTAACCATAATAATAGAGATCATTATGAAAAAGAGTAGATTGTTAATATACATACTTCTTATCGTTTTTTGCTTCAGTTCTACGTTTAGAATCGTAGAACTTTCGGTCTTTAAAAAAGATCATTATATTGAAAAATATGAGAATCTCAAGAATGTCTATGTCAGCGGTCCTAGTGCTCCTAGAGGTCGCATACTCGATAGGAACGGAAAAGTATTGGTCGACAATAGGGGATCTAATACCATCATATATAATAGGACTAACGGATCGAGTGAAAAGCAAGAAGTCGATATAGCATATAAATTAGGTGAACTTTTCCAGTACGAGGAAAAAGATTTTTCTTTACAAAAGATGAAAACTTTCTATCTCATCTTACACGACAATGGAAAGAATCTCATTACTCAAGAAGAATATAAGATGTTAGAAGAGCGCAGATTAGATAAAAAAGATATAGAAGCTTTGAAGTATGAAAGAGTAACGAATGACATGATCGAAGAGATGTCTTATGAAGATAAAAATGCGGGATATATTTATCATATCTTATCTAACGGTTATTTTTATGAAGATAAGATGATTAAGAAAGATCTCACCGATGAAGAAGTAGTAAAAATCAGCGATTTAGAGTTGCCTGGTGTCAGAGTAGAACTAGTTTGGGAAAGGATTTATCCTTATGGTGATGTCTTAAAAACGGTGTTTGGCACCATAAGCAGTAGCGTTCCAATCGAATATAAAGATTATTACAAAGATAAGGGAGTAGATGTGAACAGCACAGTTGGAGTGAGTTTTCTAGAATTTCAATACGACGAATATCTGCGAGGAGAGGATAGTCTCTATAAATTAGAAAGTGGCCATTTAGAAAAAGTCAAAGAGGAAAAACAGGGATGTGATCTATATCTATCTATAGACATAGAGACCCAATTAAAAGTCGAAGAAGTTTTAAAGGCTGAAATGCTCTCCGCTAAGAAGGCCCCGAATACAGAATATTTTAACCATTCTTATGTCATAGTGGGTGAACCCCAAACTGGAGCGATCGTCGCTGCATCTGGGTTACAATTAAATAAAGACCATTTTGTCGACATAACAGCTAATATGATTAACTCTAGTTATACAGTTGGAAGTGTCGTCAAAGGAGCGACGATTTCGGTCGGTTATCAGAATGGTCTTATAAAAGAGGGACAGAAAGTATTAGACTCCTGTATAAAAGTTTATGGCGTATCTAAAAAGTGCAGCTGGACATCACTTGGATACGTAGACGACGTCAGGGCTCTCGCGCAGTCATCAAATTACTATCAATTTTTGATCGCTGCCAAGCTTGCCAATCCAAAATTTTCTAATAATAAAAAGCTAAACGCGACTAAAGAACACTTCGATATATATAGAAATATGTTAGAGAGCTATGGATTGGGTGCAAAGACTGGAATAGATCTTCCAAATGAACAGTTAGGAATTAAGGGGAAAACTGCTAGTGACGATTTACTTTTGAATTTAGCTATAGGTCAGTATGACACTTATACGCCGATCGAAGTATTCCAATATATAAATACGATTGCAAACGATGGAGTACGTTTGAGTCCAAGTTTAATGTTACGAATTGAAAGAGATGGAGAAGTAATCGTCGAAAGGGAAAAAGAAGAATTAAACCATGTTCTTTTAGAAGATAACTATTTGAAAAGAGTTCAAAAGGGACTGCGGGAAGTCATGATAAGTGGTACTGGTAGAAACTATATAGATATAAATATAAGTGCTGCTGGAAAAACTGGTACTAGTGAGACATTTGTCGATACGAATGGAGACGGTAAGATCGATACGAGAACGATAAGTACGGCGTTTATCATGTATGCTCCTTTTGAAAATCCACAGTATTCAGTCGTATCCTTGAGTCCAAATATAAGTAGAAGTGATGGTTCTAGTTCTTATAAATATGCTCTAAATTTAAGGGTTAATAGGAAAATAGTTAACTATTTGTTTGAAAAATCTTAATTTTTTGCTATAATACTTATGACCTTATTGAAAAAGGAGGGACTTTTATGGCAAAAAAAGGTGAAAATAGAGAACCTGTACAAATCAAATGTTCAGTTTGTGGAAACAACATCCGTCCTACTGAGAAAAATAAAAAGAATACAGTGGAAAAACTTTCATTGAACAAATTTTGTCCAAAGTGCAGAAAGCACACAGAATTTAACGAAAAGAAAAACTAATTAGGAGGATTAAGCGCTTATGATGATCAATATAAACGACATCAAAAATGGAATGACTATCATCATGGATGGAAAACTTTGCGTCATAGTAGAATTCCAACATGTAAAACCTGGTAAAGGCTCTCCGTTTGTAAAGATGAAATTAAAAAACTTACGTACTGGAAGTATTACAGTAGATACTTACAATACTAACATTAAAATCGAAAGAGCTCATGTAGATAAATCTAAATCTCAGTTTCTATATGCTGAAGGTGAAAACTACGTGTTCATGAACAATGAGACATATGATCAAATGGAACTAGCAAAAGATACTCTAGGAGAAAATGCTAAGTATTTAAAAGAAGGACTAGAGATACAAATAGCTCAATATGAGGGCGAGATAATAGGTATAGATCTACCTGAAAAAATAGATTACGAAGTAGCATCTACAGAACCTGCTACTAAAGGTAATACGACATCTAGTGCGATGAAAGATGCTACTTTAGAAAACGGATTAGTTATCAAAGTTCCACTTTTCATAAACGATGGAGAAGTCGTCACTGTATCTACAATAGACGGAAGTTACTGCGGAAGAGCATAGGACATTTTGTCTTATGTTTTTTTGTTTCTAAATGTTTGCTCGCTGTTTGACATAGAAGTGGGCGTATGCTAGAATTTTAGTATGTATTTTGACCGATGAGTCTTTAGGGAGAGAAAAGTTATGAAGAGAAAAGTTGACTTAAAAAACGTTAGAGGAAGTTACGACTACGATCCTCAAGAACAGAGAATCCGCAATCATATACAAGATACTTTGAGAGATTTATTCGAAAGTTACAGCTATAAACCGTTAGAAACTCCAATACTCTGTTATTACGATCTTTTAGCAGGTAAATATGACGAATCTAACGACCTTCTAAACGAAATTTATAAACTTAGTGATCAGGGAGAAAGAGAATTGGGACTAAGATACGATCTCACCGTTCCATTCGCCAAGTATATCTCGATCTCTAAGAATTTACGTTTGCCTTTCAAAAGATTCGAAATCGGTAAAGTATTTAGAGATGGCCCTGTAAAGGCAGGTAGAGATAGGGAGTTTTTGCAATGCGATGTCGACGTCGTCGGACTCAGTGGAAGCGCAATCGAAGCAGAACTTTTAAGTCTATGGCTTACTGGATATGAGAGATTAGGAATAGACGTATATATCAAGTACAACAGCAGAAATCTTTTATGCGGTCTAATAAAGGAAGTTGCAAAAGTCGAAGATGATGAGCTTTCTTCTTACGTCACTGCAATAGATAAGATGGATAAACTATCTAAAGATGAATTGATAGGAGAACTTTTGAAATTAGGATTACAAAGAAACGATGCGCTCGAATTGTTATCGTATTTCGAATTAGATTTGAACGGTTTAAAAGAAAAGTTCTTATCACAATCTAACGAAATGCTAATAAACGGACTAAACGAAGTATGTGAGCTAGAGAGTGTCTTAGAGAGTGTTGGAATAAAGAACGAAACAGTCTTTACTCCTTGTCTTGCTAGAGGTCAGGATTATTATACTGGCAATGTATTCGAAGTTTATGCTAAGAATGGCGAGTTAACTTGCAGTTTAGGTGGAGGTGGCAGATACGACAGGATGATCACCGATTTTATCGACGATGGTAATTTGTATCCGGCAGTAGGCGTAAGTTTTGGACTTTCTACTATATATGAAATATTAAAAAATAGAGAGGAAGCTTATAAACCTTTTGTAGACGTTTTAATCGTTCCTATGGCTACAGAAGGAGAGTCTATAAAGTTAGCTAATGAGATCCGTGAGTTAGGATTAAAAGTAGAAGTGGATTTGACAAAACGTAAGTTGAAAAGATCTTTCGAATTTGCAGATAAAGAAAACATTCCTTATGTCGTCGTTCTAGGCGAAGATGAATTGAATAATAAGACTTTTAAAATTAAAAGTATGTGCACTTCAGAGGAAAGAGAAATATCTTTAGACGACGTTTCTACTCTAAAAGATATAATTGATCTATGAATTTTGAAAAAATCGATAATCCATACGATTTGCTCGAATTTATGAGCAATATAGAATATGGCTATATAACAGAGGATGGAGAAAAATATCGCTTAGAGGATGAGGAATTTTTAATCACTTGGAAGCTAACTTCTCCCGTTAAGCTTATTAAAAAGAAGTGTGGTAACTGCTTCGATCGGGTTGAACTCGAAAGATATTGGTTTTCAAAAAAAGGTTATAAGTTTAAAACATTCTTCATCATATTCCAATTAGAAGAAGCTAATCCTTTTACTATGCATTCTTTTTTAGTCTATGAAGACGGTCAGAAATACTATTATTTCGATTCTGAAGTCGGAATAGAAGAATTCTCAAGCTATTTAGATGCAGTCGAATTTCAATTAAAAAGACATATCGTTTTAAACAATGTAATCAGAAAATTAAAAAAACACGAGATAGAATCTTTACACGTCTATTTATTTGATGATATTCCATACGATATAGATATTTATCAATACATGGATGAAATTTTAGATGGTGGAATACTTTATCTTTGATTTGTGGTATAATGTTTTTTAAGGAACATTTTGCTCAGATGATGGAATGGTAGACATGTTGGTCTCAGACGCCAATGGAGTAATCCGTGCGAGTTCAACTCTCGTTCTGAGCACCAAAAATTTTATTAAACTCGAATTTTCGAGTACGATAGAAAGCGATTTGTGAAAAAGTCGCTTTTATGCTATTATCTATCTTATAAATATCGTTTTTTAGGAGGAAAAATATGGAACCATTTTACGACTTCATGTTAGATATGTTAGGTAAACTGATCATCGATAAAGCATTCAACAAAGAAAGAAGTATTAAAGAGCGTTTACCCTATATATTGTCGTATTATATTGTCATAATACTTTTACTGGCTTTATCTGTTTTCTTGAGTGTTAACTTTATAAGAACTAAAAATGTTTTAGGGTACTTTTTGGCCTTTGTCAGTATCATACTTTTTATAATGTTAATATTGCCATTTTTTGAAAATAGAAATAGACGTTAGATCTATTTATTTTTTTTATTATACTCTTTGTCTTTCCAATACCACCATTTTAATTTTTCTTGATCCCAAACGTCGTTGTTGGCATAGTAGACTGCCATCTTAAACAAATACAGTTGGCATCTGTCTTCTATGTATTTTTTATATTCGCAATCTTTTTTATATAGTTCTTCTGGGTCCAAGCCTTTTAAATCTTCGACACACGTTATGCCTAAGTTTAAAAGATCTTGTTTGGTGTTTTTTCCGACATTTGGAATCGTGATCAAATCTGTCTTCATCGTTTTTCTCCTTTTTTAAGATTATAATATAGCTTTAAAATTATTTCTATTGAAAAATGTCTAGAATTTATCTATTCTATATATGGTGATATGTTTTATGAGAAAATTGACAAAAAACGATATAGATGAATTTTTAAATTATTATCATTTCTTGCACGACAGTCATATCTATAAAATAAATTATGATGTCAACAAGTCCTTAATCGAAGTGGAGATAGATGTATACTGGTCCGGTGAAGCAACTAAAAAAGAAGATAATTCACTAGATACTCACAAAACTAAATTGTGCATAGTATGTAATGGAATAGAAGAGTGTAACAACAAAGCTATGTACGTATTCGACTATATCGATTCAGCTTATTTAAAGTACGTGACAATAATGGGAAAAGAATTTATATGTCTAGCCGATGATGAAAGTGATCCTTCATTTTATGTCGTCTGTGATTATATAGAATATGAAGAAATAGATAAATGATGATCATCTAATCACCAACTTCGAAGCGAAGTCATAATATATAGTGGTTGGTGATAAATTTTGAAAAAAGTTTTAAACATGAGTTCGTTTTTCTTAACAGTTTTGATGTTTTCTGTTTTTGCTTTAGCGATGAGTGGATGTCAAAAAGAAGATGACGAAAAAAATCTCAAGAGTATTTCTTTAGGAGAAGTTACTCACAGTGCTTTCTATGCTCCATTGTATGTAGCGATGGAAAACGGTTATTTCGAAGAAGAAGGTCTTAAAATAGACTTGACTTTGATCAGTGGGGCGAACAACGTTACTGCTGCAGTGTTGAGCGGAGATGTCGAGATAGGTTTTTGTGGACCAGAGGCAACTATCTACATATATAACGGCGGAGAAAAAGATTACATCAAAACTTTTGCCGGATTAACTAAGAGAGATGGTCAATTCTTAGTTTCAAGAAAAAATATCGACTCTTTCGACTGGTCTATGCTTAGAGGTAAGGAAGTTTTAGCTGGAAGAGTTGGAGGAATGCCAGAACTCAACTTCGAGAACGCACTTAAAAATGCTAAAATCGACAAAGGCGAAGTCGACATCAATACATCTGTAGATTTTGCTTCTTTGACTAGTGCTTTTATCGGAGGAGAAGGTGACTTTGTAAACCTGTTCGAACCGAATGCGACAAAACTAGTCAATATGGGATTCGGGTATGTAGTTGCAAACATCGGAGAGATGTCAGGAGAAATGCCTTACACTGCATTCAATGCTCGTAAAAGTTATATCGAAGAGAATAGAGATACTATCGAAAAATTTACGAGAGCTATCTCTAAAGGATTGGAATTTTGTAGAGATAACGATCCAGAAAAAATAGCAGAAATAATAATCGGACAATTTCCGGATACTTCTATCAACGATTTAGAAGTAATAGTCAAGAGATATAAAGATGCCGACAGTTGGTTAGAAACTCCTATCGTATCGAAAGAACTCTTCGAAAATTTAGAAGACATCATGATCGATTCAAAACAGATCAAAGAATATGTACCATTCGAAGATCTAGTAGAAAATGTGTACCAAAAGTAAGTGCTGCGGCACTTTTTTAATTTAGCAAAATTATTCTTTATTTTTTTTAATGAATTAGTATAATTTATATATAAAAGGAGATATATTTGTGAAAAAAATTAGAGAATGCTATCCTTTCGTCGTTTTATTTCTATTCGTACTTTCTAACTTCGTATTTAGACATATCGTGGTAACAGGTAGTTTATATCGCATATCGATGTTATTAGTTATCTTTATCAATTTTATCTTAGTTATCAAATTTAAAAAAAGTATTAAAAGAAAGAGTCCGTTTATAATAATCTATTTCTTAATGTGTATATTTTGTAAGAATGCTCTGAATTTATATTTCTCTCTATCAAATATATTAGCATATATCATCGCTGGATTTATGGAATGTCATTTTGTAAAAGCATTAACCATCATAATCATTTCAATCGCCACTTTGTTTTTCTTACCACTGACATTCATTTTTCTACTTTTATATTCGGGATTAGATGGCACCAAAAGCATGCACGACGTATATAGTGATACTCATTATATATGTGAAAACGATTACGAAATATATTCTTTTTCTATGGGAGCGATGGATGGATTCCATTACAGTGTCGGGAAATATCACGAATTTTTACGAATAGACGATATTTTAGAAATATCTTATAGAAAGAGAAATGAAACTACTCAAGAAATCTATGAAGAATTTTTGGAAAACAATGACTGTATGCTTGCCGAAGAAATACATCGCTAAGTTTTATTTGTCGTCCAGCATTTTTGATACTGGGCTTTTCTTACTATCTTTTCTATAGATAGTAAATGATAGGGATTAGTAAAGATAAAAAAGGAGAAAAAAAGGTTTACTTTTAAAAGATAATTTGTTAAAATTATTCCAGAATAGTAAGGGAGATGCTAGAGCTAGTATGGAAAAATTTGAATTTGAAGGGGAAAAGAACGTCGAAATTTTTAGCGGGTTTGTAAGTAGAACGAAAGATGCACTTACTACTCTAATCGATAATATCAAAGATAATATTAAAGAATATGAACAGAGAATAGAGGATACGACAAAAGAGGTTTCCGATAACGAGTCATCACGTGAAAAATGTGAACACGAGATTACTAAGATGGAAAACAAAATCGATTCTATAAAAGAAGCGATCGAGAATGTCGAGAGCACTTATAAAAAGATGGTCGATGCATATGCATCTACTAGTAAGGGTGAGACTAGAGAGTTATATAGCGAGATCATAGATGGCGCGAGAGCCAACTGTGAAAAGGATGTCGAAAAGAATAGATCCGAAATAGCTAGACTCAATAGCGATATAGAAGCTATAAAGAACAATATCTCTGAATTTACTAAAATTATCGATGATTTAAACAAAAGTTTGGACAACTATAATTTAGAACTATATAAATATAATAAAGCACTCGAATATATGGATAAAATTTCTGATAAGACTGCACAAGATTTAGAAGAAATATCTTCAAAAAGAGAAATAACAGTTAAGAAAGCAGAAGGAAAAGCTACTACAAAGAAGACTGAACCAAAGAAAACTGCCTCTAAAGCCAAAGAGGTCGAAGTCGAAGTAGAGGAAGAAAAAAAGCCTAGAGCCACTGCTCCAAAAGTAGAAAATGTTGTAAAAGAAGATAAAGAAGAACAATCATCTAGAAACAGTTCTTTTGAAGATTCTTTAAAACAGATCTATGACTTTACTGGATATACTCCAAAAAGAGAAGAACCTGAAGTAGCGCCTAAAGTAGAAGAAGAAAAAACTGTCTATACCGATAATTTGGAATCATTATTTACAAATGAGGCAAATGATGTAGAAGATAAAAAAGAAGATAGCAATTTCTTAGATGCCGATATTTCAAGTTGGGAGAGTATGTTAAATACCCCTAATGTCGAACCAGTAATGGACAATGTAGTTGATCGTCATGAAAGTATCGAAGACACAGTAAATCAACTTTTAAATCCCTATGGAACTACTTATCAAAGACTTAAGAGCATTACTTCCGATAGAATAGTGTTCAGAAATGGAACGATAATTCCATTCGATATGACTATCGAAGATGTCGTTAAGGCAGTAAATTCTATAGATGGAAACGATCTAAAGAAGATGAAGACTGTCGGACCTGAGATAACTCTTTTGAGAAAGATTAAAGCTATGAAAGAAGGTAATTTATAATGACTCTTGAGTATCTATACGATTTCGGCCTCGACAGTAGAGATGTCGAAGAGATATGTGAATATGTCGATGAAGATATATTTACAGAGTTAGGACTTTTTGAAAACATCGTCAAAGAAAATATTCAATATATGAAAGACTTCGGCGTAAGTAATTTTTCACAAGTCGTTTTAAAATTTCCAGATATCTTTTTAAGAGATGCCGATTCCTTTAAAAACATCTTCTCTAAATTCGATAGAGATGATCTAATTCAGAAAGTAGAGAAGAATCCTGCCGTATTTAAAAAGATGGTAGAATTCGTAGATAACAATTAAAATCCTTAGGGATTTTTTTGTTTTGTAAATCAATCGTAAATATTATTTTGAACAGTATAAAATTCGACATTTATTATGATATAATTGAAAAAGAATGGAGGTCTCTAATGAAATTTGCAATTAGATTATCTGTGTTTGCAATCATATTTTTAATGATGTTCGAGTTCGATATTCAGGCCGCAACGACGTATAAAAGAGGAATAATCAAGTCTTATTCGTCTGTTAGAAAAACGCCTGGTGGCGAGATTATGAAAAGTGATACGGGTGGCAACATTAATATATATTCCCCTGAAGCCGTCGAGATTGTTGGCGAATCGGGAACTTATTATCAGATAAAATTCATGTATGTAGGTTTCGTATATGTAGGGTATGTTCCTAAAAACAACGTCATAGCGCAGACTTATACGACAGATGATGCATATGAAGCTGATTTAATAAATAGAGGTTTTCCAGCAGATTATGCTAAAAAGTTAGCTATCTTGCACGCCATTCATCCAAACTGGACGTTTGCTCCATCTTATACAGGTAGAGTGACTGGTGGAATGGACTTTTATACTGCAGTGAATGGTGAGTATGCAGTTGTCGCAAGAAACGTTATCGATAGCTCAAATACTTCTCTTAGATCGACAGCGGATGTCGCATATAAAAATGGAGTATGGATTCCTCTTGCTGGTAACGGTTGGTACGGTGCTAGTGCACAGACTGTAGCGTTTTACATGGATCCTAGAAATTTCTTAGATGAGTCTCACATATTCATGTTTGAAAACGGTGCATATAATGGTGCTACGCAAACTAAAGATCAAATCAGCAAAATATTATCAGGAACTTTTATGAGTAAGCCTTTCGATTGTTTGCCAGGCGCGAATAACTGTTCTGTTGGAACACATTATTATGTAGATACGTTCTTATCAGCTGGCGCAGATAAAAATGTCAATCCTAACCATCTAGCGAGTAGAGTAGTTCAGGAACAAGGAACTAAAGGTTCTACTCTATCTTTAGGCCAAGGTTACAATGGAAATTATAAGGGATACTACAATTTCTTCAACATAGGAGCGAGTGGAAAAGTAGATTCTGAGGTAATTATAAACGGTTTGATATATGCCATGAATAGAAACTGGAATAACCAGCACATATCGATCTATGAAGGATCTAGTTTCTTAAGTAATAATTATATCAGTCGTGGACAGTCTACGAAGTATTATCAAAAGTTTAATACGATTACACCTTCATATTATGGTAACCAATACATGCAAAATGTCAGAGCTCCATATCAAGAGTCTTACAAAAACTATGAAGGCTATTACAACTCATATTCGTCTAAAGAGGCTTGGGATTTGGGAACATACGATTTTCTAATACCTATATATTCTAATATGGGTGCGAAAACGTCGCTCGACAGTGCTTTCAATGCCGATTCCACTTTAAAGAGTTTAAATGTCGCTGAATGTAAATTGAATCCAGAATTCCAATCTAGTGCATATAACTACGACTGCTATGTCAAAGAAGATGTATCAGAGGTCAATATTAGTGCCGAGGCAACAAATGGAAGTGCAAACTTAACCAATCCAGGAAAAGTTAAACTAACTCAACCGGATACCACTGCAGTTGTTAAGGTTACAGCAGTGAATGGAGAATCATCTGATTATGTCATAAACATCCACAGAATTAAGATGGACGGATATACTCCTACAGAAGTATTAAACGGTGTAGGAATTAAGGTAAGTGGAAACTATGCTTCCAATATAGAAGTAGGATCTGACATATCGAATATAATAAATAGTGTCTTAAATTCTTATCACTTTGCATCTATAAAAATTACCGATAACGGTGGAGCAGAAATAAAAAGTGGAATAGTCAAAACTGGTCAAACGATAACGATAACCAATTCAGGAATAACATCATCTTTTAAGATAGTATTATATGGAGATATCAATGGAGATGGATTGATCAATATAGTAGATTTACTAGCCATTCAAAAGCATCTCGTCGGTGCTAAAATGCTCAAAGATGAAAATTTAAAAGCGGCCGACTTAAATAAAGATGGTGCTTTAGATATCAGAGATCTCTTATTAGAACAAAAAAATCTTTTAGGGGAATATACCATAAGTCAGGGATAGAAAAGAGGAGAAAATGAAAAAATTAAAATACTTATTATTGCTAGTCGTCTTCAGTTTTTTAACGATAGTCGATGTCAACGCTGTAAGCGGATCGATCAATCTATCTACTGGAACTAAAACAGCAGCAGTCGGTTCGACTTTTACAGTTACTGTGAAGGTATCTTGTTCAGAAGCTTTGGGTTCATGGCAATATGGAATCACTTACGATACTTCGTATCTGTCATTAGTAGAGGGTAATACGAATGTCGTCGATTATGGTACTGGAGCGAATGGTCCAAAGAGTAAAACTTATACTTTAAAGTTTAAAGCTCTTAAATCGGGAACTGCTTCGGTTAAAGTTAGCAGTCCTTCGATGGTAGGATGGAGTAGTCAGGAAGAATTGTTTACTCCGAGTGTCTCTAACGTAAGCGTAAATATCAAAACCCAATCCGAAATACAAGCAAGTTATAGTAAAGATAACAATTTAAAAAGTCTCTCTGTCGAAGGTTATGAATTGAGTCCAGTCTTTAACAAAGATACGACATCTTATACGGTATCTGTACCAGATACTGTCGAAAAGATCAAAGTTCATGCGGCTGTTAACGATTCTACGGCTAGAGTCAGTGGGACAGGCGAAATAGATATATCAGAGGGAACTAATAAAATAGAAGTAGTCGTCACTGCTCAAAACGGCAGTTTGAAAACTTATACCATAACAGTCGACGTAAAAGACTTAAATCCTATCGAAACAGAGATCGATGGAGTTAAGTACACAGTTGTTAAAAAGGCAGACCTTCTAAAAGCTCCTATAGGTTTTAAAGAGGAAACTATAAAAATAGGAGATGTCGATGTTCCAGGTTTTATCTCTGAACTTGCAGGATTGACAGTGGTCGGTTTAAAAGATGAAAATGCAAATATCGGAATGTTCGTATACGATTCTAGTACAAATACATATAAACCTTACGACGAAATTCGCGGTACATCTATAACAATAGTTATAAGTGAAATAGAAGTAGAGAGTATTCCAGTAGGGTTTGTGAAGGATCGTATCACGATCAACGATAAAGAATATGAAGCTTTAAAAAGCGAGTTTGCCGAGGCCTTTTACTTAGTATATGGATTAGACGTCGAAACTGGAGAAAAAGATTATTTTATCTACGATAAAAAATCTGGCAGTATCCTCAGATATAATCCAAACTTAGTTGAAGGTCTAGTTCATCAGAATAAAGAATACGTCCTATATCTTTTTGCGTTAGGTGGCATAGTTGCAATATTCTTCATGTTGACTATCTTACAGACTAAAAAGAACGCTAAATTAAAAAAACTACTCAGAAAACTTTCGAAAGTGGGAAGTGAGGAACCAACTCATGTCGATATTTCAATAGAAGAACCCGCAAATGAAAGTGTCGAAGAAGAGATTCACCGTGAAGATGACGAAGAAGAAATAGAAGAAGATTTCTTGGAAGAAAAGAAAAAGAAAAAGAGAAAAAAGAGATAAAAAAATCGATTTAACTGATCGATTTTTTTTATTTATTTTAAGTACTTATAGTAAAACTTAAAAATTTATGTTATCATTTATGATATAGAAAGTAGGACAATACTTATGGAAAAAAAGAGTAAAAAAGGGTTTACTTTATTGGAAATAATCGTCGTAATCGGTTTATTAGTAGTAATTGCGGGGATATTCTCTTTGAACATAATAAAAACTTTAAAGAGGCAGGAAACGGATGCCAATAAGAACATCGAAGAGCAGATTATAGCGGCTGCAAATGCATACGTTTCTATGAATCCAGAAGCAGTAGAGAAACTCTACAATTCTTATGGATATGTCGATATTCCAGTTGGAACTCTAAGAGATGCCGGGTTCTTGAGCG
>CAJUKM010000005.1 GCA_910587535.1 uncultured Bacilli bacterium
AATACAATAATGATTGGCAATTGACAGTAGAGCAATTTGTTAATTACTTAAATAATGATATATTGCAAGATAGTAGATTTGATGATTTTATAGAAGATGATATGAGAAAAAATATTACAGATGCGAAAGAAACTGTAAATGAAGCAAAAGATTTACTAATTGGAAATGGTTATTCAAGGGTAGTAATAAACTCAAAATTAGAACCAGAAAATGAGGAAACCTTTAACTTTATACAAGAAATTAAAGATGAATTAGGTGGAAATTTAGATAAATTCTATATAATAGGAGATTCACCAATGGCATATGAAATGAGCCAAACTTTCCAAGATGAGTTGAATTTTATTACAATATTGACAATGATAGCAATATTTATTGTAGTTGCAGTAACATTCAAATCGTTTATTATACCATTAATACTAGTATTTATGATTCAATGTGCAGTATATATGACAATGGGGATACTATCATTTACAGGAGAAAAAGTATATTTTATTGCTCTTTTAATAATACAAAGTATTTTAATGGGTGCAACAATTGATTATGCAATTTTATATACATCATATTACATTGAACATAGAAAGAGTATGAGTATAAAAGATGCAATCATAGACTCTTATAACAAATCCATTCATACAATATTGACATCAGCGTCAATACTAATTATTGTAACATTAATTGTAGGAAATTTTGCTTCAGCAATAGCTGCAAAAATTTGCATAACAATATCAAGAGGAACTGCATGTTCAGCAATATTAATAATATTATTACTGCCAGCAGTATTAGCAAGTTGTGATAAAATAATTATGAAGAAAAGAAAATGATGGTAATTTACTAAATGAAAGGAGAAAAGTGGCAAAAAAAGATCGTTATAAAGATTATGTTAAAGAAGAACTTGATCTTTCAGATAAACAGTAAACTAGAGCAGAAAAGAAAGCAAAATAAAGATATATATTTGAAGACTGCATTTTTGTACGTAATGCTTCTAATGGACAAACATCAATTTATTATCTTCAACAATTTATAAGATGGATTAAAGAGGTTTATTTAGTTCATAATAAATATTATTTGGAATTAGAAGTTGAATTTTTTGACAAACTAATTACCGAGTTTGTAAATGAATTTAATCTTGAATATAAGTCACTTGAATATAAAGATATGAGTGTGAAATGTAAGACGTGGTATTTTGAGAAAGCCAAATTAGCTTTAGAAGGAACAAAAATTTAAAAGCAATAGTAAAGTAAGTGGAAAGAATAGTCAATTTTGGTATAATAGTATTATTAAGTGTGGTGTCATTGTGAACATTGATAATATTCAAAAAGTATTGTTAGATTGCTACTCAAAAGATTTATGTTATCCTAAAGTACAAGGTGCTTGGAATGAAAATAACAAGAGTTTTGGTATGTGTGCAATAACATCCCTAATTATTAATGATTATTTTGGTGGAGATATATATGTAAGATTTATGTGATAGCCAAAAGCCAATGCAACATTTGACTCAAGTTAAACATTGGGATTATGTATATGCATATAGGCTCTTATGATGATGAGCCGACAACAATCAAAATTTAGTGCATGATCATGCAAAAGAAAACGGTTATGAATTAGACATAACCGACATAAGATTTCATCACGAAATATATTTAAGTGTTCTGAGAAAATGTGATTTAAGTAGACTTAAGGCAGTAATAAGGCATCTGATAAAGATAATTAAGTAAAGTTAATAAGTTTATTTTTTTAAAATATTTGTATTTTAAAAACAGTTTTTGTACAATATGGTTAAAATAAAAACAAAATATTTTTGTTTAAAAGGGATGATGTTCGCGATGCAGTTTAGTAAATTTTTACCAGAAAAACCACTAATCGAAAATGAAAAATTTGTAATATATGGAAATGACGATTTAGAAGGCATAGTAAAAGATTTGATGGATTATTTATTAGAAAAGAGAGCTTTTTTACTCGACTTTTTTAGCTTAGAAACTTTTAAAAGGGTTGAAATAAACCTTTTTAATAGCCAGGAAGTGTATCTTGACTTTGTTAAACAGTTTTATGAGCCTTCTCCGTATTCTAGGGGGAATTTTATAGGCGATATGATCAACCATACTTATGATATCGATCAAATATCTAAAGTTAAAAGAGATTTATTTCATGAATTAGTACATATATTTTATGCGAGTATATGTGAAGGTAAATATGATAGAATTCTATGGCTAGATGAAGGCTTAGCGTTATATTTATCTGGTGAAAGAAGTTTATTAGAAAGCAACGTCAAAAAATTTAAAGCATGGTACTTAGATAGAATTATTAGATATGATAAAGAAATACCTAGGATAGAGTTTTTGAAAAAACATGGTGGGACTTATGGCAAGTTTGTCGATCTCGAATCTAATAAATATGATGGGTATGATTTTTCTTATTTGATAGTAAGATACATCGTAGAAAACTTTAACGATTTAATCGGATTATTAAGCGATATTAAAAAAATAAGGTCTTTAGAAACTGGCGTCATAAAAAAATGTATCGATTATTATAATGTTTTTTTTCAAGTTGATAGAATAAAGGAGTCTTTTGATGATGTGTCAACTCCTGATGAATTGATGGATTATATGAATAGATATATTGTCTATGGATGGTTAGATAATCAGGGCAATAGACACGTAGAGAATTTAAAAGAGTTTAGAAGAAACTACCGTATCAGTTCATTAGAAGAAATACTATCATCAAAACTGGGAACGTGTATAGAGCAAGCGAAAATGATTAAGATTTTTTTCGATAGAATAGGGTTGGAAAACAAATTATTTTGTTTTAGGAGATATGAAAAAGAAGAAAACTTTGATAAAGAAGTGAAAATGCATTGTTTTGTCTTATTTAAATATCAAGACAGGTGGTATCATTTTGAACATTCGAATTCTAATAAAAGAGGTATTCATGAGTTTGACTCTATTCAAAGTGCAATCGACTCTGTAGTAGGAAAATACGATGAAAGCGATATCAGAGAATTAGTAGAGATACCCCAAATACCTGAAGGGTTATCTTTTAAAGAATTCAATTTATACGTAAATACTTTTGATCCTATACCTATTTACGAGGCTAAAAAGAAAATATAGATATATAAATTTTTAACTGAGACTGCGATAGAAAAATAAATGTTTCATGATTTAAAAATTATAGTTATTTAATGGGCGTTAAGAATGTAACATTACTAATAAAATGGATTTGTTGTAGAGGAGATCAATTATGATTATGGTGTATCTTTCTCAGAAGATAAGGTAGAATTTTATGAAAAATTTGTAATGGAGCATTTAGAACTTGAATATTGGAATGAATATTTAGGAGACGAGTTCGTCTTTATGTTTAAATTTAAAGATGGAAGTGTAAGAACATATATTTATAGTGAAAAGAACGAAGAAGCCAAAGATTATAGAAACTTACTTCTTTAATCAAGTTATGCAGTAGATCTAATAAACAATCGTCTATACGTTTATGAATATAAGTTAGGTGAATTCTATACTAAAAATCGTATGAATGCATTCGTCCCTCTAGATATATTTAAATAACCGAAAATGCAAAGTTTTTAAAATTTGCTCAAATTTAAAAAACATGATATCATATGTATAAATTTTGAGTTGATTTTGAAATATTTATAATAGAAAGGATTATAATTTAAATGAGTAAGCCTCTATACTATGATGAAAGATGTGCTGCTTTGAGAAATCGTGTATTATCGGTGCTGCCACAAATTTCTTATATAATTTTAGGTATAGTCGATTGTAAATTAAAACCGGCAGATACCCTTTATTATGAGCTTGCAGTTCAATATACGAGCGCATTAGAACAATATACGAATACAGATGATTATCAAACGCATAAGATTGCATGGGAAAAAATACAGGACTGTTATTTAAAAATGTTGAATCTTGATAACATACCGCTTAACCCGATATTTTCGGGAGATGATCTCATAAATAATATAGATATTATTTTAAAAAGTATGGGAGTAGTAAATGGAATCAATGATGTTTTAAAGAATCGAATCGATCCATCTGTAATGGAAAAAATTAGGTGTTTAAAAAAACAATCTCACCAGAAAAGAAGTAAAGAAAGTGGCGAACATCAGACATCATCAGTTGCTAATAATGCTCCTGCTGATATAAATATTTTTGCTTGTGCTATTGGCGATTTGCCAGAAGAAAAGTTTTCAGACGAGTTAAAAACTTTGCTTAGTAGGAAATATTGTTTTGTATATGAATTATTTTCAACTTCTTTTGATGAACTTAAGAGCACTTTGAGTACTAGCAAAAAAGCACCTATAAAAAGTTTAGTCGAGTTAGAATTGTTTTTTCGACAAATGAATGTAGACTTTTTCGAACATCTTTCAGTTTCGTCAAATATCGAAAATAGTCTTATAAAAGAAATCATAGAACAAACGGTTACTGCTACTTTAAAACAAGTGAAAGAGAGAATCAATAAGAAAGAGTATTAAGCGCTCTTTTTTTATAGCAATTTTTAATAATATTTTATACGTTAGGCAAAGAATATTCATAAGATTTAAGTAAAAACATAACATAAAATAGTTATCTGTTATTTTTTGTGTAATATCTGTGTAAAAGTAAGAGTAGACCTTATTGTCACCATTAGTAAATTGTGATAAGATTTAACTGTGGAAAACATTAGAGGCATTTATCATTGTGTATAGCAATAAAAGAATGTCGTTTTTAATGAGATGATGAAGTTATTTAAAAATTTTAAGAATAGAGGAGTTTATATGAACAAGAAAGTTTTTAAATTTAAAAATTCACTAAAAAAATGTTTAGGAGCTTTATTTTTTGTAACGACAATATATGCAAGTATCGCTTTTTGTGTATACTTGGGTGAGGGAAGGACCATAAAGATAGAACGCGGTGAAGTTCTTTCTTATAATGCGGAGAAAGCGAATGACGTCGTCTACTTATCTGACATTCCATATAAAAAAGCACAAGTAGGTTGGGGAACTTTAGGTTTAGATAAAACAAATTCTAATACTTCCTTAACTATGTATATCGATGGAGCTGCTGTAGTAGTAAAGAAAGGTATATTTGCACATGCGACATCTACAATAGAATATGATATCAGCAATTATAAAGATTATGACTATTTTACTACCTATTACGGTTTAAACACTTCGGCTGGAAGTAATGGTAATGGTGCTAAGTTTTATATCTATACTTCACAAGATGGTAAAGAGTGGACTTTAAAAACAGAAGAAAATCCCACTGCGTTAAAGGGAAATAATGGTGCTGTCCATGTAAAAATCGATATTAGGGATGCAAACTATATCAAACTCTATGCACATGATAATGGATCTAATGGTAGCGATCATGCAGTATGGGGAGATGCCAAGTTAGTTAAAGAAGGTCATAACGATAATGTCATGACGACAGTAGAAGAGTTCGATAAGATCATTAAAGAGAACTATAAATCTGGAACAGTAGAGGGAGATTTAAAACTCGTTTTACTACAAAGAACTTTCATAAAAAGAGTTGGACAATATCAGTTGCGTTCATTCTTAGAAAGTGATCCTAAAAATCGTGAAACTTTGGATTGGTTTTTAAACGATGAAGAAGCTATTCGCCTTTGGACTATTGGAGGAAAACCAAGGGGAACTTATGAGAGAGCATTACAAGTTCTTAGCGATCTATATCATACTTATAAAGACGATTTGTCAAATGAAGATGAGACGGAGTTGGGAACAAAGTATAAAGATTTATATTTAAGGATGATGCTTTCATTATCTTTGACACATTCTGCAAATGTAAGCCTATGGATAAGTGGTAATCAGTATTCTAATGCAGTAACTCGTTATCAAATCTATAAAGATATGCATTTAAATAAACTATTAGATAATGCCATGTTTGAAAGTTATACTGTAGATGAAATGCGTGGAGTCATGATGAACAACATCGATGATGAAGAAATCATGTGGTTACACGATTATTCGAAAAAGTTTTCTACTACAGAGCGTTTTAATCCATATAAATATATAAACTATACGTTTAGTTATGGTTACTATAGGCCACAATACTATAGTCAAGCTAATTATTCTAAATGGGATCAAAAGTATAATCTATCAAAATATAATATAACATATCAATCTGGAAAACCTAAATTGTGGATCGTTTTTGAAGAAGGGGCGGTTTGCGGTGGCTTATCGAAGACAGCTGCTAACCTATATGGTGTTTGGGGATATTCGTCTAGAGTAGTCGGTCAACCTGGTCACGCTGCTTATATTTATATGTATAATGCTGGTGGAGGAAAAATAGCATGGCAATTAGCTAACAGCATTGTTACGACAGGTTGGGCTAATACTGGTGGAAGTGCCATCAATGGATGGGGAAGCAGATATGCTACTAATAGCGGTGGAATTCAATCCGGTTCTTATGTATTATTAGCTCAAGATGCACAGAACGAATATGAAAAATATGAAAAAGCAGAAATGATTCTATTATTAGAAGATGTTTATAAAGGTGATAAAAACAAACTAGAAAGAATTTATAGAGATGCTTTAAACGAAGAAATAATAAATTTGGATGCTTGGATAGGTCTTATCAATTTGTATATCAGTGACAACTCTAAGTCCGATTCAGATCTAATAGCATTAGCAGAAGAAGTCGCCCAAGCTTATGCTTATCACCCACTTCCAATGTACGATATGACTAGAAGAATTGGTTCTAAGATATCTTCTGCTGGATATCGTAGTAAACTTATGATGTTGCAAGATGAAACTTTGAGAAATGCTACAAAGGCTACTGCTAAAGATACACTTTATTATAAAGAAGTTCCTGTCATTGCAAACGCCATTTTAGGAGTTGTAGATTCTAGAGTAGCAACTTTCTCTTTCGATGGAACAAATGCCGGTAAAATAGTATTATCTAAGCAATTACAAAGTGCCCAAGTTACATGGAAATATAGCATTGATGGTGGTAATAATTGGATTCAATGTTATGAACACTCAGCTCAATTAACCAAAGAACAGTTAGAGAGTATTAATGATGTTAACGACATTAAAATCCATATAACTGGGTTACCAATGTCAGATGAAAATATGTATACCATTGATATTAAAAAAGGTGTTTTCCCAAGTAATGTTGTATCTAAAGATGATTTAGAAAATAAAATAACTGGTGCAACAGATAAGATGGAGTGGACACTAGATCCTGATGGTGAATGGAATTCATTTGCAGATACTAATCCTACATTTAAAGGTGATGTCAGAGTTTATATTAGAATGCTTGCAAACGGAATATATACGATGAGTGAACCTGTGTATTTCACTTTTACTGCAGATGCAGCTTCTGAAACAAACAGATATATTACAAGAGATAAATTGGAAGTAATAGCTGTTTCTGGTACGAGTGGTGGAAATAAAGATAATATGCTAGACGGTAACATCAATACTGCATGGCATAGTCAATATAATAAAAATAATATAGGTCAAAAATATATTCCAGCCTATGCTACCATAGAACTCGATAAGCCTAGGTATGTGTCTGAATTAGATTATGTACCTGATGCAAAAGCAACCTCTGCTCTAGGTAATTATCCTGCGGGAAAAGCAAGTCGTTTAGATATCTATGTCAGTATGGATGGTACTAATTGGGAATTAGCTGCTTCGAAAAGTAATTTAGGAAACAACGGAAATCTGAAGAAGATTACTTTTGATAGCCCACTTTTAGCTAAGTATGTAAGGATAAATTGTCCTACAGTTTATGAGGAAGGACTTCAGTATTTCTTCTCAATAGCGCTCATAAATCTATATGAAGACCCATCTGCTAGTGAAATTCCAACAGCTGATGTTAACTACAATATAATTAAAAAGACAAATAAAGATGTCGTTGCAGAACTAGTCGATGAAAATAGACCTATTACTGTGACAAATAATGATGGAAAGACTACTTATACATTTACTGAAAATGGCGAGTTTACATTTGAATTTGTAGATAGAAATGGACATAAAGGTACTGCTACTGCTAAAGTCGACTGGATCGATAAAAGTGCTCCTAAAGCTACAGTTCAATACAGCACTACGGCTTTGACAAATGAAAACGTAGTCGCTACGATTAAATTCGACAAAAATGATATAACAATTTTAACTAGTGATGTAGAGTTAGCTACCAACCCAGTAGATGGAAGTAAGACACTTACTTTCTTAGAAAACGGTAGCGTAGAGTTGGAATTCCAAGATGCTTTAGGTAATGTAGGTTCTACGACAATTTCAGTCGACTGGATCGATACAGAAGCACCGACAGCTGAATTTGAATTTAATACTATACATTTAACTGATGGAGAAGTTATAGCTACACTAGTACCAAGTGAAGAAGTTACTGTTACAAATAATGGTGGAAATACAACTTATACGTTTACTGAAAATGGTGAATTTACATTCGAATTTGTAGATAGAGCTGGAAATTCTGGGACTGCGACAGCTACTGTAAATTGGATTTCAAAAGTACCAGAATATGAAATTAGTTATTCTACAACTACACTTACTAATCAAGATGTAAAAGCAATCTTGGAACTCGAAGAAGGATATAGAATATTCAACAACAACGCTAGTAATGAGTATACATTTACAGATAACGAGACTTTCAATTTTCAATATAAGGATGAAAACGGTTATGATGGTATTATTCCAGTAACAGTCGATTGGATAGACAAAGTTGCTCCTACAGCGGAGTTCGACTATAGTACTAAGGATTTGACTAATAAAGATGTTGTTGTAACTTTGAAACCAAGTGAAGAAGTTACTATCACGAACAACGATGGAAAAGACACATATACATTTATGGATAATGGTAATTTTACATTTGAGTTTGTAGATAGAGTTGGTAATAAAGGTACTGCTACTGCTAGAGTTGAATGGATCGATAAAAAGGCTCCTACTGCTGTTATCGAGTATAGTACGAAAGAACCAACAGAAGGTCCAGTAACTGCTACATTGAAACCAGATAAAGATGTTACAATTTTAGGGAATGGAAGTAATACTTACGTTTTCAAGGAAAATGCCGAATATACCTTTGAATTCGTAGATAAAGCTGGTAATAAAGGTTATGCGACAGCAGTAGTAACTTGGATAGAAAAGAAACCAGCTGAAAAGCCAGAGGATACAAAACCAGATACTAAACCTGACGATAATAACAGTGGTAATAATAGTGGCGATACTAAGCCAGTCGAAAAGCCAAGTCAAAAGCCCGGAAACAATAGTGGAGCATCTTCAAAACCTACTCAGGGAACTAACAACAATAACTCTAATAAGGACGAAGTTGTAAAACCTGATGATAAAGAAAATAACGAATTTAAAGATTTTACTAACGGAAATGTTTCTATCTCCGTTCCGGATTCGATTATTTCTGAGCACGGAGATGTAACTTTAGGTTCCAATAAGCTCGAATTGAGCGATGCACAAAAGCACCGTTATGGTGAAGATAGCGAGTTGTATGAATTTACTTTAGAAACTGGCGATAAGAAAAAAATTGATATCTCTGATGAAACTATTGAATATACCGTAAAATTAAATTCTAATAAGAAATTTGATGCAGTTTACGTAGTTAGAGCTGACGGAAGTGTCGTAAGATTAGATGCTAAGGTCAGTAATAATAAATTAGTATTTAAAAATAAGGGTTTAGGTAAATATATCATATCTTATAAATCTACAGATACAAATAAAGGTGAATCAAACAACAATAATACTAAACCTATAGAAGACGAAAAGAAAAAAACTAATTATATATTCTATATTATCGGTGGAGTGTCAGTTCTATCACTTGGTGGAGCGATCTTCTACGTAACAAAGAAAAATAAATATTAAGGAACATCTGAAGGTGTTCTTTTCTTTTGGTTTTAATGATTTTTAATCAAAAATATATTATAATCATGTTATAGAAAGTTATGGAGGTATAGAAAATGGTAAAAAATAAAGTAGTAGTTGTAACAGGAGGTACTAGAGGTATCGGATATGAAATAGTTCGACTTTTTAAAGAAAATGGAGCAAATGTTATCCTTTTCGGTTCTAAGGAAGAATCTGTAAATAAAGCTCAAGAGACACTTAAGAAAGACGGTTATGAAGTAGATGGATTTTATCCAAATTTGAGCAGTTTTGAAGAGGTAGAGATCACTTTTAAAGAAATTGTCAAAAAATATGGACGAATCGACATATTGATAAATAATGCTGGAATATCAGCAAATAAAAAAATTGATGATACGACTTCAAAAGAATTCGCCGATATAATGGATATAAATGTAACGGCTATTTTTAATACAACTAAAGCAGTAGTTCCTCACATGAAAGAAAACGGTGGCGGAGTAATTTTAAATACTAGTTCGATGGTCAGTATCTATGGACAGCCAGCAGGAGTTGGATATCCTTCTAGTAAGTTTGCCGTGAACGGTTTAACTAAATCTTTAGCAAGAGAATTAGCACCTTATAATATAAGGGTAAATGCGGTTGCTCCTGGTGTAACAAATACCGATATGATTGCCTCACTTCCAAAAGAACAAATAGAACCTTTAATCAAAAGTATACCTCTTGGTAGAATCGGTGAACCTAGAGATATAGCAAATGCGTTTCTCTTTTTAGCGAGCGATATGGCAAGTTATATTACAGGAAATATTTTATCAGTCGACGGAGCGGCGAGAAGTTAATGAAAAACAAAAAAATAACTAGAAAAATAACTCAAGGAATGTACGTCCTTACGACTAAAAATGGTGGATGTCTAGTCGATGCGGTGTCACAAATAAGCAGTGGCGATAATCCACTTATAGCGGTTTCAGTTATGAAGAAAAATAATACTCATGAACTTATGAAACAAAACGATCGTTTTGCTTTTTCCGTAATAGGGTTAGACGTAGATTCAGACATAATAGAGACTTTTGGTTTAAAATCTATGCGAGATATAGATAAATTTCAAGATGTTAAAACCATAAAAGTAGAAGGTATAGATATAATCAAAGACTCGCTCGGATATATGATTTGTGAGAAAATCGATTCGATCGAAAACGAGACGCATACTTTATTTATCGGTAAACTCATAGAGGCAGATGTTTTTAAAGATGGAGAGGCCATGAGTTATGGCTATTATCAAGATCATAAAGACGATCTAATAAAAGTTAGAACAGAAAGTGGAAAAACTGCTTGGATATGTACTGTCTGTGGATATGTTTATTATGGAGATCATCTTCCAGATGATTTTAAATGTCCTATATGTGGTGTCGGAAGTGATATGTTTAAAAAGAAATGTGTTTCGATTTAATAGTATTAGAGGTTATATGGTTAAAAATGTTTATAGTGGATATCTCTTAGCGGGTTAAATCGATATAAAAATCGAAAGAGATGGTACTACTTATTTAATTTAAGAACTTTCTTTTACTTTTTAACTCTTTTAGAGAAAATCGTCGGTATATATTTTGTGAATTATAAAGCTTTTGAATATTCACTAACAACATGGCAAGATGGTTTTAAGGAAAGTGAAGGTAGTTTTAAAAATATAGTTTCGAATCTTAGTTTTTTTAAGATTCGAAACTTTCTTTATTTCGTTTTATTAAATATTCCATTCAATAATCGTGGTCAAATTATAACAACTATTTTAATTAATACTAGACAAAAAAGCTTTATAATTATACAATAGATACATAGTTATGAGTGATTAGCTCAGCTGGTTAGAGCGCCACGTTGACATCGTGGAGGTCGTAGGTTCGAGTCCTATATTGCTCACCATAATGAAACAAAGCCCTTGTGGCTCTTTTAATTGCAAAAAAACTGAAAAAATAGTAATATAGATTACTAGTAGTGGGAGGTAACTGATGTATGGAAAATAAAAAAGTTGCATTCATAACTAGTGGTAGCGAGCTTTCTATTAAGGAAATGGCATTTCAATTAATTAGAAATGGAATAGATTTAAAAATCGGTTCTGGTCATAATCACCATAGTATATTTGTCGCTTCAAAGGATTATAATAGAGCACTAGTTATCGGTGATAGAATAATCAAGATGTTTATGATTGATGATATAAATTGGATCGACTCTGACAGAAAGGTGCATAAAGCAGGTTTTGTTCCAATAATTAAAGAAGTTGTGCCTATAAGTAGACTCGATGAAGTAGAATGGCAAGATATAGATAGTCCCGAACATCCATCATGTCCTAGAGATATTAAAGATTTTTTTGACGAGATGAGGAAATATTGTGGCATCAAGAGTATTAAATTAGAATATGATAAAGAAGCTATGGCATTTAATGTGTATTTTGAAAGTAGATTCGAAGATTACGAGGTAATGCTAAATAGATGTAAAGGTTTTCATAGAGTTTATGATTGTCCCTTTATAGAGTCTTGGCACTTAAATATCGATGGAAGTTTAAATGGAGGACTCGAAGATACAAATGGTCAAGAAGTTGAAAATATTGAATCTTATTTCTATAATTCTATGTTATATAAAGTGATAACTAATCCTATAGGTTCTATAATTTCTCCTACAAATAATGATGATATTTTTAAAAATATATTATATGCTAAAGCAGCTTTATTTAACGATTATGGAAAAGTTGAGGTTTCGAGATCATATAGAAAGTCAGCTCGTGAATTTGTAGTTGAAGGATTTTTTTCAATAGATTTTTCATTTCGAAGAACTGTAAAAGATAAAAGTATTGATAAATTTTTATCGATAAAAAGTAGTACCCAAGATAGGGGAAATTTTAGTAGTGTAATTACCATAAATCCTACTGGAGTCGACATTTCGACGAGTGTTACTGCTAGAAGACAAATATTAGGTACCGATTTTGGACTTCAAGATTTTAGAAGCGGTTTTTTCAAAGGATTATTGCACGACGGTGATGAAGAAGAATTTTTATTTAACGAACACTATTCGATAATAAATAACGGGTCAAAGCTTCTACATTATTCTGACGAATATGATTCATCTGAGATATTCTTGCTGCCTTTCAAATGGCGTGTAGAAAACGGCATTTTTGTAGATAATTGTGGACATTCATATGATCCAAATAATGATGTTTATTACTGTGGAGATAATACTAAAGATGAAATAGCAAAAGTACTCGAAGCAAGAAAATTACAAAAGGGGTCAGCGTTTATTATAAGTCCTAAAGAAGAAAAAAAATTATAAATAATGAAATCTATAACTAATTTACATTTTTTCACTATTTTAAAATTTAAGATATACTACTATATGGTATAATATTCCTGAGAGGATTGATGTTATGAGTAAATCAAAAGTATATTTTACAGATAAAATAGAAAAAGAAAGCTTAGTAAAGTTATATGACTTATTAGGCATATCTCTAAAAGGAAATGTCGCAGTGAAATTACATTCTGGTGAAGCTGGAAATCAAAATTATATGAAACCAGAATTTTTAAAGGATATTATAGAGCATGTAGGCGGAACTGTTGTAGAATGTAATACAGCTTATGAGGGAGCACGAGATACTACTATAAAACATATAAAACTGATGGAAGATCACGGATGGAGTAAGCATTTTAAAATAGATATTTTAGATAGTGATGGCGAGGAAATTCTAGAAATCCCTGAAGGAAACGTAATAAAAAAGAATATAGTCGGATCCAAGATGAAAAATTATGATTCGATGCTCGTCTTATCTCATTTCAAAGGCCATCCTATGGGAGGATTTGGTGGAGCATTAAAAAATATATCTATAGGACTAGCCTCTAGCGAAGGAAAGAGATATATACATACAGGGGGAATCGAACATGCTTCTTTTGAAGATATGTTTGAAGTAGAGCAGGATGTTTTCATAAATTCGATGGCCGATGCTGCAAAATCGATCGTTAGATTTTATGAAAATCAGATCGTCTATGTAAGTGCGATGATTAATATATCTCCAGACTGTGATTGCTGTAATCCTGCTCTAGATCCTTGTATGGCCGATATAGGAATATTGGCTTCTACTGACCCAGTAGCGTTAGATCAGGCGTGTATAGATCTAGTCTATAATTCTAAGGACGAGGGAAGAGATCATCTAGTAGAACGAATAGAGTCTAGAAATGGACTTTTGATACTAGAAAGTGCAGAAAAATTGGGTATAGGTTCTAGAGATTATGAACTTGTAACTGTAGATTAATATACTTAAAAGCCGATTATGGCTTTTTTAAATTTCTTAAAATTGAGATAATTGTGTTATAATTACTTATTAATGAGGCGATGATATGAAGCGAATAATGATAGTCGAGGACGATAAAACAGTTAGAGATAATCTATGTGATCTTCTATCCAATAATGGTTACGAGGTAATAGTATTGACGACTTTTTCTAATACAGTAGAAGATGTTTTAGACTCTAAACCGGATTTAGTTTTATTAGATGTGAACATACCTGGATTGAATGGCGAAGTAGTCCTACAAAATATACGGAAAAAATCTAACATCTTCGTAATAATGGTAACTAGTCGAATATCTGAAGTAGACGAAGTTTTATCTATGAGTTATGGAGCAGATGACTATATCACTAAACCTTATAATCCAAGTATTTTGCTTTTAAGGATCTCAGCAGTTTTAAGAAGAGGTGATTCATCTTTTGATCTGTCATATAAAGATTTGGATATAAATATGCAAAAAGGCATAATAAAACGCGGAGAAAAAGGAATAGTTCTTTCTAAAAATGAGATGATAATATTCAATCATTTACTTTTAAATAAGGATAAAATAGTAACGAGGGATGAATTGATGACAGATCTTTGGGATAACGATGAATATATAAACGATAACGCGTTGACCGTCAACATAAGCAGATTAAGATCAAAAATGAAGGAGCTTGGTTACCCAGATGCTATCGAAACTAGAAAGGGATTAGGTTATATATTGTCATGACGTTTAGAGGATTCTTAAAAGATAAAATTTTCTCTCTAGTTATATTTTTCGTAACTTCTTTATTAGCAGTTCTTTTACTTCTGGCCTTTAAAGCGAGAAAAGATTTATTGATATCTCTGATTACAATCTACGTTTTTTCATTTGTCGGTAGTATCCTATTAGATTTTTTTCGAAAAAGAAAATTTTATAACGATTTAGTTGAAAACATCAAATCCCTAGATAAAGCATATCTCGTGTTAGAAACTTTAGAAGTGCCTAACTTTTATGAAGGAAGAATAATAAGTCAAGCACTTTATGACATAGATAAATCGATGAGTGAAAATGTGAATGCATTTTCAAAACAATTAAACGACTTTAAAGAGTATTTGGAGATGTGGATTCATGAGATAAAAATACCGATTACTAGCCTTCTTTTGATAGCTCATAACAATAAAGATAAATTTGACAATCGCACTATGGAAGCCATAAAAAGAATAGATTTCTATGTCGAACAAGTACTTTATTATGTCAGAGCAGAAAATGCCGAAAAAGATTATTTGATCAAGGAAGTACCTTTGAATAAAGTGATATCATCAGTGGCATTAAAAAATAAAGATGACATTTTAGAGCATGGTATTGATTTGATCGTAGAAAACGTTTCGTTGAGTGTAAAAACTGATGCGAAATGGCTCGAATTTATCTTGAATCAAATCGTAAATAATAGTATAAAATATTATAAGAACGATGGTTTTTCGTATATAAAAATATATACCATGACATTAGATTCTTCAGTCGATCTTTTAATCGAAGACAATGGAATAGGGATAGAAAAGTCTGATATCGGAAGAGTTTTCGATAAATCGTTTACAGGGAAAAACGGTAGAGAAATTGCTAAATCGACCGGGATAGGATTATTCATAGTAAAAAATTTGGTTGAAAAACTTGGCCATCGCATAAAAATAGAATCTGAGGAGGGTAAATTTACTCGGGTAACCATCTCTTTTGGAAAGAACGACTTTTATTCAGTTTTGAAGTAACATTACAAAATTGTAATGTTTTTGTAATGTATAACAGACGACTCAAATGAGAAAATGTAATAAAATTGGTTGTATGAAGGGAGAAGTGTTTATGGAAAACATTTTGAAAATCGAAAATATTGAGAAATACTATGGAAGTAGATCTTCTCTTACTAAGGCGATAGATAATATTTCTTTCGAAGTCGATAAAGGTGAATTCGTTGCTATTATGGGAGCATCTGGATCGGGTAAAACTACACTGTTGAATGTTATATCTACAATCGATAGAGTTACGAGTGGTCACATCTATGTCGGTGGAGTCGATATTACTAAGTTAAAAGGGAACGAGCTCAATAAGTTTAGGAGAGAAGAACTGGGATTCATATTCCAAGACTTCAATCTACTCGATACTTTGACGGCATATGAGAATATCGCGCTTGCTCTTTCGATTCAGAATCGTAATCATAAAGAAATAGATACTTTAATAAAGAAAGTGGCAGCAGAACTCGATATCAAGTCTGTTTTAGATAAATATCCGTATCAGATGAGTGGTGGTCAAAAGCAGAGAGTTGCATCAGCGAGGGCTATTATAACGGATCCTAAGTTAGTATTAGCCGATGAGCCAACTGGAGCATTGGATTCTAAGTCTGCTAAGATGCTTTTAGAACGTTTTAACTACCTGAACAGTACGCTCGATACTACTATCTTGATGGTAACACACGATGCTTTTACTGCTTCATATGCTACGAGAGTCGTATTTATTAAAGATGGTAAGATATTTAACGAAATTCGTAGGGGAGATGACGATAGAAAAGAATTCTTCGATAAGATTATCGATGTCGTAACTCTTTTAGGCGGTGATTTAAACGATGCTCTATAAATTATCTTTTAAAAATATTAAAAAAAGTTTTAAAGATTATGCTATTTATTTTTTCACTCTAATATTGGGAGTTGCCATCTTTTATGTGTTTAATGCCATCGAAAGTCAGACAGTTTTACTAGATTTAAATTCATCTCAACACGATTTAATAGAACTGTTAGTAAATATGTTATCAGGGGTCAGCGTCTTTGTGTCTTTCATTTTGGGGTTCTTAATAATATATGCCTCAAGATTTTTGATAAAGCGTCGAAATAAGGAATTTGGCATATACATGACTCTAGGTATGGGTAAGCGAAAGATATCTTTGATATTGTTTATAGAAACTTTGTTAATTGGGGGAATTTCTCTTGCAGTAGGACTAGGATTAGGCGTTTTAGCAAGTCAATTTATGAGCTTGTTAGTATCTAACCTCTTCGAGGCTGATATGACTAAATTTGAATTTGTATTCTCAACATCTGCTTGTACTAAAACTTTAATTTATTTCGGTATAATGTACTTATTAGTCATGATCTTTAACACTATAATAGTCAGTAAATGTAGATTGATCGAATTGTTACACGGATCTAAGAAGTCGGAAGAAGTGAAAGTAAAAAATCCTTACATATGTATCATAGTCTTTTTAATATCTTGCTTGATATTAGGAAGAGCTTACTATCTCGTTACGGATGGAATCGGTGAATTATATAAATTCGAACAGATACTTATACCAATAGCAATGGGTTCGATAAGTACTTTCTTTATTTTCTGGTCTTTATCTGGGCTCATATTAAAACTCGTCATGTCTATAAGAGGGTTATATTATAAAGGGTTAAACAGTTTTGTTTTGAGACAGTTCAGCAGTAAGATAAATACAATGGTATTTTCTATGAGTGTAATCTGTATAATGCTGTTCATCACTATATGTGTTTTATCTAGTTCACTTTCTATTAAAAATTCTTTAAATGCCAACCTAGACGTGTTAGCACCTGCTGATATAGAATTTATGAAGTCAGTCGATTTTAATTCTGAAAATTCAGTTGGATATTCTGAGGAGACACTTTCTAATTTCAATTTGAGCAGTAAAGAGACATTAGAAAGACTAGGGTTCGACGTGGAAGAGAACTTTAAAGAATACGTCGAACTGGATGTTTATAATACTCCAAAGTTGACATTGAGAGATACTTTAGGAAGTAAAGTAGATTATCTTCTAAAACAATTCAAATTTTTGAATGTCAGAACAGAAGAAGATATATTGGCTGTTAGCGACTATAATAAAGTTGCAAGACTGTATGGTTTAGAAGAGTTTTCTCTGGAAGAAGACGAATATATGATAGTAGCAGATTTCGAACCTATGTATAGAGTTAGAAATGAAGTTTTAAAAACAGGCGAGACTATTTCTCTATTCGGTCACACTTTAAAACCAAAATACAGCGAATGTCAGAATGGTTTTATAGAATTGTCGAGCAATAACATAAATGGTGGTATCGTGTTGGTAGCCGATAGTATTGTAGATTCCTCGTACAAAAAAAAGAATTACTTGATCGCAAACTATAATGCAAAGACAAAAGAAGAAAAGATTGCAATAGAAAATAAGATAAAAGATTTGATAAATTCAGAAAATGTGAAAGAGTACAATTTTCCAAACACGTCGAGCAGACTGGAAATTGCCGAAGCAAGTGGTGGATTAGGAGCTTTAGTGACATTTCTAGGATTATATTTGGGAATCATCTTCCTGATCTCTAGCGCCGCTATATTAGCGCTTAAAGAGCTTTCTGAGAGTGCCGATAATAAAGAAAGATACATGATGATTAGAAAGCTTGGAGCTGATGAGAGTATCATCAATAGATCTCTATTTAGACAAATAGGAATATTCTTTATGGCACCACTGATACTTGCTTTGATCCATTCTATTTTCGGAATTAAGTTCTGTACTATTATTTTAGAGGGGCTCGGTACGAACGGATTGTTGCCATCGATCATTATGACAGGAGTGTTCTTATTGTTGATATACGGTGGATATTTCTTAGTTACGTATATATCTAGTAAAAGGATAATAAGACAGAAGTTCTGATATTATGTATGCTGTACCTATAAAAACTGCTTTATTGGTTTTTCCGATCATCGCTTTTTTCTTTACTCTTCCTTATGTGATAAGCCAATATAGAAAATATGGTTCGATAAATTTTTTTCGAAGTGTAATCGTATACTCTTTCATTCTTTATATGATATGTATATATTTCTTGGTGATATTGCCTCTACCAAAGTTCAGTGAGGTGGAGTATAAACCTGGAATGATGAGAATAGTTCCGTTTCAATTTGTATTAGATTTTATAATGGAAACTTCATTTAGGATAGATGAGCCTTTGAGTATATTTAAAGCTATATCTGAACCGTGTTTTTATACTGTATTTTACAATCTAATCATGACTATCCCATTTGGGATGTATCTGCGATATTATTTTAAAACTAGCCTCTTTAAGACATTAAAGTATAGCTTTTTATTGAGTTTATTCTTCGAATTGACTCAACTTTCTGGTTTATATTTTATCTATCCATATCCGTATAGAATATTCGATATAGACGATCTACTGCTAAATACCTTAGGGGGAGTTATCGGATTCGCTCTAATGGGTTTATTTTTGGAAATACTTCCTAGTCGCGATCAAATAGACGAAGAATCCTATGAAAATGGGAAAGTCGTCTCTGGACTTAGGAGAATGACGATGTTTATTATCGATGTAGTTCTGTACTTTATAATCGCTTTTTCTGCTTCGATAGTTTTTAGAGGAGTTGAACACATATATCTTGCTGTTTACATAATTTATTTCATGATATTACCGTATTATAGCGGATCTACTTTAGGAGGCTCCATTCTCAAGGTGGAATTGGTGTTCGAAAATTTCAGAGTATTAAGAAATGCTTGTCGCTCTATTTTAATTGTTTGCTATTATTTATTAGTTCCTCATCTAATAGCTTTAATTTGTCTATTTATAGTGCGAACTTTAAACCTCACTTCTATCTATAGTGTCTATCTATATTTGGCTGGATTGTGTGTAATAATTTTATTCTATATGATAAATATCGCATGTATTTTGTTAAAAAAAACTATGCCTTACGATCGACTATGTAGAACTGTTTATAGAAGTACAATCTTTAGAACTACGTGAAATACTTGCTTCGACAAGTTTTTTTGCGATTGAATTCTTTTTTTCTCTGTTATAATATAGAATAGTAAAGAACTTTTTATTTGGAGGTGGGAAGATGAGAACTACAGATATATGAGTCAGGCATAAACTCTTAACCCAATTATGCCTTAATTTTTAAAAGGAGGCATATAATAAATGCTAGAGGTTAAAAACTTAGAGGTGACCATAGGAGATAGAACCCTCATCGAGTCACTCACTTTCAATTTAAACGGGGGAGAAAAGTTAGCTATCATCGGAGAAGAGGGCGATGGCAAGTCGACTCTTTTAAAAGCTTTTTTGGGATTATGTGACTATGCGATCATAAAGGGTCACGTAAACTTTAAGGGACATACAGTCGGTTATTTGAAGCAGAGTATCAGTGAAGCAGAGAATTCAATGATAGTTTTAGACTATTTATTTGAGAAAATTGATGCTTATTATTCTAAAATAAACGGACTTTATTCGTATTTCAGCGATTTAAAAATAGATGAAGAAATTCTAAAAAGATCGATCGGTTCACTTTCAGGTGGAGAGAAAGTAAAGGTAGGAATTTTAAAAATACTTTTAGAAGATGACGATATTCTTTTTTTAGATGAGCCTACTAACGACTTAGATATAGAGACATTGGAATGGTTAGAAGACTTCATAAATAGAAGTAGAAAAACAATAGTGTATGTTTCACACGATGAGACTTTATTGTCGAGGACAGCTACTTCGATTTTACACATCGAATCTATAGATAAAAAGAAGTCATGTAGGTGTACTTTTTCTAAATCTTCATACGATCTCTATGTAGCTAATAGACTTAGAAGTATTAAGAAGCAGACGGAAAAAGCTCATATTGAGCATCGCGATTATGAGAAAAAAAAGAGACGATTAAATAGAATCTTACAAAAAGTAGAGTATAGACAAAATACGATATCACGCCAAGATCCGTTTGGAGCAAAAATTCTCAAGAAAAAGATGCATACTTTAAAGTCTCAAGAAAAGAAACTTGAAAAGATCGATTTGACTGAGGTACCCGATGTAGAAGAAAACATAAACTTTTTTTTCGAGGATGTCAAAATACCAAAAGGTAAAGTTATCTCACGCGTCGTTATTCCCGTTTTAGAGATCGAATCGCAAGTGTTAGCGCGAGATATAGAGTTCGACATCGTCGGAGATGTCCACATCGTTATAACGGGTAAAAATGGTGTAGGAAAGACGACACTTATAAAGCACATCTACGAAGAACTTAAAGATAGAGAAGATATCAATGTCGGTTACATGCCCCAAAATTATGAAGATGTTTTAGGAGATTATGAATTTGTTCTAGATTATATAGCATCTAAAGATATAGAAGATATCAAAAGAGCTAGGACCAGGTTATCATCGATGAATTTCACGTATGAAGAGATATCTGGAAAAATAAAAGATTTGAGCAACGGATCTAAAGCAAAACTTATCCTTATGAAATTAGTATTAGAAAAATGTGATATCTTGATACTCGATGAGCCGACTAGAAACGTTAGCCCTCTTTCTAATCCGGTTATAAGAAGAGTTTTAAACGAATTTGGCGGCACTATAATAAGCATATCGCACGATAGAAAATATATTGAAGAAGTAGCCGACAAAATATATCAATTAAGTAGTGATGGTATTAGGGAAGTCTATTTTTAATTCGTCGACTTCATGTTATAATGATAATGGAGTGGAGTGAAGACATGCTAGATGAACAAATAGTAAACTCTAAAAAGAGATTTTTAAATCAGAAAAAAATAGAAATTAAAAAGAGTAATTCGATCTCGAATATTAGATTAGTATTATTTTTAATAGGGTTTATTTTAATAATTTTGTACTTTAAAAAGGAGAACTTTGTCTTTCTCGGTGGAGCAATATTCTTCTTTACTGTATTCGTGATATGTATAATTATCCACAAAATTGTCGACGAAAGACTAGAGAAATTGGATTTTTATTTAGGGGTAATAAATCGCTATGAGAATAGGACTAGTGATGAATGGAAGAAAGAAGATCAAAAGAGCGTCACCGATATGGAAAATTTTCTCTCCGACTTGGATATCTTCGGGAGGGATTCACTCTTACAGTTTTTAGATTTTACATACAGTCTCGGTGGACAAAACAGATTGATCGATAAACTGTCTTTAAGAAAAGTTGACAAAAGAGGAATAGTTGAAAATCGGGAAGCGATTGCCGAGTTACACGATAAGTTCTCTTTTGTCATAGAATTTCAACAAGTCTTAGGGAAGATCGAAAGTGTCGAAAAGACAGACTTTAAAACTATCTTTAAACTATTTAGCTACAGTGGGAATTTTAACGGTTTAGGTTTGGCCATTTCTTTGGTTTTATCCGCTGTTACTTTATGTTTTGGAGTTCTGGCTTTTCTACGTTTTCTCCCTAGTTACATATTTATAGGTTTTGCTCTTTTGCAACTAGGAATTTCATATTTTTATATGAATGCTAACGCCCATGAGTTTGAAGATCTAGCAAAGTATGCTAGGCTTGCAAATCAGCTTAAACATCCATTCGAATACGTTTTAAATCAAGAATTCAGTAGTAAAAAGAATAAGCGTTTAAGAGACGATATCGACAATGGTTACTCGATAATTAAAAAATCTGTAAGTCTCGGTGAATTAGATATGTTTAGATCTAATTTTATAACGTATTCTATTGCAAATATTTTCTTTTCTTTAAACTTTTTGTTATTATATAGATATAGAACACTTCTTACTTGTGATATGGATGACCTAAAAAAAGCAGTCGATTCTTTAGAAGAAATTGAATGTCTTATCAGTTTACTGACAGTTGGTCTCGTTAAAAAAGTGGCAATTTTTCCAGAAATAATTGACGATATGTCTTTGGATATCAGGGACATTAAACATCCCCTTTTGAAGGAAAAAACATGTGTTTCTAATGATTTTGAGTGTGGCCGAGATATAAACATAATCACAGGCTCTAATATGGGGGGGAAGACTTCTTTTATGAAGACAATCGGAATGAATCTAGTTTTAGGCTATCTCGGTACCTATGTCTGTGCTTCTAAATTTGACGTTCCTATCATGAAAATCTTCACCTCTATAAATGTCAAAGATGACATACAAAACGGTATTTCCACATTCTATGGCGAATTAAAGCGTATCAAAAATGTTATAGATTACAGTTTCCACAATAATAATCGTTCTATAATCGTGTTCATAGATGAAATATTTAAAGGTACGAACTATAACGATAGAATCTATGGAGCCAAAGAAGTTCTTAAAAAATTATCCAAGATGAATTCGATAGTGTTTTTAACTACGCACGATTTTGAACTCTGTGAGTTAAAAAATAAAAAGTGTATCAATTATCATTTCGAAGAACATTACGAAGATGAGAAGATACGATTCGATTATAAAATCAAAGATGGTCGTTGTAAGACGACAAATGCAAAATACTTGATGAGACAAATGGGTATAATAGATTCTAAAAAGTGAGGAACGAAGATGAATAAAAAAATTTTTACAAGAATAGGATTGACGATTTTAATACTAGTAGTTATCGGTGTAGCAGCGTCTTACATAGACAGTGGACGAGTTACGACGAATCATGAGCCGATTCTTACCATAAAAATGATCGATTCAGAAGGCGGAAAAGTGACTTA
Source organism: uncultured Bacilli bacterium (assembly GCA_910587535.1). Classification (GTDB taxonomy): domain Bacteria; phylum Bacillota_I; class Bacilli_A; order RF39; family UBA660; genus RUG11867. The sequence continues at coordinate 23,542 of CAJUKM010000005.1, forward strand.
TTGGGGCTTAGGCTATAAAGTCATCAGATATGTAGGTGTGTCTCCTAAAGAGCCGTATGAGATGAATATCGGTGCAAAAATGGGAAGTTGGTTTATGAAGTATGAACTTCCAAATGAAAGTATAACGATCGAATATGGAGATAAGAGAGTGGTGATAGACGATCATAACGATCTAGGATATTTAAAAAATATTTTAGAAAACTCTCGCTATGAACTCCCTACTTGTGACGGTGTAGTCAGCTTTAAGATAATATTAAGCGGACAGGCGTATTATCTTAAGGAGAACTGTCAGGCTCTTATTAAGGGAGATAAGCAGTCAGTAGTGAGCGACTCCGATATGGATGCTATACTCAAAATAATAGAAAAATACGTTTAAAATGCAGATGAGTGAGGTGTAATGATCAGTGAATAAAAGAATTTATCAATTTGGAAAAGAGATGGGGTGTTACTTTTTAATCATTTTGGTACTACTCACAATATCGAGAAACTTCGGATGGAGTTCCATGAAACCTTTTTTTGGAGCTTTGTGGATGACTCTCGGATGGATTGTATGGAAGATATCTATAAAACTGATGAAAAAAACTCGATAAAAATTTCCAATGAATTCTCTATTCATTGGGATTTTTTTCTTGTGCGTTTTTTTTGTATTAATTAACAAGTGATTCTGATATAATTTAGTCAACGAACAAAGGAGATGAATTAAATGAGAAAGATAAGAGTGTTGTTTTTAGGAATATTGATGTATGCAATGTTTGTTTTAAACGTAAATGCAGCATCATTTGGAATGACTTCTTCTACTAAAACAGTTGCGCCGAATTCTACATTCACAATAAAGGTCGGGGGAGATTGTATAGGTAGAGTTAATCTATCCGTATCTAACGGTACTCTATCTAGTACTAGCGTTTGGGTAGAACAAGGTTATCAAAGCGTTGCAGTCACAGCTGGTTCTAGTGGAACTGTAACAGTTACTGCGAGTCCAGTTACTGGATTTTCCGATAGCGATGCTAACATTTACAATCCAGGATCTAGAAGTGTCTCAGTTTCTATAAAATCAAGCGATAGTTCAGCAGGGTCTAGCACATCTAAGCCTAGCAAGCCATCTACTGATGATAAGAGATCTAGTGAAAATAGCTTGTCATCTATTACGATCGATCCAGAAGTTTCTTCTTTTAAATTTGACAAGAATAAAACCGAATATAGTGTAAATTTGGGTTCAGATATACGTAAAGTAAATATAAAGGCAACGCCGGTCGATTCGAAAGCTAGAGTTACAGGCACTGGAGAAATATCTTTGAAGCCCGGAACCAATATCGTTTCGATCGTCGTGACCGCTGAAAATGGTGTAAAGAAAACATACATAATAAAGTTATATGTCGATGAAACTCCGGAGGTTTACATCGATTATAAAGATGAAAAAATTGGTGTTCTATATACAGGTGAAGGAGTTACAGTTCCCGATCAATTTAAAAGAGAAGATTACGAATATGAAGGAAAAGCGATATCGCTATATTCTAATGGTAAAATATATTTGATTTTAGGATTAGATTCTAATAAGAAGAGACATTTTTATATCTTCGATAAAGAAAACGGGGAATTGCAATCTAAATTTAGTCCTATCAAGATAGGCGATAGAGTAATCTATCTCACCGATAGGAATATAGATTTAAAAGGATATTCTTTAAAAACTTTTGAGATAGAGGGAGAATCGTACGATTGCTACTCTCTCGAGGGAGAAGACAATTATTGTATTTTCAAAACAGTAGATTCTGATGGTCAAGAAAAAATATATCAGTATGAGAAGTCTGAGGGAACTTTACAGCTATTTAGAAATGCAGAAAATAAAAATAGAGTTTGTGTTAAAGAAAATAAGACTGGTATCTATATTTTAAGTGGTATATTAGTATTCTGTTTCATTATAATCGGGATTATGTCAAAAAAATTATTTAGTAGGGTATCTCATGAAAAGACTATTTAAAATACTTGTTTCGACATTAATTCTATCAGTTTTAGTACTATTTTCGCCATTTTATTTAAATGTCGTCGAAATTGAGACTCGCAATAGAATAGATAGTCTTTCGGCCAGTTATAGTACTGGTTTAAGAGGGAATGTTAAAAATATCGCGATTTTTATCGAGTTTGCCGACAGCGATGCCAATGTTGTAAACCATCTAGATGATCCAGAAAGTGTATCGAATGCCAATAAAATATTTAACAGTGACGCTGGATTTGAAATGGACACGATCAATGGTCTAATAAAAGTTCCTTCTTTTAAAAGTTTTTATGAGAGAGAAAGTTATGGAAGTCTTTCTATTACGACAGAAATATTTCCGAAAACAAATGGTAGAGTAGAGTCTTATAAAGATATACATCCTATAGGTTATTATTTGAGGTATAACGAATCAAATACGATAGGATATAAAGATAATTATGAAGCCCACAAAAGAGAAGCTGAATTAGTCGAAAACACTCTTTTATATGTTGCAGAACAGATAGAGTCTTCTGGCATTAGTGCTAGCGAACTCGATGTCGATTCTAATGGAGTAGTCGATGCGATATCGTTTATAATTGAAGGTCAAAAGGATCTTCCTTCTAACATAAGTTGGAACGATTTGTTATGGTCTCATAAACGTGATAATTCCGAAATTTCTGGAACTATTAACGGAAAAAAGGTGAGTGCCTATAATCTTATATATGCAGATGATTACAAAGAAGCAGCAAGCCTTTTTTCCCTACATAGAGGTACCTATGGAACTTTAATACACGAATTTGGTCATACTTTAGGATTTATGGATCTTTATCGCTATGGCGATTCTGCTTCAAAGCCTGTCGGGTTTTACGATACGATGGGTAACATAATAGGTTCGAATCCCCAAGGGTTCTTGACGTATTTTATGAGTGAATATCACCCTAGTACAAATTGGCACAATCCAATTCCGGTGGTCGATAAGACTACTAATGATATAACTCTTTATAAGCCTAAATATGTCGATAGAAATGAAAAACGCGCGATTAAAATAAAGACTAGTAACGATAGTAAAGAGTATTTCATCGTAGAGTATCACTCAAAGATGGACACATACCCTTCTTACAGTGCAGATATGAGCGGAATAATAGTCTATAGAGTTAACGATAACAATAAGTTTTCCGGAAATGGCACTACTAGTGAACTGGGAGAACGCGATCACATATACGTATTTAGGCCTAATGAGACAGGTCTTGGAGATAGTAAGGGTGAATTAACTAAGGCCACGTTGAACTTGAGTAGACCTAGTCTTGGAAAACAGTTAGATTTATCGAATAAAGATTTCGATAATAAGACCATTTTCTTCTCTGACGGCTCGAATTCGGGAATTCAAATTCTCGTCAAGAGTGAGACTTCTGAATCAGTGACTTTTGATGTCATATTTCCAGAATTTGAAGGTGACGGATCAGCAGGAGATCCGTATGTAATAGGAGATGTCGAAATATTTTTACATCTCATGAGTTTAGATACCAAGGGAAAATATTATCAGCTCGCATACGATCTCGATTTTAAAGACGTCAAAGATTATCCTTCGATCAATTTTGAAGGAAACTTCGACGGCAATAATAGGACTATAAGGAATCTTACAACTAACTCTTCAGGTTTTTTCAATTTTTTAGGAACATATGCTAATCATACTACTGTTCAAAATATCAACTTCGAAAATTTGACAGTTAAATCAGATAAGGATAATTATTTAGGTGGGTTTGCAGGTGCCGCTGAAAATGTAACTTTGAGAAACATTCGATTAAAAAGTGGATCTGTAAAAAAAGAAGGATCTTCATTAAACGACTTAGTTTCGGTAGGCGGTTTTGTTGGCAATGTAAACAATTCTGTCATCATCGAGAATTGTTCATCGAATATGAGTGTGGAAGCTTCACAAAATGTCGGTGGTTTTATAGGTATAAATCAGAACGCTAAAATAAAAGATTCTTTTGCTACTGGAACTATTAATGGTAATAGTAATGTGGGCGGTTTTATAGGAATTCAAGCGATTACAGATAATGTATACAACATACCAGTCAATGTCTATTTTTCGAACAACGCAATCTCAGGAGTTGGAGGTTATGCTATAGCATTTCACAGGTTGGACGTACTAGATAGTTCTTCTTTATCGATAGGTATAGGAAAAATTGATATCTTAGAAAAAGTCGAAATGGAAGAGAAAACGAGGGCTATACTTCCTATAAGTATTACGCCAAGTGCGCAGTTATCGTATACGGTTGTGAGTGAAGATAGTTCTATAATAGAATATAGTAATGGACAATTATTAGCTTTAAATGTTGGAGAAACAGAAGTATATGTCGATTTTATCATAGGAAATGGGAAGATGAGGTTGTCGACTACTGTTTTAGTGGGTCCGATGAGCGATGCGATAAGTGAAGAAAAAGTATTACAATTTCTTGGCCTTAAAAAAAATGGTAAATATCTAACAGGATTTACTCTCGGAAGCGATATCGAAAAATTAAAAGAAAAGATATCTTCTATAATGGGAGTAAGTCTACAATCTTTTAAAAACTCCAGTGGACAAGAGATAGGTAAAGGAATCATCGCGACAGGAATGACTTTTACACTCAATTTTGCAAACGCAGATCATAATTATATCGTCGTCATCAAAGGCGATGTCAATGGAGATGGTCTGATCTACGCTACAGATTACGTAAAAGTTAAGAACCACATCATGGGCAAGAGTTCTCTAAATGGAGCATATCTCATTGCAGCAGATATCAACAGTGACGGGAATATATATGCAACTGATTATGTCTTAATAAAGAACCATATCATGGGGAAAAGTGAGATTTCACAAAGATAAAAAATTTGTTTCTCAATTAAGAGAAGCGATTTTTTAATTGTAAAAATTGTAAAAATTAATATAAAGTTTTTATTTATAGAGATTCGAAAAGAATTTTAAAGTTTTTTACGACTAATCTACTATTTTATTTATTAGTTGTATAATATGAATATAATAATTTTATTGGAGGGAATTTTATGGAAAAATTTTATTTTGAAGTTCCGGATACAAGTAGAAAAAAAGACGCATTATCGTACATAAACGAATTTTATGAATATGATTCTAAAATTAATGGTGTTGGTGGCCTTCATAGATATTTAGATGATTATGACGGGTGGTTAAAAAAATTAGAAGAAGATTATACAAGAATCCCTAATGAAGAAAAAGTTCCTACAAGAACATATTTTTTAATAAGGGAAAGCGATAATAGAATTATAGGTATGATCAATATTAGACTAGCGTTAAATGAAAAATTAAAAAAATCTGGAGGACATATTGGTTATAGTATTCGCCCTACAGAAAGAAGAAAAGGATACAATAAAATAAATTTATATTTAGGACTAAAAGTTTGTCAAGAGTATGGAATGGAGTCAGTATTGATGGACGCAGATAAAGATAATCCTGCATCATGGCGTACAATGGAATCTTTGGGTGGTAAAAATATACGGGAATTTTTTGATAATGAAAACTCTAATTGCATAGTAAAAGATTATGAAATAAATGTAAATGAAAGTATAAATAATAACTCAGCTATTTATGAGCCGATGATTAAGAAAACAATGTCACGAAAATAATTAATTTGAAAAAACACTAATCTGATATATATAAATTAAAGGCTGAAAAATTTTTATCGTTTTATTACTTTTGAAAGCAAAAATATAAGAATTCACAATAATTTATAATAATATCCTCCAAAAACAAGAGTGGCATAAGTACTTATAAATAACTAACTAAATTTATTGTTAAAAGTTGTGAACAAGACGCTATATATACATCTTTTACAGTAAAGAAGTAGGTTAAGCTAGTAAAATTTAGCCGTATATGTTGATTTTTGTGCGGCAATAATATATTATAAAGATAATAAGAAATTTAGGGGGTTAGGAGGTTTTATGGAAACACATAGAAGTTTGATGCGTAAGGTTTTTAGTGTCGCCGATCAAGACGGTTTTGTAAAGACGGGATCTTTAAATAGCGTAGGAGTCAATAAATATGCCATCGGTCAATTAGCAAGTCAAGGATTTATAGAATGGAGAAAACGCGGTTTATATCGTATAAGCGCTAAAAGTTACTATGAAAAAGGCAAAGAATTGACGATGAAGGGTGAGAGCAGTGCAGCAGCTAAAGCTTTCAACAGATGTTATCAATTAGATCCCGAAAGACCAGATATAAATTTCAGAATGTTTTATAACTGTATTATGGATGGTAGCTATAAAGACGTTTTAATATATTTTCAAGCGATGAGAAAAACCAAAAATGGTCATTTTTTAGGGGATTGCAATTTTTATCTCTATCTTTTAAGCTTTCTCATAGAGTTACCTAAGGAGTATCGTGAGGAAGTCACGAAGATGAGATATGCCTCTAGCGAAGAACTCCATGTTTATTCTAGCGATACTAGATTTATCGACTCCAAGGGTAATGCTTTGAGTCGTCAAAATGTCTTTAAAGATTGTAATTTCGAAAGTGCTTACGTATATTATTGTAAAGAGTCAAGAAGGTCAGAAGTTGCAAATATAAGTAAGATTTTATTAAAAAGAATTTTGGCAAAACGAAAAGTGACAGTAGAAGAAGAAGAGACTACTCCTGTCGAAGTGACAAGTTTAAATTCTTTTTATGCTGACATAATTACAAATGGTTTTTCCAGTACTGCTATGGGAACTTTGAAAAAGTATCTCGAATATAAGATGAGAGCTGAATTTTTCCCAGTATTAGTTCGTCAGTTTAGAGAGAGTTCTATGACAGGTGATACATATTTTTATAGACCAATGCAAAACATTACAAAAATATGCGATGGCGTATATAAAGCGGACTATATGGAATGTGTGGAAGGCTTGAGATTATCTATTCAAACAGGTAATTTTGAGAATGCTGAGGCGTACTTTAAGATTTTGAGCAACAAAGATAATTTTGAGGCAGGTACTATTCCTTTTGACGAAGCTATAGCCGGATTTAAAAACCTCAATGAATATCTTGCAAGCATAGTACAACCTCGAGCTGATGCCAAACCTTTCATGCTCGAGCAAATCGATAGTAAAAAGGAATAAACTTCATGAAAAAAAACTGTTTTCTTAAATGGATAACACTTATTTTAGTACTTTTAACTTTTGTCGGTGCGTGGTTTGTAATCAGCAGCGGTGGCGAAAAGAGTGCTGGATATGCCGTCATACCTAGTATATTTGCAATTATTTGTGCAGCTATCTATAATAAAGATATGCGAAAAAAATGATCAGTTATTTCTGATCATTTTTTTGGTTTAAAAACTTAGCAATTTTTTTTCATTTTCTCAATTCTTTAACTATAGATTCTAAAATATGTCCATATTTATCTATCTCTGTTTCACCATTCAAAGTGAGAAAATCTTCACAACTTACAAGTCTTTTTTGTTCGACATTTACTCCATCTATAGTCATGATGAAGAGGGCTTCTATTTGTTCCTTCTCGTGTTTAAACAATTTTAGAGTATCGATCACATCGACTAGGGCAATACCTTCTACTTCATCTCTATCGAATCTGAATTCTTTCATGTCATCTATGACATATGGCGCTATGAAGATGTGTGCTTTGGCACGATCTTTGTTAAGAGTTCCACCGCTTTTTACTTTGTCCATTATCCATGTAGATATGCCGATAAGTTTGGCCGATTTAGAATCTATATTGATTCCTATCTCTTCTTTTGTTTCACGTCTAAAAGCTTCTTCGACACTCTCTTTGCTGTTGACATGTCCAGATGACGTCGTGTAGAGTTTCTTCGAGTCTTTTCTTATCTGAAAGATGACTTTTCCATCTTCTGTATAGAGCCAGTTGTGTACAGTGTTATGCCACAAGCCTCTTTTGTGCACTTCTTCTCGCGTTTCGCATCCTAAATAATTTCCTTCTTCATCGTAATAATCTAAGTATTCCATGTTACCTCATTTCAAATAAATTATATCACAGAATTTAGAATACAAATATACTTTATAGATTCGTTCTAAAAAAGTTTTCCCATGGATCTTTTCTTTTAAGCCGTTTTATCGCTTCTTCTATAGTTATTTCATCAGGTTTGACTTTGTCGAGCTCGCTCCATCTGATCGGCATTGAAACAGTAGCGTTTTTTCTTATTCTTAGAGAATAGGGAGCGACACTTGATGCCCCTTTAGTGTTTCTTAGCCAATCGATAAATATCTTTCCTTTGCGACTATCTTTTCTGATATTACTCGTGTATTTTTCGGGCCATTTTGCTTCCATAAGTTTAGCAATGTTTTCGGCTATTTCACGAAATTTTTCCCAGGAGTGGTGCTTTTTTAAAGGAACGACGACATGATAACCTTTACCACCGCTTGTTTTTAAGAAACTTTTTAAAGAAAACTCGTCTAGTATACTTTTTAGATCTTTTACTCCTTTTCTGACGTCTCTTATATCCATCGTTTCATCTGGATCTAGGTCGAAGACGAGCATGTCTGGCCGATTAAGCGCATCGATAGTGCTTCCCCATATATGAAACTCATATCCGTTCATTTGAACTTCCCTTATGATGTTCGATGCTTCTTTTATATAGTAATAGTCGTCTTTTTTTCCTTCTTTACTAGATAGTTTTATACATCCTAAGTCTTTATTGCTCTCGAAATGCTTTTTAAAAAATGGTTTACTTTTACCATTTGGATAACGTATAGTGCTCATAATTCTTTTTTCTACGTAGGGTAACATTCTTTTCGATACTTTCTTATAGTATTTTGCTATGTCGTTTTTAGTAACTTTAGGGCTAGAGAAGATAACTTTTTGGGGATTAGTTATCTCTATTTCATCTAGGCTGTTTTTCTCTTTCTCAGATTTGCCTTTTGTTTTTTGGCCAGATTCTATTTCGGTCATAGTTCTTCCAGTTTTTATACTCGTAGTAAAATCGTCGATATTCGAGAAAAGTTTTATACCATCTTTTTCTTTTATTAAAAGCCAATTATCTTCCTTATATCTAATAAGTGTCCATTTTCCTTTAAGCCTTTTACCATGTATTATAAATTTTATAGAGCCATTTTTAAAATCTTTTTTAGGATTATCAAGTGGCTCCCAGTAGCCTTCGTCCCACACCATAACCGTTCCACCGCCGTATTGACCTTTAGGGATCGTTCCTTCGAAGTTTCTATACGATATAGGGTGGTCTTCTACTTCGACCGCCAATCTTTTGTCTTTCGCATCATATGAAGGACCTTTCGGTACAGCCCAACTCTTTAAAACTCCATCTAATTCTAAACGCAAATCGTAATGTTCTCTTCTAGCCATATGATGTTGTACTACAAAACGTAACCTCTTTTTAGAATGGCTCTTTTTTCCTACAGGCTCCTTCGTCTTTTTAAAATCTCTTTTATCGTTATAGCTCTTTAAATTAGTCATATATACCTCTTTTTTAGTTTGTGCAAAAGGATAGCGGTTATTCACAGTTTCTACGAAACACCGGGTGTCTCAAGATGCCTTTAGAAGTTTTTTCGAGATACTCTATTTCACATTTTAAAGATGGTTTTATGTATATTAAATCTTCTTCTTCTAGAGTTATTAGAGGTTTTCTCGTTCTAGGAGTAGCAATTACTGATCTACTGAAGGGGTGAGTCTTAGATATAGAAACTTTTCCGACATATTTGATAGATGTCGATTTTTTCTCAGCTAGATAAAGACTCAGTTTTGTTTCTCTGATCGAATAAGCGAAAATTGTAAACGTATCTATTTTTGTATTTTTAATTTTTATCCATTCTGGTGTTCTATAGTCTTCGGAGTATGTACTGTCGATCTTTTTAGCCACTATCCCTTCTAATTTTAAGTTTTTAACTTTTTGGAATAATCGTATTCCTTCTTTTTTTATGTACGTGGCCTTGACGAAAGAATTACCGTCTTTTATTTTGGCAAGCTTTTCCTTTCTAAATAAAAGCGGTTTAGAGGTCAAATCGGATCCATCGAATAAAAGGTCGAAGGCCACAAAACAGACGGGATTTTCAAGCGATTCAATAAGTATTTTCTTATCGTTTTTTAGACGACTTCTCTTTTGTAATTTTGAAAACGAAGGACGGTCATTTTCAAATGATACAATTTCCCCATCTATTATATAGTTTTTCTTGACTAGTTTTTTTATGCTTTTTAGTTCTGGATAACTATCGGTTATGTCTTGTCCATTTCGAGAAAAAATTTTAAAATAATCAGGGCCTATATGAAGAATAGCCCTAAATCCATCAAATTTTAGTTCGTAGATGTAATCTTCCGAGTCGAATGCTTTTCTTTTTTCTGAAAGAAGCATAGGTTTAAAGGATTTTCCAAATTTTATACTCATGCTTCTAAACTTTTTTGAAGTGACGTGACGAGGTCTTTTACAGATACTTTTTTCTTGGAAGTTTTTTTAGGTATAGGTTTTCCAGCTATCTTTTTTTCGATGGCATTTTTTATTTGATTTTGATAGTCGTCATCATAATTTTCTGGTTCGAAGTGTCCCGATAGATGCGATACTAGTTGCATCGCTAGCTCTAGTTCTTTTTTTGTAAATTTCACCTCTGTTGTAGCCTCTGGAATGTTAACCTCTTCTTCAAAATAGATCGTCGATAATAAAATGTTTCCTTTGTAATAACGCAATAGGCAGTAGTAGAATTTGCTACTCAAAGCTGTTTTGGCAACAGCAACCTTTTTGGTCTTTTTTAGGACCTCTAAAAAGAGTGAGTATGCCTTAGATTTTTTGGGAGAAGTCAAAATATAGCTTTTCTCATAGTAATATGGATCTATCTCATCTTCTTTGACAAACGAGATGATCTCAATGCTGTCTTTAGCGTCTATTTGTAGATTATTAAGCTCTTCTTTAGTAAAAGTGACATATTCGTCTTTTTCATATTGGTATCCTTTTATTATATCGACTTCTTTTACGGTTTTTTTGCAGTGATCACAGTATTTCTGATAATGGATGCGATTCATGCATTTTTTATGAAGCTGATTAAAAGAAGTATCATTATTCTTTATAATTGGATTAAAAACTATCGGAATATTAACTAGTCCGAAAGAAATAGTACTGTTCATCTTTGCCATATTATCACCTGATAAAGTAATGGGACAGATAAGCATTGTTTATTCATCAACTTTAGAAAAATCGTGCATACCTTATATTAGGTGATTATATGTACATGTATAGCGATTACAACTTTGGAGATGAGTTTTATACTTATGAGGGAGATACGGGTTTTAAGACTAAGAAATATAAAATTATGGCTCCGCCTCAAGAGCAGGCAACACAACCAGGTTTAGAATATCTAATGGAGCCAGCTCCTTTATTCGACGATCCCGAATATAAAGGAAGTGGCAAACTCAAAGATAAGGTTGCTATCATAACGGGAGGAGATAGCGGTTTAGGAAGAGCTGCCGCGGTTGCCTTTACAAAAGAAGGTGCTAGCGTAGTCATAGTATATTATGATGAACATGAAGATGCTTACTTTACAAAAAGATATATAGAAGGATTAGGAGGCAAGTGTTTGCTCATTTCAGGCGATCTATCGAAGCCATCATTTTCATGGGAAATAGTCGATAAAACTCTTCGGGCTTTTGGTAAAATAGACATATTGGTTAATAATGCCGGAGTTCAATATCAAAGCGATCGTCTAGAAGATATCAGCGAAGAGCAGTTCGACTATACTATGCGAGTAAACGTCTATGGCATGTTTTATCTTACTAAAGCAGTGCTGCCTAATTTAAAATCAGGATCTTCGATCATAAATCTGAGCTCCGTTACAACATTTTATGGTGATGCTCAACTGATCGATTATGTAACCTCTAAAGGAGCGATTGTAGGTTTTACGAGAGCTTTGGCTAGAAATCTTGCGACTAGGAATATCAGGGTCAACGCCATAGCGCCAGGGTTCTTTTGGACTCCATTACAACCTGGTTGTTGGCAGAGGGAAAAGATCCCTTCTTTAGGAGCGGACTCTGCAATGGGTCGCGGTGCGATGCCTTATGAACTTGCACCTACTTTTGTCTTCTTAGCTTCGAACGACTCTTCTTATATGACTGGTCAAGTAATCCACAATAATGGTGGGCAAATTATGGGATAACATTGCATATTATGCAATATTTAAAAAAGTGTGACTTTTGGCCATACACTTTTTTATTTGCAGCATATTTTATGATAGGAGGTGATCATATGAAAAAGGGAGTAGATGTCTCCACTTATCAAGGAAAAGTAGATTGGGAAACTGCTAAAGATTATATAGATTTTGCCATACTTAGATGCGGTTTTGGAAACGACTTGAAAAAACAAGATGATAATCAATACGTCAGAAATGCTGATGAATGTACTAGACTAAAAATACCTTTCGGAATTTATCTTTACAGTTATGCCACTAATTTGAGTATGGCCCAAAGCGAAGTCGAACATACTTTACGCCTCTTAAGTGATTATAAACTAGAATATCCAGTATTTTTAGATGTCGAAGATAGAAGTCAACTGGCGTTACCTAAAGAGAGATTGGTCGAAGTCGTAGACTATTATTGTAAGAAGATAGAAGAAGCAGGTTACTATGTAGGAATCTATGCCAGCTTGAGTGTATTAAACACCAAATTAAACGATACAGTTTTGAATAAATATGATAAATGGGTTGCAGAATGGAGTAAGAACTTTTCTTACAAAGGCGCAAGTGGAATGTGGCAATATACTAATAATGGTCGTATACCAGGCATAAATACGAGAGTCGACGAAGATAAAGCATTTTATGATTATCCAAAGATTATTAGAAGTGCAGGATTAAACCATCTCGAGGATGAGGAAGATGACGATCAAAAAGAATTGCAGTATAAAAAGGGAGATGTATTATATTTAAATGGATATACTTACGAAGATGAAGATGCAAAAAATAAGAAAAAAAAGAAACATAAAAATAAAAAAGTTACCGTAACAGACGTAAGTTCCGATAAAACCAAAGCTGCTCCATATACACTCGATATAGGTGGGAATGCCAAAGAAGAAGATTTAAGTGTAGAAAAAGATTTATGTATTATAATGAAATTTATAAAGTGTATAATGAGTTTATTTAAGAAAAAGACGAATTAGATGTGATATAATCATCGTAATGGTGATTAAAATGGATGTAGGAAAGCCTAAAACTTTAAAGTGCAGTGATGCAGATATAACAAAAACGTTCGATGAAGGGGATTTTCATCGTAAAAGATGTACAGGGTCTATAACAAGGGAGTATTTTATAACAGACAATACTATTGACGAATGTATTTTTGATAAAGTCGATTTTACTCCTGTCGTATTGGAAAGAGTAGAGTTAATCGATGTGGAATTTAACGATTGCGATCTTTCGAATAAAAGGTTCGATTTTCAACCTTTACATAGAGTTATATTTAAAAACTGTAAACTTTACGGCACCTCTTTTATCGACAGTTCTTTAAAGGATGTAGTCTTCGATAACTGTAAAAGCCGCTACTTAAATCTAAGTGGTAGTAAATTAAGGAATGTTATATTTAAGAGTAGTGACTTTACCGAGGCAAGTTTCTCAGGAACTGAATGTAAAGATATTTACATGGAGAATGTAAAATTCGAAAAGGCGGAATTTATGAGAGCTAATTTTAACGGAGCAGACTTCTCAAAATCCTCTATAGATGGAGCATATTTCGACTTAGATACTCTTAAAGGTATTGCTGTAAATCCTAGTCAATGTGTATTACTCGCTTCGATGCTCGGAGTAATTGTCAAAGACGAATAAAGACCTCGGTTGAGGTCTTATTTCGTCGTCTTTTCATTTTCTTCAGGTTGTTTATTCTCTTGATCTTCTAAGTTATTCAGTGCAAAATCTATACACTGTTTTATAAATTCATTTCGGCTGACATTATATCCGCAGGCTAATTTATCTATTTTTTTCAATCTAGTTTCATCTAGCCGAAAAGATATGACGATCTTTTCGGCAGCAAAGTTTTTTGTATACGGTTGAAATTTATTCATGTTATAACTCCTAACTCCTACTTAAAGTATATCAAATGGGAAACTAATAGCAACATAGTGGAAAGAATTACCAAATTTTTGTTAAAAAATAACAAAGAGAATTCGTAGCGTTATTCTTCTTTGTTATTTTTAATGTTCATATTGTTGTTCTCTAAATTATCGAGTGCGAATTGAATACACTGCATAATAAATTCATTTCTACTAATATCTATAGCGATTGCCAATTTATCTATTTTTTCAAGGATATCTTCATCTATGCGTATAGATATCACAATTTTTTCTTTATTCAATTTTCTTTTTCTAGGCTGAAAGTTTTCCATAATACATCACATCATATATATTGTATTTCTTTTTTTAACACAATCATATATTTAGTTTTGTATTTTTCGAACGAATACAATCCGATGCATGTCATGAAAATACATTTAATAAAAACAAAATAAAAATGATTGAATAATCGAAAATTATAATATAAAATAATGACGTTTAGAAAACGAGTGAGGAAGATGATAGTACTTTCTAAAGATTATGCGAAAACTTTGGATTTTATAAGCGATAGAGGGAGCGAGGCAATAATATACGCCAATATAGATAAAAAAGTCGCATATAAAATTTTTAGAACTAGGGCATTGTATCATATCGATGAAGATAGTTTAAAACTTTATACGTCGATCGAACATAAAGATTGTGTAAAGCCACTTGAGTGCCTTGTAATAGAAGGACATGAAGATGAAGTAGTAGGCCATTCGATGGAGTTTATCGATGCGCCTTCTCTTCCTTTTTTAAGAAATGCTAGAATTGATGAGCTGCTAAAAGCGGCATTAGAGATATCGAAAGTAGTTGAAGATATAAGTAGAAACGGTTTTGCTATTCGCGACTTTAATACACAAAATTATGCTTTTTGTGACGGCGCTTATAAATTTTTAGATGTCAGTTATTATTATCATTTTAGGCATTCCATAAAGAAAATTTTATATAAATGGAATATATCGATGGCCAACAGTGCTTTACTTAGTGGCCTAATCGGTTTTTCATATAAAAAGTTGATAAGTATGTATTTAGATGTAGTCTCAACAGATTTGAGGAGAGATTATTTTAAGTTAAAGCTTACAGATGATGACTTTGTCTTCGAAGTCTTATCAATATTAGAAGCTGCATCTAAAGAAAATAGTCTCGATGAGATAAAACTAAAACTCTTAACACCTATAAAGTAGGTTTAAGAGTTTTTTTTGATTAGAACCTTCCTCCGTTTAGCCAAACATTTTCACCCGTTATAAATGAGGATTCTTCTGAAAGCAAGAAAATACAAAGGTTTGCAGTATCTTCTGGTGTTGCTAATCTTCCTAGTGGTGTCTCTTTCTTTTTTTCTTCTATTTCAGCTTCAGTCCAGCCTTCGATACTCAAAGGTGTAATGGTAAGCGATGGGCATATCGAATTTGCACGGATCTTTTTATCGGCATATTCTAGAGCAGTAGCTTTAGTAAAGTTTATAATTGCTGCAGAAGCAGCACAATACGCAGGCGACTCTGTACAGGGTTTCATTCCTAACGGGGAAGATATGTTTACGATAGAGCCTCCTTCTTCCATGATTTCATAAGCATATTTGGTGCAGTTAAATTTTCCTATGAGATTTACATCTAGTACTTTTCTAAAATCTGTGGAGTCAAAATCTTTTATTTTATTGTCGATAAATGTTCCCGCATTGTTTACAAGATAATCGAGTTTTCCATATTTTTCTTCGATAAATTCGAACATTTTTTTAACTGCAAGTTCATCACTTACGTCACATTTAACGATCGATAAATCAGCATCTTTGTATTCCTCTTTTAGACTTTCGGCAAATAAAGAATTTTTACTGTAACAAGTGATAACTTTACATCCTTTTTTTAAAAGTTTTGAAACTATACATTTTCCAATTCCACTCGTTCCTCCAGTAACTAAGGCAATTTTTTCATTCATAATATACAATCCTTTCATTAATAAAAGTATATGACTTTTTCGGTTTGCTTGCATAATCGATATACTTTTATTATAATTAGAATGAAAAATAGAATAGAGGGAAAACATGTTATTAGAAAAGAAAAAAACGCTTACCAATGGAGAACTATATAAATTAGATGGCTATTTTAGAGCTGCCAACTATCTGTCCGTTGGACAACTTTATCTTTTAGATAATCCCCTTTTGAGAAGGCCTCTTACAATAGATGACGTTAAGAGCAAAGTTGTCGGACATTGGGGAACAGTTCCTGGACAAAATTTTATAATCACCCATTTAAATAGGGCTATTAAAAAACACGATTTGAATATGATCTTAGTTGTAGGACCAGGGCATGGTGGAAATGCAGCTGTTTCAAATTGTTATCTAGAAGGTACCTATTCCAAATATTATAAAGATGTAAGCGAAGATGAGAAAGGAATGGCAAAACTTTTTAAGCAGTTTAGTTTCCCTATGGGAATCTCTTCTCACGTCGCTCCAGAAACACCGGGTTCTATCAACGAGGGCGGAGAGCTTGGATATTCTCTTGCGCATTCGTTCGGCGCAGTTTTAGATAATAAAGATTTGATA
This sequence comes from uncultured Bacilli bacterium, assembly GCA_910587535.1. Lineage (GTDB taxonomy): Bacteria > Bacillota_I > Bacilli_A > RF39 > UBA660 > RUG11867. The sequence goes on from CAJUKM010000005.1 coordinate 40,076, forward strand.
GTCGGCTGTATAGTGGGAGATGGTGAAGCAGAGACCGGTCCGCTTGCAACGAGTTGGCATTTGAATAAAATAATAAACCCTAAAACGGATGGAACTGTTTTGCCTATATTACATTTAAACGGATATAAGATTTCTAATCCGACCGTTTTATCAAGAATACCTAGAAGCGAATTGAAATCGTTTTTCAAAGGTTGTGGCTGGGAGCCTTATTTTGTAGAGGTCACGAGTACAAATGCGGCACATGAAAAGATGGCTACAGCAATGGATAAAGCTATTAAAGAAATAAAGGCTATAAAGAGGAAAGCAGAAAAAGCTAAAACTATAGAAAGACCTATTTATCCGATGATCGTGTTGATTTCCAAAAAAGGGTGGACTGGTCCTAAAATGTTTGAAGAAAAAGAGATCGAGGGTACATTTAGGGCACATCAAGTTCCTATCACTTTAGATAAAGTATCAGGAAAAAATCTAGATCTATTGGAGTCTTGGCTTAAAAGCTATAATCCAGATGAATTATTCGATGAGAATGGTAAACTTAAGAAAGCCTTTGAAAGCATATTGCCTGTTGAAAACAAAAGACTTTTCAACAACCCAGCTACAAACGGAGGAAAACTTTTAAAAGATTTAAAAGTACCGAATTATAAAAAGTATGGAATAAAGGTCAAGCACGGTGATGTCGTTGCACAAGATATGACAGTTCTTTCGACATATCTAAGAGATGTCATTAAGATGAATATGAAGAGCGAGAACTTTAGATTGTTCGCGCCAGATGAAACTCTATCTAACAGAATGGCTCCACTTTTCGAGATTACTAATAGACAGTGGAATGGAGTTAAGCTAAATAACGACGAATTCATAGATTCTAATGGTGTAATTGTCGATTCTGTATTATCTGAGCACGTATGCGAAGGGTTACTAGAAGGGTATATCTTGACTGGAAGACACGGCATATTCGATAGTTATGAAGCGTTTATTCGCGTAGTAGATTCGATGATAAGTCAACATGCGAAATGGCTTAAAGTTTGCAGTGAGTTACCTTGGAGAGAAAGTATTTCTTCTTTAAATATCATTTTAACTAGTCATTGTTGGCAACAGGATCACAACGGTTATACTCACCAAGATCCAGGTATATTAAATCACTTAGTTTCTAAAAAGCCTAGTATAGTGAGAATGTATTTACCACCAGATGCTAATACACTTCTATCGACGGTGGATCACATAATTCAAACTAAAGATTATATAAACGTGGTAGTAGCATCCAAGCATCCTAGACCTCAATGGCTATCGATCGATGAGGCCAGTGAGCATTGCGCTAAGGGTGTAGATATTTGGAAATGGGCCTCTACTGATTCTGGCAAGGAGCCAGATGTCGTAATAGGTACGGCAGGAGATACTCCGACTCTAGAAGGTCTAGCTGCTGTCTCTTTGTTACATGAATATATGCCTAAATTGAAAGTGAGATTCGTAAACGTCGTCGATTTGATGCGACTCACTTCGAATAAGCATCATCCTCACGGATTAACCGATAAAGAGTATGATAAATTATTTACTAAGAATAAACACATAATATTTGCTTTTCACGGTTATCCGTCTTTAATACATGAATTAACCTATAAAAGAACTAATCAATTTATGCACGTCCACGGCTATAATGAAGAAGGTACGATTACGACTCCTTTCGATATGAGAGTTCAAAATAAGATGGACAGATATAATTTAGTCTTAGATGTCTTAAAGTATGTTAAAAAGTATCCTAAAGAGGGTGAAATTTTGAAAAAGTACTGTAAAGATATGTTAAAAAAACATGCCAATACGATCGGTAAAACAGGAATGGATATCGAGGAAGTAGAATCTTGGCGTTGGAAGGAATTGAAGTAGGCGTTGTACTGCTTCTTTTTTTGTCCTTTTCAGTTATACTTTTTTAGAAAATATTGTTATAATTAAGTCGCGAGGTGGAATTCTTGAAAGAAAAAAGAAAAGTTATAATATTGGTTGTTATTTTAGCAGTTTTTCTCATAGGTCTGAGTGTTTTTCTGATAGGACGAAAAATATACAGAGCTAATCTCATTAAAAATGCGACTATCATCGTGGATTTAAAATCGGATCTAAAAGCTTCTTTTGATAGTGGAGTTAAAGTGAGCGATTTTATAGAAAATATAAACGGGAAATTGATCGACGATTTCGATATAGACACCACTAAATTGGGCTCTAAAAGAATCGAATTCGATTATGTCAATGAAGAAGATATAGAGATTCCATACAGTTTTGAAATAGAAGTCATCGATACGAAGGCTCCATATGTTTTATTGGGACAGAGTTATACTATTACGACTAGTTTTTCGGGTTCTCTAGAAGAAAAAATCTTGTGCGCCGATGATTACGATGATGAACCGATTTGCAGAATTGAAGGGGTGTATGATACGAATACAGTAGGAAAATACAGTTTAAATTTTCATGCAGAAGATTCTAGTGGAAATAAAACCGATATTCCTTTTACGCTAATTGTTAATAAACCTGTTTCAGGCGGCAATTCTGGAGGTACTTCTACCGGTGGGTTTTCATTTAGTGCCGCAAGAGAAAAACTCGGTCGAGAGGGAGTGCAGTTAGGTATCGACGTTTCATCTTGGCAGGGAGATATCGATTTTGAAAAAGTAAAAGAAGCTGGTGTCGAGTTCGCATTTGTGAGAGTTGGATCGAAATGGGGATTCGATAAGGATTTTTTCTTAGATTCTAAGTTCCACCAGAATATGAAAGGTTTTAACGATGTCGGAATTCCAGTCGGAGCATACTTTTATTCCTATGCAAGAAATGAGGATGAAGCTATAGAAGAGGCTAAGTGGCTTCTCGAGAACATTAAAGATTACGATGTCGAGCTTCCGATTGCCTTCGATTTCGAGGATTGGAACAACTACAATAAATATAAGATGAGTCTTTTCAGACTCAATAGAAATGCAGAAGTTTTCATAGAAACAGTAGAAAAAGCCGGTTATAAAGGCATGGTATACGGAAGTGTGAACAGACTAAACAAACTATTAAAAACCGAAGGAAAAGAGATTTGGGTGGCACACTATACGACGAATGCCGATTATTCGAAATCTTATAAGTTTTGGCAATTTAGTGCATCTGGTCAAGTACCAGGAATAAATGCGGCAGTCGATTTGGATGTGATGTACAAATGAGAAAGAATGTTTTAATCACTGGAGCGTCTAGCGATCTTGGAATTTCTATCGCTTCGTTATTCGCTAACAACGGTTATGATATAATTGCAACGTATTTGAGTAATTTAGAAGGGGTTCAAGCACTTAAATCGAAACTAGAATCTACATACTCAATTAATGTGTCATTATTTCATGTCGACTTGAGAGATGAGAAAAGAATTGAAGAATTTGTTCACAGTATCGAAAGAGTTGACGTACTAGTAAATAATGCAGCTTGGAATGATGACTGTGATGTCTTCGATAAAGGCCAAGAAGACTTTGTAACGGCATTTAAAGTCAATGCTATAGGGCCATTCATATTGTCGAAGTGTCTTTATGAAAAACTTAGAAGCGTCAGAGGATCTATCGTAAACGTAGCGTCTACTAATGGCATAGATACGATGTATCCAGAGAGTATCGATTATGATTCTTCTAAAGCTGCTTTAATCAATATAACTAAGAATTTAGCTAAGGCTTTTTCGCCTGAAGTTAGAGTAAATGCTGTTGCACCTGGATGGATAAACACTAGTAGTACAAAAGATATGCGAGATACTTTTAGAGATGATGAAGAAAAGAAAATTTTATTAAATCGATTTGCCGAAGTAGATGAGATTGCGCAGGTCGTCTATTTTGTCGCATCAGATGATGCGTCGTATATCAATGGTGCGGTTTTAAGAGTGGATGGAGGTATATCTAATGAATATTGAAAACATTATTTTAGAAGCTGAAAAAAATTTGAGTGAACAATTTAGAGAAATAGATGAGAGGACAATTAGAAATAGCAAAAAAGTATTAGAAGCTTTTCATAGAAATAAGATCGGAGAGGCGCACTTTTCTTCTACTACTGGATATGGTTACAACGATATCGGTAGAGATAAAATAGAAGAAATTTTTAGAGATGTTTTAGGTGCCGAGAGTGCCCTTGTAAGAAATCAGTTCATATCTGGATCACACGCCCTTACGGTCGCTTTTTTTGCATTTTTAAGGCCTGATGATGAATTTTTGTGTATCACTGGAGAACCATACGATACATTAAAAGAAGTAATAGGGATAAAGGAAAATGAAAGTTCTTTAAAGTCGTATAATATAAATTATGATCAAGTCGATCTCATCGAAGATGATTTCGATGTAGAAGAGATTCTATCTAGAATAAAGAACAAAAATTATAAACTCATACATATCCAAAGATCGAGAGGATATTCTAAAAGGGCTAGTATAACTATAGACAAATTAGAAAGAGTCGTAAAGGAGATTCGAAGGGTTGACGAGGATGTCATAATAATGGTCGACAACTGTTATTGTGAGCTCGTCGAAGATAAATCTCCTCTTGAAGTTGGGGCTGATATAATTGTCGGGTCTCTTATAAAGAATTTGGGAGGAGGAATCGCTCCTAATGGTGCATATATTGCAGGGAAAAAATGTCTTGTCGATCTTGCAGGAGAACGGTTGACTTTACCCGGAGAGGGAAGAGAAGTCGGACCTAGTTTAGGTGTGAACAGTGAATTTTTAAGAGGAATATATATGGCACCTAGTGTGGTAGGGAGCAGCTTAAAAATCTCCGTTCTAGTGTCATATGTATTAGATAAAATGGGGTATGAGGTATCTCCCAAGTTTGATGAGAAAAGGGCCGATATCGTCTCGATGATAACTTTTCATAACCGAGACACCTTAATAAAATTTGTCCAAGGTATACAAAAAGGTTCTGCAATAGATTCTAATGCTTTACCGATGCCAACAGAGATGCCCGGATATGAAGACGATATCATTATGGCTTCGGGCAGTTTTATCCAAGGCTCATCCATAGAAATAAGCTGTGATGGACCATTAAGAGAGCCATATATTGCTTACTTGCAAGGTGGACTAACTTACGAATATGGAAAGTTGGCACTCATAAGTGCTCTTAGAGAGATAATCGATGATAGTGAACGGTAAAAAATATGATATGGAGTCTCTTTTAAAAGATATCGATTTTAATGCTCATTCTTTTAAAAAAGTTGGAAACCTAATGCTTACTTTTAAAGAAATAGATATTTTAGAGAGATATTATATAGATTATGCCAGGGCTAGTTCTTTAAAAGACTTAATGATAAAGATACGAGAAGTCATCGAAGATGAAGAATATGACGAAGATTGTATCGATGAACTAGATTATGTGCTCGATGCGATAAGTGAAAGAGATTATTATGAAAATACCAATAAATAATCTCAAGATAGCTCATAGGGGACTACACGATGAAACCGTACCTGAAAATAGTATTCTAGCGTTTAAAAAGTGCTTAGAAGAAGGTATTCCTATCGAATTAGATGTACATTTGATAAAGGACGGGAACCTCGTTGTATTCCACGACGATAATTTAAAGAGATTGACTGGAATCGATAAAAAGATTAAAAATCTTTCTAGAGAAGAATTGGCGAGCATCAAATTAAGTAATTCAAACGAGCAAATACCATTCTTAGATGAAGTTCTTAAATTAGTAGATGGCAAAGTATTATTGGATATCGAAATCAAGACCGATAAAGGCTCTTTTAAAATATGTAAAAGAGTTGCGGAAATGCTCGATATTTATAATGGACCATTTATGGTAAAGAGTTTTAACCCATTATATGTGGCGTGGTTTAGGTTTTTAAGGCCTAATTATCAAAGAGGTCTTTTAGCTTCAAAGTTAACTAGTTCCTCTCTACCAGCAGTAATCAAGTGGCTCTTGTATGAGATGGCTTTTAATTTTTTGTGTAAACCAGATTTTTTAGCGATAAGCAAGGATGATTATTCTTCAAAAAAAATAGAAAAACTAAATAAAAAGTATCCAATTTTATTGTGGGTTACTGAAGATGACGATCCTATATTCGACGGAGTCATATTTGAAAGAAAGATGTAAAAGTAAGGTAAATTTACATTTTTCTTTTTCCTTTAAATTACGCAAGCTTTTTCCCTTTGTCTTTATAAATAAAGTGCCTGCTTTGTAAAAATTTGTAAATTTACAATAACTATTTTTGAAATAATTAAATAAAAAACATTGTGTTTTATTGCAGTTTATAATAGAATATACACTCAAAGGAGAGTTATGTAATTATGACTGAACAAATGATAAACTTACAAAGAGCTTTTAAAATAGGAGTTTTAAATAATTTGGAGGCTATAGTAAAATTGATAGATGCGAATAAAGCCAACGCTATGGAACTAACTGAAATGATGAAAAGTACTACTTTTGAAGAAAGAATACTAGTTTGCGGAGCTGTTTTAAAGCATGTGGGAGAAGAAGCTGCTAAACCCGTCGAAAGAGCAAATAAAATACTATTATATAGAAGGTTAAAAAGCTTGAAAGATGCGATTAAAGAGGGTACACATGAGGTTTTTTTGAGTGAGATCAGTAGTAGAGAATTGCTAGAAATGTCTAGAATAATCGCTATTAAAGACGATAGTGAGATAACTGATATAGAGCGTGCTTGTTTAACAGTGATTGATGAGAGCTTAGGAAGTAAAATGACCGAGGATTATGTCGATGACTCTGTCGATAAAGCGGTTGCTTCTGAAAGAATCGATATGCCAAAGAGCATGTAATAATGAAGGTACTAACCTTCATTTTTTTAAATCTTCTTCATTAAAAGGGTATGGACACAATTCCTCTACAGTATGAGATATCGTCTCTCCTCTAGGGTTCATTGCAATAATTATTTTGTCAGGTTCAAACATTTCACTTATGACCATTCTGCAAAGAAAGCAAGACATGCCAATTTTTTCGTTGTCACACATCACATATAAGCTTTCAAAATCTTTCTTTTTGTAACCAGCTGAAATGGCACTTACTATTGCACTTCTCTCAGCACAGATCGTCGCACCATACGATGCGTTTTCGACGTTGACTCCAGAAAATTCTTTTCCGTCTTTCATTACTGCTATACAGGCAACTTTATAGTTTGAATACGGACTATAGGAATTGTTTAATAGTTTTAATAGTTTATCTTTCATATTAAATCCTCTCTACTTTATAGCAATAACTTACCTAAAAGTGAGACTATTGTCAATCTTTTTATGATATAATTTGGATTGAAGAGGTGAAGTGCTTATGGACCTTAAACAAGTAGGGAGTCGTACTTATTACATAGATAATCCAACTAATATCGGCATATTTAAAATCGATGATGAAAAAGTCTATTTGATCGATTCTGGCAATGATAAAGATGCTGGAAGAAAAATAATGAAGATCATCGAAGCTAATGGATTTAAAGTGGAAGGAATTTTAGCGACCCACTCAAATGCCGATCATGTAGGAGGAAACAAATACATCCAAGATAAAACCGGATGCTGTATCTTTTCTTCCAATATCGAACAGTGTTTTTTAGAAAATCCAATTTTGGAAGCTTCATTTTTGTATGGAGGCTATCCTTTTAAAGATTTGAGAAATAAATTTTTGATGGCCAAAGAGTCTAGTTCTCTAAAACTAACCGATTTAGATGTACAAGGAATAGAATATTTCCCTTTAAAAGGGCATTTCTTCGACATGGTGGGATATAAAACAGTAGATGATGTATTTTTTCTAGGAGATTCCCTTTTTAGTGAAGATATCATATCTAAATATCACATATTTTTTATCTACGATGTAAAAGCCTTTTTAGAAACTTTAGATTATTTAGATTCTTTAGATGGTAAGTTATTCATCCCATCTCATGCCAGGGCAGTCGACGACATATCAAAACTTACGGATTTAAATAGAAAAAAAGTAAAGGAAATCGCAGATAAAATAATAGAGATTTGGTACTATAAAAGTGTAAGAAGTAGATCTAGTAGTTAGATTGAAAATTACA